>JBCCZC010000568.1:0-2371 GCA_039188505.1 Pseudomonadota bacterium | reverse complement strand
GGGTGGCATGGAGCCTGCGCTGCTGACGGCCGAAGACGCGGCGGGGGATTTTGTGTTCCTGAGCCTTGCTGATGCGGCCATGGATCTGTCGGATCGGGGAATCATCGTCGGTACGATGGCTTGCGTGGTGCTGGTCGTGGATCTCTACATCCGCGAGCAGCGACGAGGGCTCGTCCATCTGCTTTCGATCCTGACCCTGATCTTCGCCGCACTCGCCACCAGTCGCGGATTCGGCACCGACGCGGTTACCGGTGTGGCCATGGCCGGCTCCTTCGTGCGCGATCTGTTTGGGGACGTACTCAAGCTCTTCGTCTACCTGACGATGGCTATCGTATTCTTCTGCGCTAAGCCATACCTACGGGCGCGCTCGCTCTTCAAGGGCGAGTTCTACGCGCTGACGCTCTTCGGCATGCTCGGCATGATGGTGATGATCTCCGCCGGAGACCTCATCAGCCTGTACCTCGGACTCGAGCTGCTGGCACTCACTTCCTACGCGCTTGTCGCCCTGGACCGGGACTCGGGCGTCGCCTCCGAGTCGGCCATGAAGTACTTCGTCCTGGGTGCAATTGCGTCCGGAATGCTGCTGTACGGCATGTCGATGCTCTACGGCGCCACCGGAACGCTTGCATTGTCCGAGATCGCGGCTGGCCTTGGCTCGAACCCGGGCTCCGATCCGTTCCTGGCGTTCGGCCTCGTCTTCATCGTCATCGGCCTCGCGTTCAAGTTCGGCGCGGTCCCGTTCCACATGTGGCTCCCGGACGTCTACGAGGGCTCGCCGACGGCGGTGACCATCTTCCTCGCGGGTGCCCCGAAGATTGCTGCCTTCGCGATGGCGATTCGTCTCCTCGACGATGGCCTCGGTGGCCTGCATGTCGAGTGGCAGCAGATGCTAATTATCCTCGCGGTGCTCTCGATGGCGATCGGGAATGTCGTGGCCATTGCGCAGACGAACCTGAAGCGCATGCTTGCCTATTCCACGATCTCGCACGTCGGATTCATGCTGGTGGGCACCGAGACCGGTACGGAGACGGGCTTCGAGGCGGCGATGTATTACGCGATCGTCTACGCCATCATGTCGGTTGGCGCCCTGGGGATGATCGTCGTGCTGTCCCGCGCGGGCTTCGAAGCGGATCGCGTCGAGGACTTCAAGGGGCTCAACCAGCGGAACCCCTGGCTCGCGTTCGTCATGCTGATGTTCATGGCTTCGCTTGCCGGCTTCCCGCCCTTCGTTGGCTTCTTCGCCAAGCTGGAGGTGCTGAAGGCTGCCGTGGACGCGGACCTAGTCTGGCTCGCTGCCGTCGCGGTGTTCTTTGCGATCATCGGGGCCTTCTACTATCTCCGCGTCATCAAGGTCATGTACATGGACCCGCCGGAGAGCGAAACGCCCATCGATGCCCCCTTCGACCTCCGGGCCGTGATCAGCGCCGGTGGCCTGGCGCAGCTCGGCCTCGGGCTCTTCCCCGGACCGCTGCTGGCCCTCTGCGCCGCGGCGTTCTGATCAACCGCTGCCCCGCGCTCAGTCGGGGCAGGGTGACTGCTTGAGGTTGACCGTCGGGCCCTTTTCGGCCGCGCCGAACACCAGATTGCCGTCACCGTCGGTGGCCGTGTCGTCCAGCACCAGGGCATCCCGCCGTAGCGTCAGGGTCTCGTTCAGATAGACCTGCGTGTCGAAGCGCGTGGAGAAGTAGCTGCACGCGTTCTCCTTCAGGTAGCCGTTGTACTGCGTGCCATCCCAGGTCCAGAACACTTCGCACCCCGGCTTGAGAACGAAGTCGTTGGCCGTAAGGCCGGCGAGCCTTCCCGGATCCAGGTGGGCGTCGGTCAGCTTCGACGGGTCCTGCGGCGTGTAGATCGTCAGCTGGATGGCCTGTTCATCGGCGTTGATCGAGAACGAGTAGATCCGCTGCCGGTACAGGTCGCTCCGGTCATAGTGCTGGCTCTGCTGCGCGTAGAGGCTCGGCTCCGGAATGCCGGTGACCGACACGGGGTGGAAGATGTGGTGCGTCTGACGATGCAGCTGCTCCGGCGGAACGCGTTCAGTCATCTGCCGGTAGACCTGCACGTGGTTGTCGTATTCACCTGGAAACCACTCCATCAGCTGATCGAGCTGCGCTTCGAGGGAAACGTGATCGTCTGCACCGGCGGCCGACGACACGAGCATCAACGTACCGAGCGCGCCCAGGAAGCGGCTCGCCCAGGGGCGATGTGCACTCGCGACGGCGTTCATCGGGACGGAAAGTAGTGAACGGCCCGGATCAACTCGCCGTCAAAGTCGTAGATCGCGGGCGCCGAGGCGGACCGGACCTCGCCTTTGCTTTCCCAACTCGCCGTTTCGACGACGACAGCCTGGGTGGCCGTGCCGTGGCATGCC
>JBCCZC010000567.1:0-2394 GCA_039188505.1 Pseudomonadota bacterium | reverse complement strand
CGATCTGCGCCAGATCGCTGCCCTGAGCGCCCGCCTGCTGCCCCCCATGGTCGTGCCCAAGGGACCGATCCAACTTGATCCGCTGAACGTTGCCGAGCCCATGCTCAAGTTCGCCGGCCGGGCCATGTTCAGCCCGATCGCGCTGGCGCGCGCGCAGTTCGATCTGACCCGGCGCTCGTTCGGCCTCGCGAAGTATACGGCCGCGCGGCTACTCGGCCGTCGGCCGGACCCGGTCGCGCCGGTACCGCGGGGAGACCGCCGCTTCCGGGATGACGCCTGGTCGGAGGAGCTGGTCTTCGACTTCATGAAGCAGGCGCACCTACTGACGGCCACCTGGCTGCAGGACTCGATCGCCCGAATCCACAGCGCCGACGACGAAACCCGTGCACGGGTCCAGTTCTACGCCGCGCAGCTGTCCGACGCCCTGGCGCCCAGCAACTTCGTGCTGACCAACCCGGAGGTGCTCCGCGAGACGATCCGCTCGAAGGGCACGAATCTCATCCGCGGCTTTCGGCACCTGCTGGAGGATCTGCGCGAGGGTGAGGGGAGTCTGTTCATCAGCATGACGGACAGCGAGGCCTTCGAGGTCGGGCACAACGTCGCCACGATGCCGGGCAAGGTCGTCTTCGAGAACCGGATGCTCCAGCTGCTGCAGTACACGCCGTCCACGGAGAAGGTCCACGAGACGCCGCTCGTGATCTTTCCGCCGTGGATCAATAAGTTCTACATCCTCGATCTCCAGCCCGAGAACTCGTTCATCAAGTGGGCGGTCGACCAGGGCTACACGGTCTTCGTCGCGAGCTGGGTGAATCCCGACGAGAGCTACGCCGACGTGGGGTTCGAGGACTACATGAACGACGGCATCTACGCGGCGCTCGAGGCGATCGAGGCCGCGACCGGGCAGCGCGAGGTCAACGCGATCGGCTACTGCATCGGCGGCACGCTCCTCGCCGCGACGCTGGCCCGCATGGCGGCCCTGAAGGACGACCGCATCCGCACGGCCACCTTCTTCACGGCCCAGGTCGACTTCAGCGAAGCCGGCGATCTCCGGATGTTCATCGACGAGCGCCAGCTCGACCAGCTCGACGAGCGCATGGAGGGCAGTGGATACCTCGACGGCCGGGACATGGCGACGGCCTTCAACATGCTCCGGGCCAACGATCTCATCTGGTCCTTCGTCGTGAACAACTACCTGATGGGGCAGAAGCCGCGGGCCTTCGACCTGCTGTACTGGAACTCCGACGCCACGCGCATGCCGGAAGCGATGCACAGCTACTACCTGCGCGAGATGTACCTCCACAACAAGCTCGTCGAACCCGGCGGCATCACGCTCGGCGACGTCCCGATCGACCTCCGCCGCATCGAGCTGCCGATCTACATCCAGTCGTCGGAGACGGATCACATCGCGCCGTATCACTCGGTCTACAAGGCCACGCGCCTCTACTCGGGGCCGGTGCGCTTCATGATGGCCGGCTCCGGCCACATCGCCGGGGTCGTCAATCCGCCCTCGGCGGAGAAGTACTGGCACAAGGTCAACAACGAGACGCCCGAGACCGTCGAGGAGTGGATCGACGGCGCGGAGAAGCACACGGGGTCGTGGTGGCCGGACTGGGATGCCTGGCTCGCGCCGCAGTCGGGCAAGCAGGTCCCGGCGCGCGTGCCCGGCGATGGTGCTCTCGACGTTATCGAGGACGCCCCCGGGCGCTACGTTGCCGGATGATCCGAGCGCCGCCGACGACGACCCGTCAGACCGCGTCCACAAGGCGTTTCGCGCTGTTGAAAGCAGCCTGTCGACCGTGCCTCGCGAGAGCACGAGCGGCCCCGATCGGTGCTCGCATGGCTCCCAGATCTATTTCCGCTGGTGATTCAGACAGACCACGACGAGCCCACCGACATTGCCCGCTTCGGTCGGAAACGGGCAGACCAGGAGGTACTCGATTGCGTCCTCGGTGATCACGCTGTAATCGGCTGCGAAAGCGCGAACCTCCATATCCGTCAGGCTGCAGATTCCGTCGCCGTAGAGGAACTCCCGGATGATCGTTTCCGGGACGGCATTCATCGGTTGGTCCGGCCGGTAGTGACCCGATTTGCCATCGTAGGAAATGACGAAGCTCGGCGCTTTGTCGAGGTCGAACAGTTCGGCGGCGGAATCGGTGGCGTCTTCGCGGTGCCTCCAGCGCGCCAGGCACTGTGCCGCCGCATCAGACAGCAGCCCGTCGAGCGACAGCTCTCGGGCCCCGTGGAACGTCATTTCGCCGAGACTGTTGTCGGAGTGAAAAGTGCTCATGATTGTAAGTTTGGTTTTTTGAATTGGGATCAATTTATTCTCCAAGGCTTTCATGTTGCTGCAATTACTGCGGCCTCTCCAAGGTATGGAAGTATTGGAGCATCTAT
>JBCCZC010000566.1:0-2455 GCA_039188505.1 Pseudomonadota bacterium | reverse complement strand
CGATCATGGCCAACTCGTCACGAATGATATCGAGCCGGTCTCCTTGGGGAGCGATCACCGCGGCCAGCACGAACGTACGTTGCGGTCCATCCACAAACACCTTCTTCCAGGAATCACCGTAGACCATCTCGATAGCGGTCTCCGTTTCGATGATGCTGCGGATGTCCGATGGCTGCCCTTTCGCAACGCTCCATGCAGCCGCGCCGTCGGGCACAAGCCTGAGCTCGGCGCCGCTCGCCGCTCGATAGGTCATGCCACCCGAATCCTCGCGAAGCTGTTCGTCGTAGAGGAGGCGCCAGCCGACCCCAAAGTCATGTGCCCCAGGCGATCGGGAGTCGTACACTCTGGCGATGTTGATCGGCAGTCGGCTCAAACGAACCAGGTCGCGGCGTTTGAAGGTGAGATTACCGCTGCCGACATTGACATACTCAAGTTGCAGTCCGTCGAAGATCGTTTGTTGATTCTGGAACAGCGTATTGATACGCCGCCGGTCGGAGAGTTCGTTCAAATAGGCGGCGTGGCTAAATATTTCATTTCCATCCTGCGCCGTGCAGGGCGGAATCAAGGAAAATGCGAAACAGAAAACGAGTAGTCGACTGGACGGTCTGATCATCTGTCACCCCAGGCACAAAGAAACTGAAAGCGAACGACGAAAGCTCGCTTGAATCGAGAGCATCGAAAATCGAGGGCAAGTTAGCAAGATGTTGCGCGCAAGACAAAATGCGGGGTGCAAAAACGTGCTCGCAAGGATGCTGATACTCAGCGCCGGCCCGAGCCGGGTTCCGGCGATTAGCGTCGCGGCGCTGGCGCACGCCGGGCGAGCCGGTCGCCGAGGTCGTGCAGTTCCTGGAACAGGAGTACGAACAGGCCAAGCCCCAGGAACGCTGCGGCGATGGTCCAGCCGTCGAGCTGCTGCCACTCATGCGCCAGGGTCCAGAAGAATTGTGCGACGCAGAGGATCGAGACGACGACGAGGGTGACCTTACGCCCGATCCGGGCAACGACGAGGGCGCCTAGCGGGGCGCCCACGGCCACGATCGGCGCGGCGGCCAGCCAGTGCTCGAAGACCCCGGGCTGGAGCGTGCCGGTAACCAGCTTGGTCACGGTACCGACTACCGAGGTCCAGGCCATGAGAACGACCGATGTGGCGATGGCGATGCGCAGATCGGCGTGGCAGAGCAGCACGAGCAGGGTGTAAATCACCATGTCGATGCCCACGCCCGTGATGCTCGCGACGCTGATGCCGCCGAAGAAGCCGATGGCCAGGCCGGCGTTGCGGTCGAAGCGCGGTGCCGTCGGCGTGATCCCTTCGTGGCGGATCAGCTCCTGGAGCCGTTGGAAATGCAGGATCCCGAAGCTGCCCCAGAGCACCGCAAATAGCAGCTTGATGAAGAGTCCGCTGACGAGCGGCGCGACGAGGAGTATCCCGAGCGGTGTCCCGATCGTCGCCCCGATGAGTGCGGCCCGGAGCATCGGCCACTCGACGCTCTGGCGGCGGCACCAGATGAAAATCGTCGCGCTGGTCATGCCGATCGACTGCACGGCGAAGCTGAAGTCGCGGCCGAGCGTCGCCGGCTCGTTCATCAGCAGGACCAGGATCGGAAAGCCCACCGTGCCGCCGCCCAGCGGCGTCGAGCCCGCGAAGTAGGACCCGGCCATCATGGCGAGCGCGATCGGCCAGTGTTCCACCAGCGCAGGCCCGTGCTGGCCGAGCAGCACAACGCCAAGCCAGATCGCGTAAAAGGCGAACAGCCAGACGAAGAAGGGCCACAGGTGAGAACGTCGGGTGGTCACGGCGCGCTCGTCGCGAAAAGCCGCGAGTCTAGCCTTGAGGGGTGATGACCGTGTAGGGGCGTGCCGTCAGCCGCGCTTGCCACGAGCGATCGGCACCACCTTGTCGCTGTCGATCGTGGCCAGGTATTCGCGCGGCGTGGCGCCGGTCCGGCGGCGGAAGGCCCGGTAGAAGGTGGCGCTGCTGCCGAAGCCCGCCTCGAGACCGATTTCCAGCATGGTCATCGTGCCGGCCGTCTCGCGCAGGAGCTGCTTCGCCGCGTCGACCCGGTAGCCATTGACGAAGTCCGCAAAGGACGTCGCGAGATGCTGGCTCAGCAGCTGCGAGAGCTGATGCGGGTTGAGGTCGATCATCGCGGCCAGGGTTGCCAGGTCGAGGTCCTCGCTACGCCACGGTTCGTCGTCTCGCATCAGCTGGCGCAGGGCCGTGACCTGGGCCTCGGCAATGGCCTCGGGCAAAGCGGCGCGCGCGTAGCGGCGGCCCGGCCAGGGAGCGCTCCGGAGAAGCCCGTCGGGGAGCACCACGAGCAGGGCCACGCCGTAGAGCAGCGCGGTCAGGACCAGGATGCTGACAAAGCCGGCGGCGGGCGGAAGGCGACCGGTCGCGAGCATGGAGACCGTCAGCCGGAAATCGAAGATCGCGTAGAACACCAGCCCGCCCAGG
>JBCCZC010000565.1:0-2526 GCA_039188505.1 Pseudomonadota bacterium | reverse complement strand
GGCCAGGACCGCGCCGCAGGAACCGGCCACACAACGTGCGCTACCGGCCTCTCCCACGGCGATGCCCGTGACGGCATCGCGAACGATCTCGGCGAGTGACGAGTCCGCGCGCAGCGCGACCAGCCGCTCCTCCCAGGGCCCTGCCGTCTCCGCCAGGGCCTGCATCACCTGGTGACCGGCGCCGTAGCCGATCCGCGACTTGACCCGGCCTGCAAGCGTCTCGGCGGCCATGGCGGCGTAGTCCGCCATGACCTGCTCCGTCGTCGCGTAGTGCGACCGGGCTGCCCGCAGCCCGTAGAGCACGAACAGGCAGATCACCGCCAGGCAGACGGCCATCACCGCGAGGAGCTGGCGATCCTTTCCACGCATGTCACTGATTGTCGAGCCGAAGGGTGCCCGTCTCAAGCCGGCGGCGCATCCGCAACGGCAATCCTGACCATTCCCTAACATGGCGCTGACCCGTGGAGCGTTCGCTCGGGAGACCTTGATGGCGACCCAGATCGGAGGAACCGCCATGCGTCCCATCGTCTTGTTGCTTGCCACCGTGTTTGCCGGCGCCAGCGCCAACGCCAACGCCCAGGACATCTTTTCCGACCCCTCGAACCTGAAGGTGCTGCCAGAGGACGTCAGTCCTGCGGAGCTGCGCGCGAAGATGCGACTCTTCGCGATGGCCACCGGCAGCCGCTGCGAGAGCTGCCATGTCGGCGAGGCGGGGGCGCCGCTGGATACCTTCGACTTCGCAAGCGACGACCGGGAGCGCAAGCGCATCGCGCGCGAGATGATGCGCATGACCGCAACGATCAACGAGACGATCGACGGCCTCGACCCGCCCCGGTCGTCGGTCACCTGCATGACGTGCCATCGCGGCACAGAGAAGCCACGGTCTACCGTCGAGGAGATGGAGATCGCCGCAGCCGGCGCTGACCCGGCAGCTGCCCTCGCCCGCTTTCGCGAGCTCCGCGAGCGCTACTACGGGTCACACAGCTACGATTTCACCGAAGCGGTGCTGCTGACCTATGGCGAGCGGCTCGCGCCGTCGGACCCCGCAGCCGCCGAAACGATCGTCGAGGCCAACCTCACCTGGTTCCCAGAGTCGCTGCGCACCTGGCTGACGCTGGGCCAGCTACGCAGCGCGACGGGCAATGCCGGCGGCGCGCGCGCAGCCCTGGATCGGGCCCTCGAACTCGCACCGGACGACCGGACGCGCGGCTGGATCCAGAGCCAGCTGAACGGGTTGGCGGAATAGCGGTCGCGACCCTGCGGCGACCGGCGGCGGCTCAGCCGTCGCCGTCGTCAAGGGCGTCGTCGGCCGCTTTCGCGCTGCGATCCGCCGCGTCCTGCAGCTGTCCCTCGAGCGCCTTCGCCTGCTCCATGGCCTGCACCTGGTCGGCAACGACGGTCTCCTCGATGGGCGGCGGCGCCTCGGGTTCGCTACCGCAGCCCGCCGCAAGGACGAGCGCGACGGCGAGCGGCGCGTGTCGATGGGTGTTCTTCCTGAAGCGACCGGTTTCCATGGCGGGCTCCTGCCTGCTGTCTGTTCCTCGAGTCGCCCACGTTACCAGCCGCTTCCGACCGGGCAAGCAAAAACCGACCGGCGGGAACCACCGGTCGGTGAGGGTTGCGCGCGAAGGCGCAGGGGGGATTTCGGGATGCCGACCCCGGGGCTGGAAATCCGGGGCCGGCCGGCGCTCAGAACGTGTACTTGGCCGCGAACTGCAGGCGATTCATGTCGCCGTCCAGGCCGCTCTCGACCTCCCGCGTGGCGTAGATGTACTCGACGCCGAAGTCGAACTTGGGCAGCGGGCTGTAGATCAGGTTCACGTGGACACTCTGGGTGTCCTTCGTGACGCTGGTACCCGTCAGGTTCGTGTCGTTGTCGACGTCGATGAAGGACAGCGTGAGGTTCGAGCGCCACTGCGGATTCCAGAAGTGCCGATAGCTCGCGAAGCCGGCGAAGCTGTCGATGGCCTCGATATCGCCGTTGGCCGTCAGCACGCCGCCGTTCGCGGTGTTCAGGCCGAGGTAGCGACCCAGGCCGGTGCCGCCGGAAAGCATCCAGCGGAAGTCGTCCTTGGCACCGACCGGGTGCTTGCCGGACACGCTCAGGCCGTAGGAGGCCTCGTCGGCGTCGATGCCGCTGGCCGGATCCTCGAAGTCGAGCGAGCGGTAGAGGCCGGCGAAGACGAGGTTGCCCCAATCGCCCTTCATCTCGTAACGAGCGACCAGGTCCGGGAACGCCCCATCGTCGGTGACGATGCGTCCACCACCGCCGTTCGGCGTGAGCGTGGTTTCCGGATTCTCCAGGGCGAACTGCCAGGCACCCGTGGTGTAGCGAACCATGGCCTGGCGCTCGAAGACCGTGCCTTCGGCCGGGCCGACGAAGTCGATGTTCTCGGCCAGGGCGCCGACGTTCTGGAAGGTGCTCCAGGTCTGACCGGCCAGCCACTTGTCGGTCTTGATGAAGGCGTGGCGCATCCGCGGGCTATAGGAGTTGCTGATCCGCTCGTTGCCGTTCTCGGTGACCAG
>JBCCZC010000564.1:0-2560 GCA_039188505.1 Pseudomonadota bacterium | reverse complement strand
CCTCGACGACTGGGACCTCGTCGTCATGGTTCCGATCGTCGACCCACCGGACGGGCACCGGGCCCGGGCCCTGAACGCCGCGCAGAACATGCTGGCCTGCACGGAGCAGAGCGTGCCCTGGCGCGGCTCCGCCATCACGCCCTCGGCGAGCGTCGGCGTGGCCCTCTGGCCCCACCAGGGCGCGACCTTCGGCGAGCTGCTGCGCCGCTGCGACGCGGCGCTCTACGACGCCCAGGCGCGCGGTGGCAAGCGGATCCGGCTCTACAGCGAAAGCGCCTACCTCCAGCGCGCGGACCGTTGGACGCGGATCCAGGATCTCGGCGAGGCGATGAAGCAGGGCCAGCTCGAGATGCACTATCAGCCGATTCACGACGGCCGGACCGGGGGGCTCATCGGCCTCGAGGGCCTCGTACGGTGGCGGCAGCTCGACGGGACCCTCATCCTGCCCGGCGACTTCGTACCGCTGGCCGAGGAGTCGGACCTGATCATGGATCTCGGCTACTGGACGGTTGCGACGGCCATCGAGGACCTGGGCTGGATGGCGCGCGCCGGCCTCAGCACGCCGTTCCTGTCGCTCAACGTGTCTCCGCGCCAGCTGGTCGGGGACGTCTTCGTCACCCAGGTCTCCACGCTTCTGCGCAATGCGGGCATCGCTCCGGGCCGAATCCACATCGAGATCACGGAAACGAGCCTGGTCGAGGGCTTCGAGCGCACGCGGCGCCTGCTGGCGCGCATGGGCGACGCCGGACTGCGTGTGTATGTCGATGATTTTGGTGTGGGCTATTCGTCGCTCAGCTACCTGCGCGAGCTGCCGATCCACGGACTGAAGATCGACAAGTCTTTCGTCGAGAACATCGGCCGCACCGATCAGGACGAGACCGTGCTCGGCACGGTGCTGAAGCTGGCCGACGGGCTCGGGCTCGACATCATCGCCGAAGGCGTCGAGACGACCTACCAGAAGCAGTTCCTCCTCGAGCGTGACTGCCACCGGCTGCAGGGCCATCTATTCGCCCTGCCGATGCCCCGCGAAGCCCTCGTCACCTACGCCCGCGGCGACTATGCCGCCAGGCTGGAAACCGCCTGAAGGCGGTCCTCAGCGGAGCGAGGCGAGCAGACGCTCGAGTTCCCGATCGAAGCCCCGGTGGGCAGCTGCCACCGCCTGGGAATCGCCCGCGCTGAGGGCGTTCTCCAGCTCGCCTGCCGCGTCTCTCAGGCTGATCGCGCCGCAGTAGCCCGCGGAGGCCCGTAGCTTGTGGACGAGTTCGCGGGCGGCGGGGAGAGCGGCCTGCGCGATGTGTTCGGCGATTCGCGGAGCGAAATCCTCGAGTTCCTGGGCCAGCATGCCGGTCAGTCGATCGACAAGCTCGGTGTTGCCCCCGGCGGCCGCGAGCGCCGCCTGCCGGTCGATCGGTGCGGGGCCAGCATCGGACGGCGGGCTGGCGGACTCCGGTTCGACGTCGAGGAAATTCCCGATCGCGGTCAGCAGCGCCTGTCGCGAGATCGGCTTCAGCAGCGTCGCCGCGAAGCCCCGGGACCGCAGCTCATCCTGCTGCTGCAGGTGCAGATCCGCGGTGAGCGCGAGGATCGGCACGCCGTCGTAGCCGTCGATGGTCCGGATCTCGGCGGTGGCCGCGATACCGTCGACTTCCGGCATGCGGATGTCCATGAGCACCAGGTCGTAGCGGGCTGCGCGGCAGCACTCGATGGCCTCCCGCCCGTTGTCGACGGTTTCGATGCGCCACTGGTCGCGGCGCAGCACGGCCCGCAGGAATTCGCGATTGATTTCGTTGTCGTCCGCGATCAGTATCCGCTTTGCCATGGCTCCAGCTTCCCCATTCGAGTCGTTGCGCGGCTGCTGGCACCTCGGCCTGCTCCTTGCCGCCAGCGTGCAGGCAGTCATTGTGCCGCCCGCGCGCGGCGAGGCAACCCTGACGCTGTCGATCGCTCATCTCACGCTGCCGACCGACGGCGAGGCTCGCGGCATCCGGGTCGTCGCGGATACCGGTCGTGGCAGCGGTCGGCTGGACATCGACGAGCTGTTGCTCGCAGGCCAGGCGCTCGAACAACTGCAACTCGGCTGCGACCGGCTTCGCCTCGACGCGACCGGTTTCGGCTGCACCGGTCGACTTGCGGCAGCAGTCCCCGAAGTTGACGCGGCGTGGGCGGCCGCAATCGATCTTTCCTACGCAAACCAAACCCAGGCCTTCGCCCTCGAACTGACCGGCGAGGGCGCCCTCGAAGGACTGCAGCTGAAGGTGGAGGGAGGATCCGGAGGCCTCACCGAGGCCCGCCTGGGCTGGGCCGATATCGACCTCGCCGCAATTCCACTGACGATTCCGGACGTCACGGTTTACGGCGGAACCGGCTCCGGTGAGATCGTCCTCGACGGGGCAATCGCAACGGTGTCGGGCCGCGCGTGCCTGGCCGACGTCGCCTTCGACAGCAGCGACGGCCGGCTCGGCGCCGCCGGGCTCGGTGCCTGTGTCGAACTCGCGGGGCGCTACGCCGATGGCGAGGGAACGGTCAGCCTGGCCCTGGCGGAGGCGCCGGCGGGCGAGGT
>JBCCZC010000563.1:0-2602 GCA_039188505.1 Pseudomonadota bacterium | reverse complement strand
TGGCCTGCGGCGCTACGCTCCTGCTCCTCTGGGGCGGTGCGGCGCCAGCCGAGGAGCACACGGTGCACGCCATCGCGGTGCGCGGCTTCGAAACGATGTTCTTCGAGCCCGATTTCGTCCGGGCCCAGCCCGGGGACAGCGTCACCTTCATCGTCGACGATCTCGACCACCAGCCCCAATCGGTGTTCGTGCCGACCGGCGCCGCAGACTGGCAGGCCGAGCAGGGGCAGTCGATCACGGTCGAGCTCACCGAGGAAGGCGTCTACATCTTCGACTGCGCCTTCCACAACGTCATGGGCATGGCCGGCGTGATCCTGGTGGGCGATCCGGTGAACCTTGTGGATGCTCGCGCGTTCTACGAGCGGTATCGGGACGAAACCATCTTCATCGAGAAGGACCGGCTGGATCACGTCTGGGACGAGGAATCGGGCGTGCTGGGCACGGCCCGCTGAACGTTCAACGCTCGGGACAGTCTTCCCGGTAGCGTGTGTCCGAGATCTGCGTGACCTTCCAGCCCTCCGTGTCTCGCAGGAGTTCGATCGAGTTGACGCCGCAGTGGCTCAGGGCCCCGTCGCGATAGAAGGTGTACGGAACCCACGCCGAGGCCATTGCGCCGTCAACCCGCATTTCGACATCGTAGATCTGCTCATCCCACTTGCCGCCCGAACTATCGATGGCGTCGAGCCACCGTTCGGGGCTCCGGACCTCGATGACCGGAGAACCCCCCTGAAGCACCATGAATCGCGCGTCCGGAGCGAAGACTTCGCGAACCATGGCCGAGTCTGCCTGGCGCATGCCCTCGAAGACCTGCTCGATCGCGTCAAGAACCTCGCGCTCCTCCGTTTCCGCGGCCGTCGTGGCCATGGCCCACGCTCCTAGCAAGACCGCGATCCCAATCCGTAGCCCGGGCATGCAGCCCTCCTTAACTTAACGTAATTGAATCAATGAACTGCAATCAGTTCCTTGATGACTTTAGCGGCTGCGACGGCCGTCAGACCGGCCACGTCGCGCTCGGGCACGACCTCGACGAGATCCGCGGCGATCCAGTTCCCCCCAAGACGCCGGATGACGTCGACGAGCTCGCGCACGGTCAGCCCGCCCGCCTCGGGGTGTGCAACCCCGGGAGCGAAAGCGGGATCGAGGGCGTCGATGTCGATGGTCACGTAGCGGGGGGATCCGAGGAATTCGCCGTCGATCGCCGCGAGGTCTGCCGGACCGTACTGGCGCACGCGGTCGCCATATCGCGCCACAACCTCGCGCTGGGGCGGCGAGTTCGCGCGGATGCCCACCTGGACCAGCCGCTCGATCAGGCCTTCCTCGAGCCCTCGGACGAAGGGCGATGCGTGCGAGTACCGTCTGCCGTCGAGCTCCGGGTAGAGGTCCGGATGGGCGTCGAAGTGCAGGACGTGGAGCGGCCCGTGGCGCGTGGCGGCGGCGCGCATCAGCGGGAGCGTCACGGAGTGGTCGCCACCGAGGGCCAGCACGGCGCCCACGGCTGCGGCATCGCGGGCGGCGACCTCGATGGCCTTGCGCCCGGCGACCTCCGCCAGCGGCAGGTCGGGATCACCCACATCGACGAGCCGGTCCAGGATCGCCACGCCGGATTCCGCGTAGCCATTGCCCGCGTCCGAGAACAGGCGCTCGCGCACGGCCTGCGGCCCCGCCGCTGCCCCCCGAGGACCGGTGGCCCCCTCCTCCCAGCAGATGCCGAGGAGTGCGACTGCGTCAGTCACCGAGTGTCGCCTGGACCTTCTTCGGCAGGCGCCTCCGGATGATCTCGTAGGCGCCGCGCAGCAGGTCCTCCAGTTCACCGTCGGACAGCACGCAGGCCTTCGGGTCGACCGCCACCCAGCGGGCTCGCGCCAGGTAGGGCGCCGGACTGAGACCGGGTATATCCGTCAGCTCGAGAAAGCGATCATCGTCCACCTTGAAGGAGTACCCCGCGTCCTCGGCATCGCCGGTGACGCAGAACATCTTGCCGCCCACCTTGAACACGTGGTTGTCACCCCACTGAACCGTCTCGCTGGCGCCGGGAAAACCGATGCAGACGGCGCGGACCGCGGCGGCCTTCATGGTGGCCTTACTCCGTGGCTGGAGCGAGCGCGAAGCGGAGCAGCTCGCCGGCCTGCGACTGGTAGCGCAGCTCGCCGTTCTCGAAGGACAGGATCCCGCCCTGACCGAGCCAGGCCGCGAAGAGATCCTCGTTCGCCATCAGCTTCGGTGGGCACATCCGCTTGGTCATCGCCATGGGCCCGAAGCTGATCGTATCGCCATCGAGCGTGTAGCTGCCGCTGAAGCGATTACAGCCCGCGCTCCCGAAGGCCCGCGCCTCCGCCGCGTCGAGCTGCAGGCTGATCTCACCTTCGGGCTTCTCCGTCCGTCCGTCATCGTGGACGAAGGCCGTCAGACGCCATTCCTGGCCCTCGATCTGCATGGGTTCTTCCTCCATATCCGTCGCCGCACACCCGACCGCGAGGGTCAGGGCCAACGCCGCCATCAATCCGTTTCGCACCGTATTCCTCCTCGGGAATGTCGCACACTCGCAACAAACTCTGACAATTGGACCCTTCCCCCCGGACTCCGTTCGCGGGATGCTGAAGCC
>JBCCZC010000562.1:0-2611 GCA_039188505.1 Pseudomonadota bacterium | reverse complement strand
GCGCGGACGCTGCAGCAGCGGATCAGTTCCTCCTTCGGCGGGCGAACGCCGCAACCCGTCGAAAAGTTCTTCGCGGCCCTAGCTGGCGAAGTCCCGAACTCCGAAGCCGTCGCGGCGATTCTCGACGAGCCAAGCCCGATCCAGTGCGTCACCCAGGACGTGTCGCTCCTTGCCTTCCTGGGCGCCTTCGATGAAGCGATCGCCCGCGCAGGGGAGTGTCTCGATGACGGCGATCCCTACGCACTCCAGCTCAACATGATTCCGGAGCTGGACCCCGTCCGTGATGACCCGCGCTTCCGGGCGATCCTGGCGCGTATGAACCTGCCGGTGGAGGACGCATGAGCTTCTGGGACCAGCTGAAACGACGCAATGTCTTCCGGGTTGCCGCGGCCTACGGGGTCTCCTGTTGGGTCATGGTGGAACTGGCCGACGTCATGTTCGATCGCTTCGGCTTCCCCGTGCAGGTCCTGCAGGCGCTGCTGGCGGTTATGGCTCTCGCGCTGATCCCGCTGCTCTGGTTCGCCTGGTCCTACGAGCTGACACCGGAGGGCTTCAAGCGAGATTCGGCCGAGTCGCGCGCCGAGGCGATCTCGGGCCGCGCCGTGCACCGGCTGGATCAGGTCACGATCGTGATGATCCTGGTCGCCCTGACGGTCATCGCCGCAAAGCGCTTCCTGATCGACACCGCCCCGACGGATCCGCCGACGATCGTGGAGGCCACGGAGACGCCGGCCCCCGCAGCGTCGACCGCACCTGAGCCCACGGAGCCGGAGTGGCAGCCCACCTCGCAGGACTCGATCGCCGTCATCCCCTTCGCCAACCTCAGCGCCGACCCGGAGAACGAGTACTTCACCGATGGCATCAGCGAGGAGATCCTCAACCTGCTGGCTCGTGCACCCGGACTGCGCGTGGCGTCGCGAACATCGTCCTTCTCCTTCAAGGGCGGCACGGCGACCGTGCCGGAGATTGCCCGCGAGCTCGACGTCGCTCACGTGCTCGAAGGTTCGGTGCGCCGCCAGGCGGATCGGGTCCGGATCAGCGCCCAGCTCGTCCAGGCCGAGAATGGTTTCCACCTGTGGTCCGATACCTACGATCGGGAGATGACCGACATCTTCACGCTGCAGGAGGACATCGCCAACGAGATCGCGGGCGCCCTCGAACTGACGATCACGGGACAGCCGATCCGGGTCCAGCAGCCGACCCAGGACATGGTGGCCTACGACCTCTTCCTGCGCGGCCGGACCCTCTGGCAGCAGCGGGCCATCGACGCCGCGATCGACACGCTGACTCAGGCGGTCGAGCGCGACGCCGGCTTCGCACCGGCCTGGGCCGCTCTCGCCGGCGCCTATGCCGTCGCACCGGGCTACGTCGCGCGCTTCTCGCGCGGCGACGAGTCGGTGCAGCTCGCGGAGGAAGCGGCCCGCAAGGCCGTCGAGATCGATCCGCGTAACGCCGACGCCCTGGCGGTGCTGGGCAGTCTGGCCGACAACCCCTCAGACGCCGAACGCCTCTTCCAGGCGGCAATCGAATCCGATCCCAGGGACTCGACGGCCTGGCTGTGGCACGGCCATCACCGCGCCAACTACGGCCACCTTGCGGTCGCACTAGCGTCCTTCGAGGAGGCGACACGCATCGATCCGCTGCTCGGGATCAACCACGCCTACCTCGGGGCGACGCTGCTGTTGACCGGCGACCGCACGCGTGGAGAAACTCATCTGGCCCGCGCCACCGAACTCGGCTGGCCCGCCCTGCCCTGGCTGCGGGTCGGCCTCGCGCGCGGTGTCGCCGACCGAGCCATCGAGCCGGAGGATCTCTCGCAGTTGATGGGCCTGCCCGCCTACCGCGACCTGAGCGACCTCGAGCGCATGATGCTGGCAGCAGCGACGGGGCCGGAGGTACGCGAGGCAGCCGCCCAGGCAATCGACGGAAAACGCGACGAGCAGCCGGATCGGTCCTACTGGTACCACTACTGGCTGATCGGCGACACGGATCGGGCGCTCGCCGAGCTGCACCGCAACCGGTCCCAGGCCATCGACGCACCGATGACCTTCTGGATCTTCGCGCCGGATTCCCGGGTCGCGCGCGAGGCCCCCGCCTTCCATGAATGGCTCACCGCCTCGGGCGCCATGGACTTCTACGCTGAAGCCGGCTGGCCCGACGGCTGCCGGAACGGAGGCGACCATCTGGACTGCGGGGGCGACGACTGATGGCGCTCTATGCCGAACTGCGCCGCCGCAACGTCTTCCGGGTCGCTGCCGCTTACATCGTCATGGGCTGGCTGCTGCTGCAGGTCGCTGACGTCGCCTTCGGCTTCATCGATGCGCCCGAGTGGGTCCCCAAGGCCTTGCTGACCTTCCTGGTCCTGGGCTTCCCGCCCGCGCTGGCCATCGCCTGGATCTTCGAATTCACGCCCCAGGGCCTGAAACGCGGCGAGGACGTGCCTCACGAACGCGGGGAGAACGGGGTCACCGCGCGCCGGCTCGACGTCCTCACGATTGTTGCGGTGCTGATTCTCGCGGCATGGACGTTCTACGAGCAGGTTCGCCCCCCGGCGCCTCCCGTCGCGGAAAAGGCGGAAATGGGGTCAGGTACATTTTCTCCAGGAGAAAAT
>JBCCZC010000561.1:0-2643 GCA_039188505.1 Pseudomonadota bacterium | reverse complement strand
GGGTGCCCCGATCCAGGGGACCTGCGGCGCCGCTCACGGACGATTAACGCCTTTTGGCGGATGCTAGCGGGCTGCGTGCCCATCGATCTCGCGCCGAAAGGGCGCGCTCGTGCGTGCTAAACATGCTGGAAACAGGCCGCTAGTCGGATAGAAGGTTCATGAGTAAGGCGAGCGTTCTGACGCACAGCCAACCCGGGCATCCCACGGATCTCATCGAGATTCTGGCGTGGCGTGCCCGGCATCAGCCGGAACGGCTCGCTTATCGTTTTCTCGAGGATGACGAGCAGGCCGTGTGCGCGTCACCGTGCAGGCAGCTGAGCTACCACGCCTTGCTCCAGCGCGTCGAAGCTCGCGCTGCGACCCTCGTTGGCGCGGCCCGCGCCGCCGGCAGTCACGTGCTTCTGAGCTATCCGCCCGGCCTGGCGTTCGTCGTCGCCTACTTCGCCTGCCTCCGTGCGGGAGCAATTCCCGTACCGGCCCCACCTCCCGGGCGCGGCAGTCGTCAGCAGCGCTTCCTCGACATCGTTCAAGACGCCCGACCCGTCGCGGTGCTGACGTCGGACACGACCCGCGCTGCGGTCGAGCGGGCGCTCGGTTCCCTGCCCTCACCGGCGACGATCCCCGTGGTGACCGAGGACGGCGCGGATCCGGCCTGTGCCGCGCTGCCCGCCTACGCGCCGCGACGACCCGACGAGACCGCGCTGCTTCAGTACACCTCGGGCTCGACCGGCAGCCCCCGCGGCGTCGTCGTGAGCCAGGCAAATCTGCTGGACAACCTGGCGCAGATCCGCGATCGCTTCGGCCATACGTCCGACAGCAGGGGCGTCATCTGGTTGCCGCCCTACCACGACATGGGTCTGATCGGCGGCATTCTGCAACCGCTGTTCGTCGGCTTTCCCGTCACCCTCATGGCGCCCCTGGCCTTCGTCCGCCGACCGCTGCGCTGGCTCCAGGCCATTGATCATTTCGGCGCCACGACCAGCGGCGGCCCGAATTTCGCGTATCAGCACTGCCTCGACCGTATCCAGCCCTCGGATCGGATCGCGCTGGATCTGTCCCGATGGCAGGTTGCCTTCACCGGCGCGGAGGCGGTACGCGCGACGACGCTGCAGGAATTCACCGAAGCCTTCGCACCCCAGGGATTCCGCCGCTCCGCATGGCTGCCCTGCTACGGACTGGCGGAAGCCACCCTGCTGGTCAGCGGCTCGCGCCTCGACTCGGGGCCGCGAATTCTGGCGCTGGATGCCGATGCGCTGGCTCGCCGGGAAGTCCGGCCTCGCCCTGAGGGACGCGGCGTACGCCGGCTCGTCGGGAGCGGTCGGGTCGCGGCGCATCACGAAGTGGAGATCTGCGAACCCGCGAGTGGTCAACCGCTCGGCGCCGGGCGTATCGGCGAGATCTGGGTGACCGGAGCGGGCGTCGCGGATGGCTACCTCGGTCAGGCACGGGAAAACCGTCAGGCGTTCGAGGCGCGGACCCCCGATGGCAAGGGCGCCTACCTCAGGACCGGCGACCTCGGTTTCGTGCACGACGGCGAGCTGTTCGTCAGCGGAAGGCTGAAGGAGCTCATCATCCTGCGCGGGCGCAATCTCTTTCCGGCGGACCTCGAATTCAGCGTCGAGGGAAGCCACGAGGCGCTCCGTCACGACGCGAGTGCCGTCTTCAGCGTCGATGGCGCCCGCGGGGAGCGACTGGTGGTCGTGCACGAAACCGGGCGGCACTTCGACCGGAGCGTCCTCACGTCGGTCTATGCAGAGATTCGGCGGGCACTGGCCGCCGACTTCGGTGTCAGCCCGGACGAGATCGTTCTCATCAAGCCGGGCCGCCTGCCCCGAACCCCCAGCGGCAAGATCCGGCGGATGGCCTGCCGCGATCAGTATCTCCGCGACTCGCTACCTGCTGTCGATCGGTGGCGTGCGGCGGTCGACCACCCGTCGCAGCCAAGGGCCCCGGGAAACCTGCTGACGGCCGGCCAGGTCGAGGCCTGGATGCGCGGCTGGCTTGCCGAACGGCTGGCGACCAGCCCCGCCGAAATCGATCCGAATCGCCCGCTCGCCGAGTTCGGTCTGGACTCCGTGGCAGCGGTGGAGCTGGCGCAGGATCTGTCGACGCTGGCGAATTGCGCAGCACCGCTGTCGGAAACCCTGGCCTGGCGCTACCCGACCATCGCAACGCTCGCCGCCTACGTCGCTGGCGGCATGACGGCCACGGGCACAGTCGAGCCGCCGATACAGCGCGCTCCTGCCGAGATCGATGCGAGCACGGACGCGGTCACCGATCCATCCGGCGAGCTCGAGGACGCCGCGGACCTGCTGGCCGCAGAGCTCGAGCGCGCCAGGGGCCGGAGCGCGTAATGGACCTGAACGATCGCGCCCAATCCGGTAACGGGAGGCTTTCGGACAGCGCGGCGAGGCAGCAGGCCCTGCTGCGGGACGCTGCCGTCGAACTGCGGCGCCTGCGCATCGAGCTCGAGGCCCGCGAAGCGGCCGATCACGCCCCGATCGCCATCATCGGCATGGCCTGCCGGCTGCCGGGGGCCGACACCCCGGAGGATTTCTGGGCCCTGCTGCGGGACGGCACCGACGCGATCTCCGAAGTACCGGGCGATCGCTGGGACATCGATTCCTTCTACGATCCCGATCC
>JBCCZC010000560.1:0-2775 GCA_039188505.1 Pseudomonadota bacterium | reverse complement strand
GCGACCATGACCGCTTCGTTCAAACCTATTTTGCCACCTACAAGGGTCTCTACTTCACCGGTGACGGTTGTCGCCGGGACGAGGACGGCTACTACTGGATCACCGGCCGCGTCGATGACGTCATCAACGTGTCCGGTCACCGCATGGGCACCGCCGAAGTCGAGAGCGCCCTCGTGGCCCACGAGGCGGTTTCCGAAGCGGCCGTCGTCGGCTACCCGCACGACATCAAGGGCCAGGGCATCTACGTCTACGTGACCCTGAAGGCCGGCCTCGAGGCGACCGAAGAGCTGCGCAAGGAGCTCCGCACCTGGGTTCGGACGGAGATCGGTCCCATCGCCTCGCCGGATCTCATCCAGTGGGCACCGGGCCTGCCGAAGACGCGGTCCGGCAAGATCATGCGGCGGATCCTGCGCAAGATCGCGGCCAACGACTACGGTTCCCTCGGTGATACGTCGACCCTCGCCGATCCCTCGGTCGTCGACGAGCTCATCGAGAACCGGATGAACCGATGACCGAGACAACGGTCATCGTCGCCGACGATCACCCGCTCTTCCGGGCGGCGATGATCCAGGCGGTCGCGGAGAAACTGCCCGAGGCGCGGGTGGCGGAAGCCGATTCCCTGCCCGCGCTCCAGGAGGCACTGACGGCGGCCGACGACGTCGACCTGCTGCTGATGGACCTGCACATGCCCGGAGCCAATGGGTTCTCGGGCCTGGCCTTCATCAACCAGCGCTACCCCGACGTGCCCGTGCTCATGATCTCCGCGGACGAGGACCGCAACATCATCTCGAAGGCCGTCGAGATGGGCGCCTCGGGGTTCATTCCGAAATCCGCGTCGATCGAGCAGATCGGCGAGGCCATCGAGCGCGTGCTCGAGGGGGAGACCTGGCTCCCGGAAGACCTGGCCACGCGCGACGGCACCGCCGATACCGACAGCCAGGACATGGCGGCACGGGTCGCGGAGCTGACGCCCCAGCAGTACCGGGTGCTGCACATGATCGCCGACGGCATGCTCAACAAGCAGATCGCCTACGACCTCGAAGTCTCCGAGGCCACCGTAAAGGCACACATGACCGCCATCATGCGCAAGCTAGGCGTACGGACCCGGACGCAAGCGGTGCTGGCGCTGTCGAAGCTCGATCTTCCCCCACCGCACGAACGGGAGCGCCGCGCCTGACGGCGCTCCCTCCGAGCTCCGCCCGTTTCTAGCTCTCGGCGATCTCCGGGCGGCTGATGCCGGTCAGGAGCCGGCGCAACTTCGCCGGCCGCAAGGGCTTGCGCAGCATCCGTATGCCCCGCCGTACGGCCTCCGCCTGAAGCTCCTCGCTGCGATCCGCGGTGATCAGGACCGTCGGTACCCGCTCCACCTTCGATCCCAACGCATCGAGCACATCCAGGCCGCTCCAGCCGTGGTCGAGGTGGAAATCCAGCAGGATGACTTCAGGTCGGAAACCGTCTGCCATCGCGGTGTGGCACCCGGTGACGTCCGCCGCGGCGCGCGCGTCGCAGCCCCAGCGCTCGAGGAGCGCCAGCATGCCTTCCTGGATCGACTCGTCGTTTTCCACGCAGAGCACCCGGAGGCCGTCGAAATCGCCCGTGGGCCGCTCGGGCGAGCCCGCGACCGGTGCAGCGGTGACGACCGTCGCTTCGGCCAGGGGCACGTCGACCCAGAAGCAGCTGCCGTGCGCCGGTCGCGACGCCAGTCCGATCTCCAGTCCCAGGGTCGCCGCCATGCGGCGCGCGATGGCCAGCCCGAGCCCGAGGCCCTGCTGCCCGCGCACGTGGTCCCGGTCCTCGCGATGAAATTCGTCGAAGATGCGCTCGCGTTCGTCGTCGCTGATGCCGGGACCCGTGTCCCAAACGGCGATCCGCAAGCAGTCTCCGCGGACGCGGCAGCCGAGCAGGATGCCGCCCGACGGCGTGTAGCGGAACGCATTGGCCAGGAAATTCTGGACGATCCGGCGCAGCATCTGCCGATCGCTGCGGATCACGGCATCGGTGGGTCGGACGCGGAACTCCAGACCATTCTCCCGCATCAGCGGCGCAAACTGGGTGGAGAGCCGTTCGAGCAGCTCCGCGACAGCGAACACCTCCTCCGCCGGTCGCAGCACGCCGCGATCGAGCTTGGAGATGTCGAGGAGTGCGCTCAGAAGCTCCTCCGCCGCCGTCAGGCTCGAATCGACGCGGCTCACGAGCTCCGCGTGCCGCGCTTCCATCTCCGTGGTGTGCTGAGACAGGACCGACGCGAAGAGCCTCGCCGCATTCAGAGGCTGAAGCAGGTCGTGGCTGGCGGCGGCGAGGAACCGTGACTTCGCGCGGTTGGCCTCCTCCGCCTCGGCCTTGGCTTCCTGGAGCTCGCCGGTCCGCTGGACGACGCGCTGCTCGAGGGTCTCGTTGACCTCCTGCAGCGCCACTTCGGCCCGGCGACGGCTGGTGATGTCCTGCAAGACCGCGAAGACGCCGCGGACCGAACCGCTCACCGGATCCCGATCGGGCAGATAGGTGCCGAGCGCATAGCTGGTGACCCCGTCGGCGCTCTCGACCTCGATCTCGAACTCCTGACGGTCCCCGGACAGCGCACCGTCGATGTATTCGCGACGCTTGAGGAATTCGCCGGGCGACAGAACGTCATCGAGCTGCTGACCGAGCACCGCATCCCGATCACTGCCCACGAACTCGAGGTAGGCGCGGTTCGCGAAACGCAGCCGTCGGTCCGCATCGATATAGGTCAGCATGGCCGGCGCGTTGTCCGTATAGAGCCGGACCTGCTCCTCG
>JBCCZC010000559.1:0-2781 GCA_039188505.1 Pseudomonadota bacterium | reverse complement strand
CTGCTGGTCGGTATTCACTACGCCGTCCAGGTGCTGCGCCCGCGCTTCGGCTACGGCGCGGACGTCGGCGGGCGCTCGACTCCCTGGATCGTCGGTGGCGTCGTTGTGCTTGCCATCGGCGGCCTCCTCGCGGCGGTGGCGACGGCATGGCTGGCGCATACCCGCGTTCCGGGCGTGCTGCTGGCCGGGCTGGGATTCCTGTTCATCGGGGTTGGTGTCGGCGCCTCCGGAACGTCGCTGCTGGTCCTGCTGTCGCGGCGAGTGCGGGCCGAGCGGCGCGCTGCCGCCGCGTCGACGACATGGCTCATGATGATCATGGGCTTCGCGATCACCGCTGGCGTCGCCGGTCACTTTCTCGATCCCTATTCGCCGGAACGACTCATCGCGGTCATGGGCACGACGGCCCTGATCGCCGTTGCTCTCACCGTGCTTGCGACCGCAGGACTCGAGGGGCCGGCTGCGGTTGTCGAGCCCGCGCATCGCGAGCCGGCGGTTCCCTTCCGTGAGGCCCTGGAAGAGGTCTGGCAGGAGCAGGAGGCACGGCGCTTCACGATCTTCGTCTTCGTTTCGATGCTGGCGTTCAGCGCCCAGGATCTGATCCTCGAGCCCTTTGCCGGCGCCGTCTTCGGTTACACGCCCGGTGAATCCACGCAGCTTGCCGGGCTACAGCACGCCGGCGTGCTCGTGGGGATGCTGCTGGTCGGTGGCCTCGCCCGCGGCGGCCGATCCCGCGAGCGGAATGGGCTTCTCCTCGGTTGGATCGTCGGTGGCTGCATCGCCTCGGCGCTCGTCCTCTTCGCGCTCGCTATCGCCGGCACGGTCGGGCCCGCCTGGCCGCTCGACCTCACCGTCTTCGCGCTGGGCATCGCCGTCGGCGGCTTCTCGGTCGCGGCCATCGGTTCGATGATGGGACTGGTTCGGGCCGGGCGAGAACGCCGCGAGGGCACGCGCATGGGGCTCTGGGGCGCCGCGCAGGGGATCGCCTTCGGGCTCGGTGCTCTGGTTGGCACCGCGGCTATCGACTGGACGCGGCAAGTATTCGACGCCCAGGCCATTGCCTATTCCGTGGTCTTCGCCGCGGAAGGTGTCCTGTTCCTCGTTTCCGCCTGGCTCGCCGTCTGGGTCGAGCAGGCAGGTGGCAGCAAACATGCCCTCTCCGGATCACCCGGCGGAGATTTGGCTCTCGACAAGGTCTGAGGTGTTCGCATGGAATCGTTTGACGTCGTCGTTGTAGGTGGTGGGCCGGCTGGAGCAACGGCTGCAGCGGAGCTCGCGCGGGCAGGACGTCAGACGCTGCTGCTCGACAAGGCCGGGCGAATCAAGCCCTGCGGTGGCGCGATTCCGCCGCGTCTGATCGCCGACTTCGAGATTCCCCTGTCGCTGCTGGAGGCGCAGGTCAGCTCGGCACGGATGATCTCGCCCTCCGGGCGCGCCGTGGACATGCCGATCGAAGGCGGTTTCGTCGGCATGGTGGATCGCGAGGTCTTCGACGAGTGGCTCCGCGAACGCGCGCGGGCGGTCGGCGCCGAGCGACGCACAGGCAAGTTCCTCAGCATGGCGCAGGCGCCGGACGGTGGCTCGATCATCGTCTACCAGGGGCGCAACGAGGCGGGCCGAAAAATCGAACGGCGAGTGCATGCTCGCGCGGTCATTGGCGCCGATGGCGCGAGTTCCCGGGTGGCCCGAGAGGTCATTCCCGAGGCTGCCAAGATTCCCTTCGTCTACGCCTATCACGAGATCGTCGAGTCTCCGGAAGCGAGCAACGACGAATTCGATCCCAAGCGCTGCGACGTGTTCTACCAGGGCGAGGTGTCGCCGGACTTCTACGGCTGGGTGTTTCCCCACGGCGAACGCACGAGCGTCGGCATGGGGACGGCCCACAAGGGCTACTCCCTCCGGGGAGCGACGGCGAAGCTGCGCGAGGCGGCCGGTCTCACCGATCAGCCCCTCGTCCGCAAGGAAGGGGCGCCGCTCCCGCTCAAGCCCATGAAGCGTTGGGATGACGGCCGGAACGTCGTCGTCATCGGGGACGCCGCGGGCGTCGTTGCGCCGTCATCGGGCGAGGGCATCTATTACGCGATGGTCAGCGGTCGCTTTGCCGCATCCGCCGTCGACGAGTTCGTCGCGAGCGGCAACCCCCGCGACCTGCGCAAGGCGGCGAAGCGCTTCTTCCGGGAGCACGGGCGCGTCTTCTGGATCCTCGGGATCATGCAGAAGTTCTGGTACACCTCAGACAAGCGCCGCGAGCGTTTCGTTACGATGTGCGAGGACCCCGACGTGCAGCGCCTCACCTGGGAGGCGTACATGCACAAACGCCTCGTGCGTGCCCGGCCGATGGCCCATATCCGCATATTTTTCAAAGACCTGGCGCACCTTCTTGGTCTTGCATCGGAGACCGGTTCGCCGCGTTCACGGGGCGCTTCCTAGCAGCCTGTCGGACTTGGCCGAGTCTACTGCACCGACGCGTCCTACAGCATCGACAGCTGATACCTAGTGTCCATGAGGTGGCTCGAGAGTTTCATCCTGAGCGGACGTGCGGTCGAACTGATCATGGCGCTGATCGTGCTGGAAACGATCGCGCTGCTCGTCTGGCGCAGCCGATCGTCGGCGCTCCCGTTCAAGCCCACCCTGCTCGGCAACCTGCTCGCGGG
Source organism: Pseudomonadota bacterium (assembly GCA_039188505.1). Taxonomy (GTDB): domain Bacteria; phylum Pseudomonadota; class Gammaproteobacteria; order Xanthomonadales; family SZUA-38; genus JBCCZC01. Next base: position 130 of record JBCCZC010000559.1, on the reverse strand, counting down.
CTTCTTCCTGATGTTCGCGGTGCGCGCCGCTCTCGGAGACTGGCACTGGGGCTGGATCGCCGGAAGCCTGACCGTCGCGTTCGCCGGCCACCTAACGGACCTGGCGGGCCGCCTGCGCGAGGCGGGAATG
>JBCCZC010000558.1:0-2807 GCA_039188505.1 Pseudomonadota bacterium | reverse complement strand
GCTCCCAGCTCGTCGCCGATCTCACGCAGGTTCTTGGGCGTATCCCGGTACTCCATCACCGACGTCCGGGAAATCACCTTGAGCCCGCCAATCTTGGCCAGCTGGGTCAGCAGATCATCGTGAACGCCGTCGGAGAAGAACAGGTCGTCCTCGTTGCGGCTGCGGGTGGTGAACGGCAGGACGGCCACCGAGGGGCGTTCTGCGGGCGGGCAGGCGAAGGGGAGCGTTTCGACGATCGGCTTTTCTCGCACGAGGTCGTTGCCGATGCGAGCCATGAGGCGCGGGTAGGGCGACGGGTCGAAGTGCGGGAATACCAGGTAGCCGGCCAGGTCGTCGAGGCCGGCCTCGGTTTCATCCATCGGCGCCAGCGCGGTTGCCGCTCGGTCCTTGTAACCAAGGAGGAGCGCCCCGTACCACCGGCCGAACGGGTGGTCCGGTCCCATGGCATTCAGCAGGGCCTCCGCGGCATCCCGATCACCCGCAGCGCAGGCTTCGCGAATAGCGACGTTCTCCTGCTGATGTGCCGGCATGGGTGGGGCGCGCCGCATCTCCTCGACGACCTGGCTGGCCTCCTCGAAGCGTTGGGGCCAGAGCAGGGCCCGGTGCTTCTCGTAGAGCGCACCGGCGTTGTCCGGGTCGGTCGCGAGGATCTGGTCGAAGAGGGCAATACCCTCGTCGGGCGAACCGCTGAAGAGGAGGAGATTGCCCGCCTGGAGGCGCGTCGGCCATGATGACTGGACGGCCCCGCTCACGATCGGCTCGAGCGCCCCTCGAGCGGCCGTCAGATCACCGCGGGCGATCAGGATACCCGCGTACTCGGTGATGGCCCGGGCGTCGTTCGGGCGCGCGTCGAGGTAGGCGCGATAACGATCCTGGGAGAGCGCGAGGCGCTGTTCCGCGTTTGCCTTGATGGCCTCGTAGTAGGTTCGATCGACCTCGTTCGAGGCATGGCGAATGGCCGCCTCGATGGCCGCCTCGAAGCGCTCGCGGTACTCGGCGGGCGTCTTGTCTTCGGCGCTGCGCGACATGATCGACGTGTTCGCAAGGCCCCGGTACTGCAGGGAGAGAAACTCGTGCGCCCGGGCGAAGGTGGGATCGAGCCTCACGGAGCGTTCCAGATTCTCGACGGCCTGCTGGACGTCGTAGGTGCCATCGGCCCAGGAGTCGCCCGCCTCGGCAAGCGCTTTGAGGTAAGTGTCGTAAGCCTCCACCGACCGGGTGCCGGCGCTCATCATCGCCGCCAGCGCGTCGGGATCCATCGCCGTCTCGAGCGCGATGGCGATCGAGCGCGCGATGTCCTCCTGGATGGCAATGATGTCGTCCGATTTGCGGTCGTAGTTCTCGGACCAGAGATGGAACCCGTCCTCGGCGCGGATCAGCTGCGCCGTGACCCGGATCCGGTCCGGTGCGCGCCGAACCGAGCCTTCGAGCACGTGGGCCACGCCGAGCTCTTGCGCGATCTCGGTGACCGGCAGCTCCGAATCGGTATAGCGGAAGGACGACGTCCGCGCGGCCACCATGAGGTCGGGAGTCCTCGCCAGGGCGTTGAGGATCTCTTCGGCCAGACCGCGGGCGAACCAGGCCTGGTCGTCGCCACCGCTGAAGTCGGCGAAGGGCAGCACGGCGATTGAACGGACGTCGGCAGCCTGTCCCGCATCGGTCTCTGGCGCTGACGCCGTCCGCGTCTCCGCGGTCGACACCGGGTCTGACTCCGTGAACCGCCAGCGATCGACCAGAAGCACAACGACCGCGATGGCCAGGACCACGATGATGAGTCGGTCGATCTTGCGCCCGGTCTGGGGCGTGACCGAGGTCGTTCGGTCGACTTCCGATTCCTTTTTCACGCCCTCGGGCGTCAGTTCGTAGATCCAGGAGAAGATCAGCGCGAAGGGAAAGCCCAGCGCGAGGAAGGCCAGGAGGAGCCGCAGCGACCAGTCGGGCACGCCCAGCACGCCGAACAGCACGTCGCCGACCTGAAGCACCAGCCAGGCCGACACCACGTAGAGCACCGCCATGCGGAATACGTTACGGCGCCTGAGTTCCGTCAGCAGATTCATTTCTGATTGATTTCAGCGTGTTGGAGCATCATTCGTACGGCTTCGGTGACCCGGTCCGGAAACGGGCCCTCGGGATCGACGACGTCGAAGTGGTTCGCGCCCTCGGGGATGTCGAGGACGACCCGATCACCCGCCTCGCGAGCAGCGTCGCGATAGTTCCTCGACATGGCGATGCGCCAGTCGTTGTCCATCGATCCGACGATCAGTGCCTGCGGGACGCCCAGGGGCAGCAGGCGCCCAGGGTCCGTCTCCTCGAATCGCGGACCCGCGGCCTTCGCGGACTCGGCATCGACGAGCCTCAGGATGTCTGTGCGGCCGCCCTCGGTCAGCGATTCCTCGAGACTGTTCACACCGGCGAGCGAAACGACGCCGGCGAGCGGCAGCGGCTCCGCCGTATGCAGGACGCTGCCGTCGGCGATCCGGTGACGACCCGCCAGCCAGAGCGCGAGGTGCGCGCCGGCCGAGTGGCCGACGGCCACGACCCGGTCCAGGTCGAGGGGATATCGTTCCGCCAGCTGCCGAAGGTGATCAGCACCGAGGCCCACGTCAATGAACGTGCCGGGGTAGCCGCCATCGCGATTGCCGAGCCGGCGATACTCGAGATCCCAGACCGCGAAGCCGCGGGCGGTCAGTTGCTCGCAGAAGGACTCGGCGTAGTCCTTCGACCAGTCGCTGAGCCAGGCGCCGCCGTGGATGAATAGGATCACCGGATGACCGTCGGCGGGCGCGGTGCCTTCGGGCAACCAGAGG
>JBCCZC010000557.1:0-2854 GCA_039188505.1 Pseudomonadota bacterium | reverse complement strand
CGAACCGGGTGGTTTTCCCAGTTGACATAGTCGGCCCCGGCCGAGAAGGCGATCAGCAGTCCAAGAAGCGCAAGCGTTCGCATACCGGTGCCTCGACGTGGATTCATGCGAGGAGATGCTGCTGCCGAGCGGTATGATGTGCTTGATCAGGGCGTGATCATTCGCTGATTTCTGCCATAGCCAGGGAGAACGGATGCAGTACCGCTGTGGCGCCATCGTCATCGATGACACCACCCATCGGCTGACCAGGGACGGGCAGGACGTGGAGGTCCAGCCGCTGGTCTTCCGCGCGCTGCTGACGCTACTCGACCGCCGCGACCGCGTGGTCAAGCGGGAGGAGCTGTTCGAGACGCTGTGGCCCGATACGGTGGTGAGCGAGGCGTCGCTCGCGCGACTGATCAAGGAGTGTCGCCGGGCGCTCGATGACGACGCGGGGAAGCCGTGCTGGATCCGGACGGTCCCGCGGGTCGGCTTCCAGTGGATCATGCCGCTCGATGCCGACGAAGGGACCGACGCCCCGGTGGCGCCGGCTCACGAGGTCACTCCCGACTTTCGGAGAAAGATCGCGATCGGCGTGCTGGCGGCCGTCGGCGTTGCCGTTGTGGTCTGGGTCCTGGTCCAGCGCGGCGTGTCCACGCCGCAGCCCGTGGCCGATGCGCCCACGGCGAGGGCGCCCGACGTCAGTGAGCTCGCAGCGGCCCGGCTTTCGGCCCGGGGCGTGACCTTGTTGAACCAGCGCGACCGCGCGTCGATGGTCGCGGCCCGGGAAGCCTTCGAGCAGGCCCTCGACATCGATCCTCGGTTTCCGGAAGCGCTGGCAGGTCTCGGCTTGACCCAGATCCTCCCGTCTCCGTACAGCTCGCCGGAGCAGCTACGGCGGGCGAGGAACCTCTTCCGCCGGGCCCTCGAGGCCGACCCCGACGAAGCGCTGGCGCATGCGGGCCTCGGGCTGCTCGATCTCGAACGGCCGGCGACGTGGGATCAGGCCGAGGCCAGCCTGCGCCGGGCCATCGAGCTGGATCCGGCCAACGGCAACGCCCTGAACTGGCTGGCGACCCTGCTCGGCAGTCGCGGCCGCGCGGAGGAGGCGCTGCTCCTTCGGCGGCAGTCGCTCCTCCTGGATCCGACCCACCTCGGGCTCGCGGTCAACCTGGCGATCAATCTGCTGACCGTGGGTCGCATCGAGGAGGCCGATGCCCTGACCGAGTCGCTGGCAGCGGAGCCTGCCAACCGCCGGGCCATTCGCTATCCCCGCCAGCAGGTGGCTCTGGCCCGGGGGCGGCCGGACGAGGCCATCCGGGTCACCTTCGATGTCTATGCCGAGAACCCGGGAAATTTCGATATCCTCGTCGAGGCGATGAGGCTCTTGGGCGACCTGGGTATTCAGGAAGAGCTCGTGCGTCGGGCGCCGCAGCTGGTGCCCTGCATGCCGCGCAGCCTGGAGCCGTTTGCGCAGCTGGACATGGCGCTCAGCGTCGACGCCATCCCGGTCACGGAGGCCCTCGTCGAGAGCTTCGTGAATCGTCCCGATCTCGTGTCGTTCTCGCCGTCGACGGCGCCCCTCGCGCTGATGCAGATCGGTGATGCGGAGCGCGCCCAGGCGCTGCTACTGGATCTCTACCCGACGCCCGAGGACATCGTCGGCGAACGTGGCGACCTGGTTGCACCGATGGAGCGCGCACTCCTGCTGGCCGAAGCGTCCCGACGGCTCGAGGATCGGGTGCGCCTGGACGCTGTTCTCGAACGCCTGACGGAACTGGCGGCGGTCGCACGCGCCAACGGTGTACGGACGACCCAGCTCACGTCGGTGGAAGCGCGCATTGCCGCACTCCGGGGACGAGGAGACGAAGCCGGAGTACTGCTGCGGGAAGCGCTTCAGGGCGGCCTCTGGAACTGGCGCGAGACCCAGCGCGACGCCAGCTGGACCCAGGTCGTCGCGACTCCCGAAGCTGAAGCGCCCCTCGCCGCACTTCGCCGACGCAGTGACGAGCTCGCCGAGACGGTTCGGACAGCCGCTTGGTTCGAGGCGTCGAAACCCATCTCTCCTGCCTGCACCCGCAACGACTGATCCTCACCGGCCACCCAGCTCGCTCCGCAGCAGCCGCTCCAGACGCTTGCCGTAGGGCGGAATCATCCCGGCAAGCCGAGCGACCGGGAGCCTGGATTGGCGGTAGATCGCACGGGCATGGCTGAAGGTCAGGAAGCCCTCGCGCCCGTGGTAGGCGCCCATCCCCGATGCGCCGATCCCACCCAGCGGCAGGTCCTCCACGGTCACGTGGAAGAACACGTCATCGAGCGTGACGCCGCCCGACAAGGTGCGATCGAGCAGCTCTCGGCGTTCCCGTGGATCCGACCCGAAGTGGTAGAGGCCCAGGGGATGGTCCCCGCTCTGGATGTGCTCGATGGCCTCGTCGATCGTGGACCAGGTGAGGATCGGCAGCACGGGTCCGAACAGCTCCCGGCGCAGGAGACGCTGGTCGCGCTCGGGCTCGATCACCAGCGTCAGCGGCATGCGCCGGTCCGCACCCCGGTGCTGTAGCTCGAGGACCCGGGTGCCGGCGACGCGGGCCTCGTTCACGAGGGCGTCGAGCCTGGCCGCGGCCCGGGGACTGATGAGCTGCGTGCTGTCCGGGTCGTTGGCGACGGCCGGCCAGGATGCCTCGGTGAAATCACGCAGCGCGGTGATGAAGGCGTCCCGGTCTTCGCGACGAACCAGCACATAGTCCGGCGCCACGCAGGTCTGGCCTGCGTTCATCATCTTGCCGAGCACGATGCGCTCCGCCGCCTGCGCCAGGTCGGCGCCGCTGCCGATGACCACCGGCGATTTGCCGCCGAGCTCGAGCGTCACCGGCGT
>JBCCZC010000556.1:0-2878 GCA_039188505.1 Pseudomonadota bacterium | reverse complement strand
GACCTGGCACGCGCAGCGCGGGACGCCTCTACGTGACCTGATGGCGCTAGGTGGCTGGAAGTCCTACGCAATGGTGCTGCGATACGCTCACCTTCCCGTCGATGACGTGTCGCGGCATGCTGAGGCACTCTCGATCGGTGAAAAAACTGGCGCAAATCTGGTGAAAGATTCGCCGCCGCCGCTTCGGATCGCAGCCAAGTAGTTGAAGCGGAAGGGAAATTTGGTGGGCCGTGTAGGGCTCGAACCTACGACCAATGGATTAAAAGTCCACTGCTCTACCAACTGAGCTAACGGCCCGCCGGGGAAAAGCGAGCCGCGAAGCATACGGGATTGCTTCGCGGCTGGCAATAGCCGGGCGCGGGGGCAGGGCCTGAGGAAACCCCGTCCCCGCGCCGTCTTACTGCAGGAGTGCGCCGAGCATCCAGGCGGATTTCTCGTGCACCGTCTGGCGCTGCGTACCGAGATCCGCGGAGACGTCGTCGCCGGCCTCGCCGGCCAGGTTCAGCAGCGCACTGGCGGTGCGGGCGACGGTTCCGTTGTCGTCGCGGAGAGTCTGGATCATCTCCTCCGCGGATGGGTCGCCGGTGGCCTCGCTGACCGTCGCGAGGGCGGCGAACTCGGTGTAGGAGCCCGGGGCCTTCGCGCCGAGAGCCCGGATGCGCTCGGCAATCTCGTCGACCGCCATCGCCAGCTCCGTGTACTGCTGTTCGAAGAGCGTGTGCAGCGCGACGAACTGGGGACCGGTAACGTTCCAGTGAAAGTTCTGGGTCTTCAGGTACAGCGTGTAGCTGTCGGCCAGCAGCCGTGACAGGGCCTGAACGGTGGCTTGTTGTGCGCTCATGGTCTCGCTCCTCTCGATTGATGGACCCATTGTAGTCGGGAGTTGGCGATTAGTGAAATGAATTAAAACTATTCGATCAATCAAGAAAATCGATAGCCAGGGGCTCGCGTCGCCACGACCGTCTCGGCGCATCGCGTACAATCGCGCGCCTCATGAACGCCGACGATCCAGTTCAGCAGCTCGAAGCCCTCCGGGCGCGCCTCGACCAGGTCCTCGCGGGAGAACGCAAGGAGCTCCTGCGGCGCTGGCGTGGGCTGGCTCGCCGCGCGGAGCGCGACCAGCCCGTGGACCGTGGCCTGCCGAAGCTCCAGGCCGCCATCGATGCGTCGGTCGCCGCGCGGGAGGCCCGCTCGAAGCCCCTGGAGCTCAGCTTTCCCGAGGAGCTGCCGATCACGGCCCACGTCGACGAGATCACCGCGGCGCTTGCGACCCATCCGGTGGTCGTCGTCGCTGGCGAGACCGGATCCGGGAAGACCACGCAGCTGCCGCGGATCTGCCTGGCCGCCGGGCGAGGCATCGACGGCCTCATCGGTGTTACCCAGCCGCGTCGGATCGCCGCACGCAGCATCGCGGCCCGGGTCGCCGAAGAACTGGGTGAGAAGGTCGGCGGGACCGTTGGCTACGAGGTCCGGTTCGACCGGCGCGTCGCCGAGTCGACCCGCGTGAAGATCATGACCGACGGTATCCTTCTGGCGGAGACGCGCCGGGACGCCGATCTGCGCGCCTACGACACGCTCATCATCGACGAGGCCCATGAGCGCAGCCTCAACATCGATTTCCTGATCGGCTACGTGAAGCGCTTGCGGCAGCGCCGGCCGGACCTGCGTATCGTCATCACGTCGGCCACGATCGATACCCAGCGCTTCGCCGCGCATTTCGACGACGCCCCGATCATCGAGGTGTCCGGGCGCAGCTATCCCGTGGAGATGCGCTATCGACCGCTGGCCGAGAAGCCCGAAGACGACGACCGTGACCTTCCCGTAGCGATCGCTGAGGCCGTCGAAGAGCTGGCGCGTCACGATCCGCTCGGCGACGTGCTCGTCTTCCTCCCGGGGGAACGGGACATCCGGGACGTTCAGGAGGAACTCGAGGGCCGGCGCTGGCGCGAGACCGAGGTCCTGCCGCTCTTCGCGCGCCTGTCGCCGGCGGAGCAGCAGCGGATCTTCCACCCCGGCAAGGCCCGGCGCATCATTCTCTCCACCAACGTCGCGGAGACCTCGCTGACGGTGCCGCGGATCCGCTTCGTTGTGGATTCCGGCCTTGCCCGCATCAGCCGCTACAGCCACCGAAGCAAGGTTCAGCGCCTGCCGATCGAAGGCGTGTCCCGCGCCAGCGCCGATCAGCGTGCCGGCCGCTGCGGCCGTCTCGGGCCGGGTGTCTGCGTCCGCCTCTACAGCGAGGAGGACTACGCCGAGCGGCCGGAATTCACCGAACCCGAAATCCTGCGCGTCAACCTCGCGACGGTGATCCTCCAGATGGAGGCGTTGCGGCTTGGCCGCCTCCAGGACTTCCCGTTCATCGACGCGCCCGACGAGCGCCAGGTCCGCGACGGCTACCAGCACCTGCACGAACTGGGCGCGCTGACCGAGGACGAGCAGCTCGCGCCAATGGGTCGCCAGCTCACGCGCTGGCCCCTCGACGTCCGCCTGGCGCGGCTGGTCGAGGCTGGGGCGGAGCACGGCTGTCTCGATGAGGCGATGACGCTGGCTGCGGCCCTGTCCATCCAGGATCCGCGGGTGCGTCCCCTCGACGCGCGCCAGCGAGCCGACGAGGCGCACGCCCAGTGGCAGGACCCGCGGTCGGATTTCGTCGCCTGGCTGAAGCTCTGGCGGGACTACCACGAGACCCGCGAGGACGGCTCCGCACGCCAGCTCCGGCAGTGGTGTCAGACCTGCTTCCTGCACTTCCTCCGCATGCGCGAGTGGTCCGACGTCCGGCGCCAGCTCGAGGAGACCGCGCGCGAACTGAAGCTCCAGCGGAACGAGAAGCCCGCGGATTACGAAGCCGTGCATCGGGCCGTCGTCACGGCGTTCCTGG
>JBCCZC010000555.1:0-2904 GCA_039188505.1 Pseudomonadota bacterium | reverse complement strand
CAGGTCCGGGTGCTGCTGTCGAAGGACGAGATGCTGCTTGCAGGCTGGATCCACTACCTCGCCTTCGACCTCTTCATCGGCGGCTGGATCGCGGTGCATGCCGACCGAGTGGGACTCAACCGATTGATCCAGGCACCGATTCTCGTCGCGACCTTCATGTTCGGCCCGGTGGGTCTGGCGCTGTTTCTCGCGATGCGTGCGGGCTACTTCCGCAAGGTGCCCGGTGAACCGGTCGAGGTGGCCTCGTGACGAGCCCGTCGTGGATGCCGATACTTTCCCGCTTCGACGACGACCACGTCACGCGTCTTCACCTCGCGCTGTGCCTCTTTCTCGTCGCGAGCATCGGGGTCTTCCTGCCGGCCATGGTGCTGGATCCCCGCGTGCTCGACAGCTCGCCGGTGTGGCTCAAGCCGCAGAAGTTCAACGTCTCCCTGGCGCTCCATTTCCTGACGATCGCCGCCCTGGCTCAGCTGCTCCCGCGCGACACGCGGAATGGGCCGGTCATGCTCGTTGCCAGCTATCTCGCCGCCGTCGCGCTGTTCATCGAGTATCTCCACATCACGATCCAGGCGGGGCGCGGACGTCGATCGCACTTCAACTTCGAAACGCAGTTCGAAGCGCTGATGTACGCGGCCATGGGCGTTGGCGCGGTACTCCTGGTGCTGGTCGCGCTGGTGCTGGCGATCCAGCTCTGGCGCAAGGGCGACCGGTCCGGCCCGGGGCTCTGGTGCGGTTCGGTCGTGGGCCTGTCGCTGGGCTTCGCGGTCACCCTGCTCTTCGCCAGCTACATGTCGAGCACCGGGCGCTATGTCGGCGCGCCGCTCGAAGGGGGCGGCGCCGTCATTCCGTTCTTCGGCTGGAGCCGCGAGTACGGCGACCTGCGGCCGTCGCACTTCGTGAGCCTGCACCTCATGCAGACCGTCCCCCTCGCCGGCTGGCTGGCGGACCGGCGCGGCTGGAATTGGAAGTGGGTCGTTGCCGGCGTGGCGACCGTTCAGACGGTATTGGCGACGCTTCTGTTCCTGCAGGCGAGAGCGGGACACCCGTTCTGGCCGATCCAGGGCGCCGCTTGACGGTGAACCGAATGCCTGTCCCCTGCGCGGCGCTCATTCGATGATGAAGTAGTCCACCTCGTCCTGGAAGAACTCGCACGGTAGTTGATTGGAGTCGCCCGGAAACTCGGACTCGAAGGACGTGCAGCGCTCGACGGCGATCAGGCTCACGTGACCCGATTCATCCAGCAACACCCCACTGGCCCAGCGGAAACTGGGCTGATGGATGTACAGCCCGGGCTGCGGAAAGAAGTCGCCGCGCCCGCCGGCATCGAAGCCGCGCACATCGGCAAAAGGCCCGGAGGGGTCGTAGCTGCCGAAGTCCAGGCGCGTCACCTGGATCTGATGGAAGCTGATCATGTTGTCCGGATCCGTCACCACGTCTTCGACCATATCGACGAGGTCCTCGGTGGGTATGTCCTCCCCGGGCCGATAGAGCGCGATCGCGTAGAGATTGCGCGTGTCCTCGTCGAACATGAGCTGTGTCCCCGACGACGACGCGAAGACACTGGTCGCCTGGGCACCGCACTCCCAGCGATTCTGCGGGTCGGATAGGGGCGCTCCGAGCTTGGTTGTGCGACAGAATTTGTTGCTCGTCACCGCGTTGTCGAAGGTCCCCGCGTCGAGCAGATAGTAGCGCCCATGATCGGGATGCCACGCCAGACCGACCGCTTCACCGCGCGCGCTGGAGATGCGCAGGTGCGAGAGCTCTTCGAAGGCGGCGGACGGATCATCGGGATCGAAGCGATAGAACTTGATGCCGTTCGCCTGGTCCTTGTACGTCACGGCAATGACGTCTGCCGATGCCTGGATGCCGCCCGGGTGGCGCCCGAGATCCGCGCGCGCGGCATCGAACTGCCAGGCGTTGTTTTCACCCCAGATGATCACCCCGTCGAAGCTTCCGCGGCTGTGCGTCAATACCCAGGTCTCTCCCACGCGGGCCACGCCCTGAAGATGCCCATCATTGCCGCGTGACGACGCGGCGGAGGGCCAGTCCATGCCGTCCCAGGATCGCACCTGGTACGACCGGGGAAGCTTGTTCAGATCGCCGATCAGATCCGCCGCCGTGACCCGAAAGCCGGCCGTTGGATTGGCGGCCGGCTGCACGCTGACCGTGACGGAGCCGGCAGACGTCGGGCGATTCCGGAGGGTCGCCGTCACGGTGACCTCGCCGGCTTGCGTGCCCGTCAGCAGTCCACCGCTGTCGATGCGCGCGACGGTCTGCGGCGTCACCTGCCAGTCGACGTCCTGGGTGATCGGGCCGCCCGTGCTGGTCACCGTGGCTCGCATCTGCGTGGTCGTACCGACCGCAACAGACGTCGCTGGGACGACCGAGATGTCGATATCCACGCCGCCACCGACCGGGCCGTTCAGGAAGGTCGCGTTGACGCCATTCGCGCTGAGCGCACCGTCCCAGATCCGGGCCTCGTTGTAGACCGCCGTCGCGGTTTCGTCGGCCTCGTACTTCGATCTGCCCAGCGCGTTGAACGCCACCCCCGGCTGCGTGGGCGTAATGTCGGCGAGCGTCGCCGCAATGGTCCTGCATCCCTCCAGGCCGCCGTTCTGGTACCAGCAGACGGTGCTCTCGTTCTCGCCAATCTGGTTGATGGTCACGACGACCTGCTGCTCCACACCGAGCGGGAATGGACCGATCTCGTTGTCCGCCGTGAACAGCGGAACACCATCCTTCATCCACTCGACGCGCGTCTGCGATGGATCGGCAAAGCGGGACCAGCTCACGAAAAGGTAGTTCGAGGTGCTCGTCCCGAAGTCGAAGACGCGGCTCCAGGCGCGTGGGGCGTTCGACAATCCCCAGATCTCGATCGTGGCGTCTTCGAGGCCTGCCAGACTT
>JBCCZC010000554.1:0-2943 GCA_039188505.1 Pseudomonadota bacterium | reverse complement strand
TTCGAAGCTGAAGATGAATCGCCTCGGCGCCTACCGGATCGCCGGCGAACCCTTCGTACGGGCCCTCGAAACCGGCGCCGTCGACGCAGTGCTCCAGCAAGTCCAGACGGCCGAGATCCCGGTGATGGTCTTCGTCGGCAACCGAGGGTGTATCCAGATCCATTCCGGCCCAATCCGCAAGCTCAAGGCGATGGGCGACTGGCAGAACGTGATGGATCCTGGCTTCAACCTGCACCTACGCCTGGATCGGATCGCGGAGGTCTGGGCCGTCGACAAGCCAACGCAGCGAGGTCCGGCGGTCTCCGTAGAAGCCTTCGATAGCGCCGGCGGGCTGATCCTTCAGATCTTCGGCGTGGGCGATCCCGAAACCGCGTCGCGTTCGGCCTGGCACGAGACTGTGGCCGCGCTACGCAACGCCTAGGGACCCCTTCACGTCAGCGAGTCTTGTGTACCGGATTCCGCTCGGGCCGCAGACTTGTCGCACTTCCTCGAAAACGTCCTCGACGAACGGGTCGCGGCCGTTTCCGACCTGTTGACGGTCAGCGCGGGCTCGATGGTCGCCGAGCCCAACGGATTATCGTTTTGTACGGTGAATGATCCGCACGCTTGGATAAGCCCGCAGAACAGGAAAAGCACGGCGACGATCGGAGCTCATGAGCCAGCTAGTCGATCGCTTGATCGGCCAGGGGCGGTCGTGTCCAGAGGAACACAACCGTCACCGATCCGCAGGCCTCATCGGGTGTCCGGCTCTGGCCGAGGCGCTTTTAAATACGAATGATTCTCATTACAATTGCGCTCTCCTTTGAAGCTAGGCAGAGCGCGTCATGGAAGACAAGAACATCCGAACCGTTCGGGATAGCCTCGGCGAGCTGACCGTTCCAGCGGACGCGCTGTACAGCGCGCAGACCCAACGCGCAATCGACAACTTCCCGATCAGCGGAGAACGCCTCCCCCGGCCGTTCGTCGAAGCACTGATCGAAATCAAGCGCTCCGCGGCCGCCGCCAATGCCCTGCTGGACTGCATTCCCGGAGCAACGTCGAAGGCCATCATCCGGGCTTGCGACTCGTTGATGGCGTCGGAAGACCTCGTGGACCACTTCCCGGTCGACGTCTTTCAGACGGGCTCGGGGACCAGTTCGAACATGAACGCTAACGAGGTCATCGCGACTCTGGCATCACGGCACGTCGGAAGGGAGGTGCACCCCAACGACCACGTCAACTTCGGCCAGAGCAGCAATGACGTGATCCCCACCGCGATCCACGTCAGCGCAGCACGCTACCTGGCCGGCGAACTATTGCCCGCACTGGACCACCTCATCACGACGATCGACGCGAAGGCAGAGACGCTGGGCGGCATCTGCAAGACCGGCCGAACTCACCTCATGGACGCGATGCCGGTCCGCATGGACCAGTGCCTGGACGGCTGGTCCGACCAGCTGCGCGCGGACGTACGCCTGCTTCAGGGAATTCGGCCCGCCATCCAGACCCTGGCCCTAGGCGGCACGGCCGTCGGGACGGGCATCAATACCAGCACCGATTTCGCCGAGGCCTTCGCGCAGCAGGTCTCCGAAAGGACTGGCCTGAGTTTCAGGCCTGCGCCCAACTTCTTCCCGTTGATCGGCTCGCAGGACACCGCCGTCGCCCTGTCCGGCCTGCTCAAGACCTGCGCCGTGTCGCTCATGAAGATCGCCAACGACCTCCGATGGATGAATTCCGGACCGCTGGCGGGTCTCGGAGAGATCACACTCCAGCCACTGCAACCCGGCTCGTCCATCATGCCCGGCAAGGTGAATCCCGTGATTCCGGAGGCCGTCGCCATGGCGGCTGCGCAGGTCATCGGCAACGACGCCGCCATCACCGTTGGTGGGCAGTCTGGAAATTTCGAGCTGAATGTGATGCTACCGATGATCGGGGCGAATCTGCTGCGTAGCATGACGCTGCTGAGCAACGGCTCACGCTTGCTGGCCGACCGTGCCATTGCGACCTTTACGGTGAATGAAGCGCGGCTCGAGGCCTCGCTGCACCGGAATCCGATCCTCGTGACCGCCCTCAATCCCGTGATCGGCTACGCAAAGGCGGCAGAGATCGCAAAGACCGCCTATCGTGAGGACCGACCGATCCTCGACGTCGCCTCGGAGCACACCGACCTCGATCGCGCGCAGCTGGCGGAACTGCTTGACCCGGCGAGGTTGACCGATGGCGGGCTCTGAGCCGGGTACCCACCTCGGAATGACGAGCCCGGGCCGCGAGGACCCTTTCGAGCGCCTTGAGCGTATCGTGCGCTTCGGCCTCGAACCCGATCAGCCACAGCTCATCGAAGCCTATCTCCAACTCGCGGAAACGCGGTGCGCGAACCTGTCCACACAGTCGACCTGGCGATTCCATCGCGACATCTTCCGGCTGATGCTCGAGGTGATCTGCGATCCGTGCGTGCCCCGCCACTGGCGCTTCGTGTGCCTCGACCATGCATACCGGCCGATCGCTCGTCTGTGGTCCCAGGCGAACACCCGGGCCGAGGAGCGGGAGCTACATCGGCTCAGTCATGAGCTCGGAACGCTCAGCCACTACTTTCTCGGCTAGCAACCGGTCGGACTCGGCTCAACCGGCGGCGACGATACCTCGCTAGGTATGAGCAGACGATGCGGACTCGGCGACTAGCTACGACGCGCTGATCGCCGCGATGCGTCGCCTTTCTCCGGGTCAACCTTTCGCTACGCGAAAACCTCACCCGGCCACTTGGGCCGTACTATCTCGTCCCGGCATCACTTCTGCCCACGCACGTGGCGTCAGCTCGCGACGATAAGCCCCTCGGGCCGCTCGCGCCGCGCAGCATGGCTTCCGGGCCTTTCGCAGCGCTCGTTCCGACGGGCATGCTGGTGGCTCTATCCGCCGAAGGGAGTCGGCCGCCCCATGAGCAGCCATTCAGTACCGAGACTGACCTTT
>JBCCZC010000553.1:0-2962 GCA_039188505.1 Pseudomonadota bacterium | reverse complement strand
GGCTCGAAGACCCGGGGCACGATCAGGGCCGGGGCGCAGGCGGTGACGAGGCGGCCCTCATCCGCGGACTCGGCCGCCTTGAGCGCGGCCGGCCACCCGTCGGTCCGAGCGAGCAGGTGTGCATTGGCGTCCAGCTCGAGGGTGAGGAAGCCGCTGGTCGGCGCCGCCGTGCCGACGATGAATCGGCTGATCTGACCGTCGTCGCAGAAAACTGCAGGAGCTCCCGGATGGGCTTCGCGAAAGCGCGTCGCGGCTGCGGGGTCGCCGACGATCATGATGGCCCCGTCGACTGTCCGGTCTTCGCCCGTGGCTGCGGCGAGCGCCGTGATCGCTCGGGCCAGGCCCGGCGCGTCGCCATCGATTGCCAGGAGCAGCGTCAGGGGCCTGCCGCAGTAGTTGCCGTAGTAGGTCCGACGACTGCCGTCGGCGTCGAAGCGCTCGAAATTCGGGAGACGGTCTCCTACCTGGAGGCCGCTGGCGATCACCGGAATGGACATGTTGCTCCTGCGGATTCGTCGATCATGGGGCCGTCCTCGCCGGGTGCGGGCAGGACCTCGATAGTCTACCAGCGCCGGCTCCAGAGGCCCCCTGGGGAGGTGAGGTTGTGAACGCAGCCTTCACGTAATTAGCTGTTTGAGAATGGTTTTTTCACGTCGTCCACTCGTCCGTTCGTCCAGAATCGGCACCGTTGCTGTGGACTTAACGGGTGCCGAACATCCGTCCCACGAATTCCTCACGAAACCGGCCGAAGCATGGCGGTCAGTTCAACAAGATAGGGATACGGATTCATGAAACGCATGCTCGAAATTCAACGATGGCTGCTCGCTGCAGGGCTCGTGCTGCTGCTCGGCGCCTGCGCGTCGACCGGCGGCGGCAAGCCGCCCCTGCAGACCGTGGAGTCGCTCGATATCGACCGCTACCTCGGCCAGTGGTACGTGATCGCGAACATCCCCTACTTCGCCGAACGCGGCAACGTCGCACCGCGGGTGATCTACGCCGCCCGCGAGAACGACGACAAGATGGACGATCTCTACTACTACCGCGAGGCCTTCGGCGAGGAAGAGGAGATGATGAAAGGCGTGGCGTGGGTCAAGGACGAACGCACCAACGCCTATTGGAAGACCCGGTTCTACTGGCCGTTTACCTTCGATTACTACGTGCTCGCCATCACGGACGATTATGACGTCGTCGCGGTCGGTCACCCGAGCCGCGAGTACGCCTGGATCATGGCGCGCGAGCAGACGGTGGGCGATGCCGATTACCAGGCCATGATCGACGAGTTTGCCCGGCAGGGGTGGGATACATCGCTTATTCTGAAGATTCCGCAGTTTCCTGAGCAGCAGGGACAGCCGGGGTTCCAGGGATGAGGGGGAAAATCATGAACAGAATTGCACTGGCACTGTGCCTGCTGCTTGCGGGCGCCGCTCAGGCCAATACCCGCTATGTCGGCTACGCCTACGACCTCGAGACGGGCAAGCTCGTTTACACCGAAACACACCTCGAGGCGCCGACGGGGGACGACGACGTCACCCTCAAGACGACCTACCGGGACGGCGACGGTGCCGCCTTCGCCGAGCGTGAAGCCCGCTTCGACGGCTTCGAGTCCACCCCCGACTTCGAGCTGACCGATCGCCGCTTCGGCTACACGGAAGGCGTCGTCGAGCAGGCCGCGGGCTTCCGTGTCTACACGAAGGAGGACGGTGAAGACGAGGAGGACATGATCGAAGCGGGCAGGCGACCGCTGGTCATCGACGCCGGCTTCGACCGCTTCATCCGGATGGAGTGGGACAGCCTCCAGGCGGGCGACTTCGCCCGCTTCGACTTCGTGAACTGCGACCGGCTCTCGCTGATCGCGCTGCGCCTGTCGAAGAAGGAGAGCCGGATGACGGAGTTCGGTGCGGTCACGGACTTCGAGATGGAGCCGAACAACTGGCTCATCCGCCTGCTCGTCGATCCGATCATCATCACGTACCGCGACACGGACAAGACCCTGCTCGAGTACAAGGGCCTCTCCAACGTCAAGAATGCCAGCGGCAAGAACTACGTCGTGCGCATCTTCTTCCCGCCGGAGGAGCGGGAGACGGGCGTGCAGACGATCGCGGCATCGGGAGACAAGCAATGAACGTGCACGGTGCAGCCGTCGGGCTGCTCTCCCTGGCCGGCGTGATCATGCTGGCGCTCCTGGCGCCCGGCAGCTGGGTGATGCTCGCCGCCGCCGCCGCGCTCATGGTGGTGATGTGGGGCGTCAGCCTGCCCATCCGCAATGCCGGCATCATCGACATCGTCTGGGGCCCGGTCTTCCTCCTGATGGCGCTCGTCGGCGTTTCGCAGCTCGATCGGACCTGGGACGCGACGACGGTGGCGCTCGTTGCCATGGTCGGTGCCTGGGCGATCCGCCTTGGCCTGCACCTCGGCGTTCGCAACATCGGCAAGCCGGAGGACTTCCGCTACCAGCTGTTCCGCAAGCAGGCGGGCGACGCCTTCGCGATCCGATCGCTGTTCACGATCTTCCTGCTGCAGGCCGTGCTCGCCTGGGTCGTTGCCGCGCCGATCGCCGGCTTCCTCGTGGCGGAGCCGAACGGCACTCTGGGCGCGCTGCAGTGGGTGGGCATCAGCCTCTTCGTCTTCGGCTTCGTCTTCGAGACCGTTGCGGACTGGCAGCTCACACGCTTCAAGGGCAGCCCCGACAACAAGGGTCAGGTCCTCGACAGCGGCCTCTGGGGGCTCTCGCGTCACCCGAACTACTTCGGTGAAGCGGTGCTCTGGTGGGGCATCTACCTGTTCACGGTCGGCCTTGGCGGCGAGCTGTTCATCGTCGGGCCGGTGCTGATCACCTGGATGCTCATGAAGGTCTCCGGCGTCACCATGCTGGAGAAGGGCCTCGAGAAGCGCCGTCCGGCCTACCGCGAGTACGTCGAGAACACGCCGACGTTCTTCCCCCGCTGGCCGGCCGCGAAGCGAG
>JBCCZC010000552.1:0-2971 GCA_039188505.1 Pseudomonadota bacterium | reverse complement strand
GTCGAGGCGCTCGTAGGCGTTGCCGAACTCATCGAACACGATGGTCGCCTTCGCCTCTGCTTCGAGCTCGAGGTCCTCCTCGAGCGTGCGGGTCCGCCAGATCCAGCCGGGGGGAAGCGCGAGGCGCTCCCCGAGCGACGCCAGCTCCTCGACCGACAGATCGGGATCGACCCGCTGCGAGATCGACGTCATGACGAAGGTCAGATTTCGAGCGGAGACGAGTTCGTACACCTGGCGGCCAGCCCTCAGCGCACCCCGCGCGGTTCGCTGCTCGCTCAGTTCGATGTAGTCATTACCTCCTGACAGCTCACGCGGATTGAGCTCTCGGGTCGAGACCTGCGCCATGGCGATGCCGCCGAAATCCCGGATCTCGCCCCCGAACGGCTGTAGCCGATTGGCATCGAGGAGATCCTGACGCGGTCCGTCCAGGCCGACAGCTGCCGCCCCCGACGCTGCCTGGATGGCCTCGGCGTCGAGCGCTTGCCACAGTTCCTGAGGGCAGCCGCCGACGGGGCGGGAGCTCCAGACCTCGGCCCGGACCAGGCCATCCTCTCGCGGATAGAGAAGCTGAACCTCGCAGTAGCCCGTCCCTATTGCGCTCGGGGCGGAAAGTCGGCATTCGTTGCCGTCGATCAAAGCGAGCTGTCGGGTCTCCGACCGCTTGAAACCATCCCGCCCGTCGAGCTCGAAGACCGCCCGCGAGCAGTCCTCGACGGTGACCGAGATCGTGCCCCACCCTGGCAATCGGGAGCCGTTGGCAGGGGCATCGAAGGTTCCGCCGTCACCCACCACCGCCGACAGCGTCGCCGAAACGCCCGGCGCGAGGGTCCCGGCCAGCGTCTCGCTCACCAGCCAGAGTTGCCTGCCGTCGTCGTCATAGCCGTAGTAGTAGATCGTCGTCCCCGCTGCGGACTCAATCACGTTGACGCCCTCGCCGTCCCGATCGGAGTCGAACCAGAGACCCGCTAGACCGGACTCCACGTCATCCGCCGACCGCACCTCCTGAGCGCTGCCGGCCGTTACCGTCAGGAATGTGACTACGAGCAGTGCTCGCTTCGTTCTTGTCAGTCCACTCATCGCTTGCAACTCCTTCTGCTTGTCGAATTCCGCATGCTGATCTCGCAAGTCGCGTGGTCAAAGCTCGCCGCTGCTGAAGCCATCGCAACGGTCCCTTCGCGTATCCTCGAAACGAGGCCTGCGATCGATGCGTTCGGGAGATTGGACGACCAGTCCGGGCGATCCCTTCCCGGCTGCGAGCAGATCATCGCCGGCTCCGAGTGCACCGGACCTCCTGTTCGTCCAGCGCTGCGCCTACCGGGAAGGAATCGTCACCGCCGAACGTCCAACACTTCGAGGACTTCCGACCGGAGAGCGCCGATTGGGCGCCGAAGGCCATAATGCGTTGATGCGGTTTGAATACTCTGCAACCGAGGAGCGCGCGACGGACGCTGAGCTGATTGCTGCCGTCGTGGGCGGCAACAAGGCTGCCTTCGCGGGAATCGTGCGTCGCTATGAAGAGGTGGTCGCGCGAACCGTGATCGGCATGTTGGGGGCGGGCGATGCCGCGGAGGAAGCGGGACAGGTGGCCATGATCAAGATCTACAACGGGCTGGGCGACTTCCGGGCAGACGCAAGTCTCAAGACCTACGTCACGCGAATCGCGATGAACACCGCGCTGGATGAGCTCCGGCGGCGAAAGCGGTTTCTTGCGCGCTTCGTCTCACCTTCTCGAGAGCGCGAGTCCGATGTCTTCGAACAGATACCCGCGCACGGCGACGTCGCATCCGCCCATGAACGCCAGCAGCTCGTCGCCGCAGCATTGGCAGCGCTGAAGCCCGAGTTTCGATCGGTCGCCGTGCTTCGCCTGCTGCACGGCTACGACTCGGGAGAGGTTGCATCGATCCTCGGCATTTCCGACGGAACCGTCTTTTCCAGACTCTCCCGCGCCCGCAGCCAGCTGAAGATGCTGCTCAGATCGGAGGACTTCAAATGAATGATGGACGCAACCAGGAACTCATCGAGCGTCACCTCGATGGAGCACTGACCGCCGAAGAGAAGCAGGCCTTCGAAGCGAAAAGACAACGTGATCCAGCCTTCGACCAAAGGGTTCGAAGTGACGAGGCCCTCGCGAAGATCTTCGAGGCCACCGGCGATTTCCGTTTCGAGTCCGATTTCGCGACGCGAGTCATCTCTCGGCTCGATGCACCCGATCGGTCGACGCTGGACGAACTGATGGCGATGCTCTGGCAGTACTTTCCCCGGGTCGCGGCTCCGGCCAGCCTGTTGACGGCCGCCATCATGACCAGCAACTACCGTTCGGCGGCAGACGGCGCGTCGATCATCGAGGCCCTGCTGGGCCTACCGGGAGGCGGATTGGTCCTGGGAGTCGGGATGTGATGAGACGAAGAAAGGCTGTTTTCCAGGCGATCAGCGTGCTCTTAGCCACGCTCCTAATTGGCGTGATCATGGGCGCGGCCATCATGGGCAATGTCATCAGACATCGCGTCACCGAGATTCAGCAGTTCACGAATGCGGAAGGATTCAAGAGCCAGATGATGGCAATCGTGGATCCCGTCGATGCCGCGCAGGCCGAGGCGATCACGCCGATCGTGGATGCGTTCGGCGAACGTTTCGCCGCGAGGATTGCGGCAAACCGGCAGGAGTTCTTCCTGAGCCTTGGTCGGCTCGATGCCGAGCTGGATCCGCATCTTACCCCGGAGCAGCGGGAACGACTGGCAGCGCATCGGGAGCGACTACAAGGTCGCATCAATCGGTACGGCGATTCGAAGGAATAGTCCTGTTGCGGCTGTCCAGGCCGGCCAAAGGTGTCAGGTCTATTCACTGATAGTGGTGCGGGTGAATTCCTGATGGTGACCCCGGGCGCTCGGCCAAGCCTGCATGCCAGTGATCCAGCCGAGAGCCTCTTCAGCAGCCAGAAGAATGAGTTGACCCACAAACGCGAATTCAGGAC
>JBCCZC010000551.1:0-2987 GCA_039188505.1 Pseudomonadota bacterium | reverse complement strand
TCCATGTCGACGGGTGACGCGCTCATGCACGCCACGGCCTCGGTCGCGGTGGAAGACGGCATCGGTCCGTTCACGAAGCTCACCACCGCCCAGCAGCGCCTGCTCATCCGCGTCATGGTCGTGGTGGCCGGGGCCATCGCCTACTTCTTCGCCGTGTCGGAGGGGGTGTCCCTGGTGGTGCTGCTGTTGACCTCCTACGGGATCATCGCGCAGCTCGCCCCGCCGGTCGTGGCCGCCCTGTTCTGGCGCCGCGCAACGACGCCCGGGGCGATCGCCGGACTCCTGGCGGGCGCCGCGACCGCCCTGCTCTTCTTCTTCCAGCCCGAACTCAAGCCAATCGACCTGCACGAGGGCATCTTTGGACTCCTCGTCCACGTCCCGGTCCTCATTCTCGTGTCCTTGCTGACCACCGAACAGGACCGCGACCACGTGGAGGCCTACGTCAATCCGCCGCCGGTCGGGCCTATGGAGTGAACCCGTGTCTCAACTGAATTCCATCGACATGCTCGCGCGCCTCGTGGCCTTCCCCACGGTCTCGCGCGATTCCAATCTGCCGCTGATCGACTGGGTCGAGGACTACCTCGGCGCCTTCGACGCGCGCTGTCGCCGGACCTTCAACGACGAGGGCAGCAAGGCCAATCTCTTTGCCGCCATCGGACCCGACGCCCCGGGCGGCGTGGTGCTGTCGGGCCACACGGACGTCGTGCCCGTCGACGATCAGGACTGGCACACGGATCCGTTCGAGCTCACCGAGCGCGATGGTCTGCTCTACGGCCGCGGTAGCTCGGACATGAAGGGCTTCTCGGCGGTGTTCCTCTCGCGGTTGGCAACCCTCGATCGCTCGGGCCTGGAGCGCCCCCTCTACCTCGCCCTGTCCTACGACGAGGAGGTCGGCTGCCTCGGCATCGATCGCATGGTCGACGACGCGCTGGCGGAATTCGAGAAACCCGAGTACGCCATCATCGGCGAACCGACGAGCATGCGCATCGTTCGCGCCCACAAGTCGATCAATGCCTTTCGGACCGTTGTGACCGGTCAGCCGGCCCACTCGAGCCAGCCGCACCGGGGCGCCAACGCGATCATCGCCGCGGCGCGCATCATCGAGCACCTCGACGCGCTGGGGCGCAGGAAGCGGGCCGAAGCCACGGATGCCGGCTGCGAGCCGCCGTGGACGACGGTGCAGGTCGGACAGATCCACGGCGGCACGGCCGTCAACATCCTGGCGGGCCACTGCGAGTTTCTCTGGGAATACCGCGCCCTGCCGGACGAGGATCCGGACGGCATCATCGACGCGATGCTGTCCTTCATCGACAACGAGGTGGTTCCCGACCTTCGCGAGTTCGCACCGGGCGCCTCGGTCGAGACCACCGCGCTCGCGCGGGTACCGCCGTTCAAGGCGGACCCCCAGGCCCGCGCCGAGAACTGGGTCCGGAGTCTGACGGGCGTGCGGGATGGCGGCGCCGGTGAGGTCTCCTTCGCCACCGAGGCCGGCAGCTTCCAGCGGGCGGGCGTCAGCAGCGTGGTCTGCGGACCCGGCTCCATCGACCAGGCCCATCAGCCGAATGAATTCATCGACCCCGCGGAACTGCAACGCTGCGAGGGCATGATCGATGATGTCCTTGCGTATCTTTGCCGCCGGAATTGACGCGGAGGTTTGCCGATGAGATCCATCGGGAAAATCACGATCGCCGCGGCGCTCTGCGCTATTGGGGCCCACGCCCACGACATCGATTTCGAGCACACCCACCAGGACGGCGGCTATACGGTCACCGACAACGGCTCCTTCGTTTCGGACAATGACGTCACCGCCTTTCTCTGGAATCCGCGCGGCAAGTCCGACGAGAAAATCGCGGAGAGAATCGCCTTCCTCTCGAAGCACTACTTCGTTCAGCGAACGCCGGACGAGCTGCGGCGCGCGCGGGCTACGCGGGCCAAATACGCCGACGCGATTGCGATCAACTCGGTGATGCCCGGTGCGGTCCACCTCATGGGCTACACCCGGGACCACTACCTGATGGGGCTCAAGTCCAACTATGACGGCGGAATGACGCTCGTCAATGCGTCGGTCTACGGCAACCCCTCGTCGAATAGCGTCCCGGTCGAGACCACTGTGGTGGAAACCGACCTCGCCGGTGAGTCGTTCGGCGTCACCAAGGTGCGCACCGTTGACGATATCCGCGAAGCGAAGTTGCAAGGTAATCTGAGCGTCGTCTACAACACCCAGGGCGCGGACTACGTCATCGAAGCGATCCGATCGAGGACCGAGTGGTCGGAGAAGGTCGGCATCAAGGTGATGAACCTCACCTACAACAACGACAACGCGCTTGCCGGCGGCGGCACCAATCAGAGCTCGGGGCTGACCGAAGCGGGACGCGAGTTCGTGCTGGCCATGAACGAGGCCGGGATCACGGTCGATTGCTCGCATGCCTCCAATCAGACCTGCATCGACGCCGCGAGGATCACGAAGAAGCCGATGGTCGCCAGCCATTCAAACGTCTTCGCGCTCTTCGAGCATTCGAGAAACCTGTCCGATGAAGCGATCATTGCCATCGGGCCCACAGGCGGCGCCGTGTGCCCCACCGGTGCCGGCGGATTCCTGTCCCGAGGCGAACCGGTCGGACGAGGGCGAGGCGGCGGGCACGGACGATGCGCGGGCCGCCAAGCTGCTGAGTGCCGAAGCGCTGGATCGCCTCGATGCAGCCTTGAACATTCGCGTGGACGATGTCCGCTCGGGTTCGGATGAACTGGGGCGCGGGGAGCTCGGCGTATCCCTTGTCGACGGACGTATCGACGTCGATCCCCTGAGGCTGGAAAGCGAACTGGGCCGCCTGGAGCTGCAGTCATCGGTCAAGCCGGGGCAGGCGGCTTCGGATGCCGCCCTGCGTCTCGAGATCGAAGACTTCGACCTGGGCGCGCTCCTGCGCCTCTCGGACCCCGACAGCCGGATCGGCGGCGAAGTGAACGTGGCTATCGACGTCACCTCCAGC
>JBCCZC010000550.1:0-3004 GCA_039188505.1 Pseudomonadota bacterium | reverse complement strand
GTCGGCGACGGCAAGGCTGAGCGCCTCGAAATCCTCGGTGCTGCCGTATTCCTTGGTCATGTCGCTCGGCGCCGCCTAGGGTCCCTTCATGAATCAATGCCGCGGCCGGGGAAAGCGAACGCGGCCTTACTGATTCAGCATACGTCAGGTCCGGCCGGCCACGCCCGAAACTGAATCTGAATCAGGGCGTATTCCCCGGGGGGGCATTAGACTGGACGAGAATCGAGATCCTCACCCGGGGCTGCCCTTGCCGAGCGGTCGAACGGCCTTCGTACCACGCCGTCGCGTGCGCGCCCCGATCCATCATCGAGGAGCGCGGTGCGGAGAAGATCGCGTAAGGCCAGGCGAGTAATCGGTTACGGCGCTTACATGAACGGTGTCTCCGAAGCCGGAATCGAACGCCGCCTCGCCCCTTCGAGCGTGTGCCCAGGTCTCGGAATTGTCTGTCCCCTGCACAACCACTATTCTCGGCGAGGGACAGGAATTCGGGCTTCGAAAGGGGGAGCAATGCCTGCGATGCGTTGGGTTGAGATCGTCGCGTTCGCGTCAATCGGCTCGATCGCCCACGCGGTCGATTGCGGGGGACTGGATAGGACAGCATGCCTCGCGGAGGACGGCTTCTGTTTCTTCGAAGAATCGGGATTCTGCGAAAACAGGAACAGTCCCTGCTCCAACAACTTCGATTGTGGCTCGAGTGGCCCGCTTGGACCCACCGAGGGCACGTGTGTCTTCAGCGGGGAGTGCACGGCAGTCGAGGAGGACCTCGACCCGGAGGCGGAGGACGGCACCTTGAGCATCCGCGTCGATGACGAGGACCCCGAGACGCCGCCGACCTCCGTGAGCTTTGCCGTGTTTGCGCAGAACGCGAGTGCGGCTGCACCCGACCGCAAGACATGGACGCCACCCTGGTCAAAGGGCGGGAACATCGAACGGGTCTTCCGCGAGGATTTCTTCGTCACCCGCGGCGGGGTACGGACCCGTTTTCGCTACGACGGCCGGCGCGCCGGCTCCTCCTGCATGACCCTCGACATCATGAATCTCAATGGTTTTGCAGTGGATCTGCTGTACCGCATCGAGATTCCCATCGATCCGCTCGTCGATCCCTTCACCGTCCGAGCCTACGTCGAGGGCCAGCTGACCGATAGCGACGGCGACGGTGCGTTCCTGCGCGCGACGGACAATGCCGGCGGGACGCAGATTCTGCGCGCATTCGTGGCCAGCGAGGACCAGACGGAGTTCGAGCGTCTGCCCGAGATTGGCGGCGCGGGACTCGAAGCGCCCGGTCGCTTCCGGCCCGAACCACTCCCGGAGCAGACCGGCCCGTCGGCACCAACGGAGGGCTGGGAGGTGCTGTCGGTCGCCGCGGACGTGACGCTTTCTGCCGCCGACTCCGCAGCGCTGAACCTGTCGGTCGTCCTGGACTCTGGCGGCTCGAGTTCGTGCTATCCGCTAGGTCTGATCCAGACGCAGACCATCTTCGGCAACGGCTTCGAGCGCTGAGACGGCCGCTCGCTGAATCCGGTTGCGGGTGACCCGGACGCACGCTCACCTGCTCGAGGCCAACTGACCCGGTAGCCGGGAACGGCCTCTTACGCCTCGCGGAGTCTATTGCCGATAGCGGTCTCGGGCCGGCCCAACTTACCTTCTGGCGAGACCCGAAGCAGCAGGACCCCCGTGCGGGAGCATGAGCCACCGAGCCATGGCGAAAGTTCGTCATCAATCAGATTTTGTAACCCGATACGTTACAGGTTACATTCCCTCGTGATTCGCGGCTTCAGGCACAAGGGACTGGAACGCTTCTTCTTGACCGGAAGCCAGGCAGGAATCCAGGCTCAGCATGCGGGAAAGCTCCGCCTGATCCTCGGTCGACTGCACGCGGCCGTCTCACCACCAGACATGGATTTGCCAGGTCTGGTCCTTCATCCGCTGACGGGTAATCGAAGAGGAACCTGGTCGGTGCGAGTCAGCGGCAACTGGAGAGTGACCTTTCGCTTCCAGGGCGAAGACGCCGAGGTCGTCGACTACGAGGACTACCACTAATGCAGATGCGCAACCCCCCACACCCCGGCGAGATCCTGCGCGAACTCTGCATCGAGCCACTGGGCATCTCGGTGACGGACGCCGCGAAGGCGTTGGGGGTCAGTCGGAAAACCCTGTCTGCGATCCTCAACGGACGCGCAGGCATCAGTCCCGAGATGGCCGTCCGCCTTTCGATCGCGTTCGGCACGTCGTCGGAAAGCTGGCTCAGGCAGCAATCGCAGTACGACCTGTGGCATGCGGAACAGCGCAGGGATGAGCTGGTGGTCTCGCCCTTGTCGGTCGCCTGATCCGACACGCTACGACCCTCAGAAGGCCGCGCTGCCGCCGTATCGCTTCACGAAGTACTGGCGGCGGCGGAACTGCCGGATCGTCTTGATCGCTGTCAGGCTGGCCAGCAGCATC
The DNA here is from genome assembly GCA_039188505.1 of Pseudomonadota bacterium. Taxonomy (GTDB): domain Bacteria; phylum Pseudomonadota; class Gammaproteobacteria; order Xanthomonadales; family SZUA-38; genus JBCCZC01. The sequence continues at coordinate 562 of JBCCZC010000550.1, read as the reverse complement.
AGGCCGTAGCCCAGCCAGCGGCTTCTGGCGCCCTGCCCAGGCGCGGTGCCGCGTAGCAGGTACGCCTCGGACGGCTGCGCCGGGTTCACGAAGACCGGCATCCGTGTCCCGGGCGTGTAGTGTGCCTCGTAAGCGGCATAAGCCTGGGATTCGGTGTCGAAGAGCTCGAAGCTGCGGCCGACGCGGAGCTGGTCCGACGTGTAGGTCATACCATTCAACGTGTATTCATAGGTCAGCTGAATGCCGTATCGGTTGACGGTGGTATAGCCCACTCCGATCTTGCGCTGCGACTTGATGAACGCCACTCGCGAGGTCCGGATAGCGCCCTCGACTTCAACCCAGTCACTCGTTCGCAGCGCGTCGATCGCGCCCATGATCGCCGGGCCCTGGGCGACCCAGACGCCGACGAGCATCAGCACCACGAAGCCGGCGACCTCGAATGCGGTCTGGCGGCGGCTGGCGGATTCCTTCGGTAGCCGGAGGTATGCGGTGAAGTCCTTGAAATCCGGGTCTTGGTCCTTGAGGAAGTCCTCGGCTTCGGGCAGTTCAATGTCGAATTTCT
>JBCCZC010000549.1:0-3050 GCA_039188505.1 Pseudomonadota bacterium | reverse complement strand
CGAATGGATGTACAACATCCAGGACTGGTGCATCAGCCGTCAGCTCTGGTGGGGCCATCGCATTCCGGCGTGGTATGACGAGGCGGGCAACGTCTATGTCGGCGACTCCGAGGCGGCCGTCCGAGCCGAGAACGGGATCGCCGACGATGTCGTGCTCACCCAGGACGAGGACGTGCTCGACACCTGGTTCTCGTCGGCCCTCTGGCCCTTCTCGACGCTCGGCTGGCCCGAGCGCACGGACCGGCTCGAGACGTTCTATCCGACGAGCGTCCTCGTCACGGGCTTCGACATCATCTTCTTCTGGGTCGCCCGGATGATCATGATGGGTCTGAAGTTCATGGGCGACGTGCCCTTCCGGGACATCTATATCACCGGCCTGGTCCGCGACGCGCACGGCCAGAAGATGTCGAAGTCCAAGGGCAATATCCTGGACCCGATCGACCTCATCGACGGCATCGACCTCGAGCCCCTGGTCGAGAAGATGACCCGCGGACTGATGCAGCCGCAGATGGCGCCGGCGATCGAAAAGCGCACGCGCGAGGACTTTCCCGAGGGCATCCGCGCCTACGGCACGGACGCGCTGCGCTTCACCTTCGCCGCGCTCGCGACCCAGGGACGCGACGTCAGCTTCGACGTTGGCCGGATCTCCGGCTATCGCAACTTCTGCAACAAGCTCTGGAACGCCGCGCGCTTCGTGCTCGGCAACGCCGAGGGCCAGCCCGTGGATCCGCGGCCGGACCACCGGTCGACCTTCGATCGCTGGATCCTGGACCGGCTGGACCAGACGACCGAGGCGGTCACCGCCAACATGGCAGCCTATCGCTTTGACCTGGTGGCCCAGGCGCTCTACGAGTTCACCTGGAACGAGTACTGCGACTGGTACCTCGAGCTGACCAAGCCGGTCATGTATGGCGACAGCGAGCCCGAGCAGCGCGCGACCCGCTACGTGCTGCTCACGGTCCTCGAGCGCGTCCTCCGGCTCATGCACCCGATCATGCCGTTCATCACCGAGGACATCTGGCAGCGTGTCGCCCCGCTCCTCGGGATCGATGGCAGCACCGTGTGCCGGGAGCCGTTCCCGGTGATCGATGCGAGCCTCCGCGATGACGACGCGCGCGGCGACACCGCCTGGTTCAAGCAGGTGCTGCTGGGAATCCGCCAGATCCGCGGCGAGATGGACATCCCGCCGACCAAGCCGCTGGCGGTCGTGCTGGAGGCAGGCGATGCGGGCGACCGGGATCGGGTCGAACGCTTCGGCGCAACGCTCGCGGATCTGGGTCGGCTCGAGTCGCTGCGTTGGCTCGAGGACGGCGACGAGGCTCCGGAAAGCGCCATGGCGCTGGCCGACACGCTGAAGCTCCACGTGCCGCTGGCCGGCCTCATCGATCCCGCCGAGGAGATTGCCCGACTCGAGAAGGAGCGCTCTCGCCGGGAAGGCGAGCGCGGCCGGGCGCAGGCGAAGCTCGGCAACGAGGGGTTCGTCTCCCGGGCGCCGGAGGCCGTGGTGGACAAGGAGCGCGCCAAGCTGGCGGAGGCCGAAGCGGCCATCGTCGAGATCGATCGCCAGATCGAGAAGCTGAAGAAGCTCTGACCTGGGCTCCGGTTTCGGACGCCCAGGCCGATCCGCCCCTTCCGGCGGGCTCCGGACCTCCTGCGGCCTCTGCCACTCTGGGCTACCGAACTGAGGTTCGCGCGACTCGGCGGTGGCTAGCCCTGGCTGCCTTCGCCCGTCTCGCCGGCGAGGCGAAAGACCATGATGAGGGCGTCCTCCCGCCCCTCGTGCGCGGGGTAATAGTTCGGGCGACGACCCACGACCTCGAAGCCCTCGCGCGCGTACATGTTGACCGCCGCGTGATTCGTTGGCCGCACCTCCAGGAAGACGGACGCCGCCCGGTGCCAGCGCGCCAGGTCGATCACGCGCGCCAGGAGCCGGCGCCCGTGCCCGCAGCGACGCACGTCCGGGTCGATGCAGATGTTGAGGATGTGTGCCTCATCTGCGCCGACCCCGAGGATCGCATAGCCGGCGATCGTCCCATCGACATCGAGCACCCAGCAGGAATAGCCGACGCGCAGGCAGTCGCGGAAGATCCCGGCCGTCCAGGGAAACTCGTAGGACCGTCGTTCGATGCCGATCACCGCGTCGACATCGTCCTCGACCATGGGCCGGACGCGGGCCTCCTGGGGTGCGACCACGGCGCTCATGGCCCGAGCTTCCCGACGAGCGGCTTCAGGCGCTCCCAGGCCGGGCGCTTCTGCGCCGCGTCGGCGAGCATTTCCGAGATCGTCGGCAGGACGATGGCGTCGGGCATGCCCGCGGGCGGGCTGCCGGTGAACGCGAGCACAGGGCCCGGGGCTACCGCGCCGTCAGCGGCCGCGCCCGCGTCGACCCGGACAATACGGAAGCGTGCCAGCGGGATCTGGAGGGCACCGAGAATCTTCGCGAGAAGACTCCCCGCCGGATCGTTCGCCCCGAGCGTCAGGCCCGCCGGCGCCAGCACCAGCACGGTCGCGACCGGCGCCTTGCCGGGCTGGATCGTCTCGGGTCCAGCAGCGCTCACCGCGGGGACCGACGGCGCCAGCGAGCGGCGCACCCAGCGGGTCAACCCCAATGCTTCAATGTGATCCACGCCGGTCACTGCGCGGCTCCGGGCCCGCGATTCGCGAGGCCCGCGGCCAGCTGGGCCACCACATCGTCCATCGCGCGGCCGAAGGCCATGGCCGTTGCTTCCATGGTGCTGTCCGCGGCCGGCTCCTCGGCCCGGAAATCGCCCACGACGAGCGGCGCGTCGGGAGCGTCGATCCGCACCAGGCGCACGTGCAGCTCGATGAGCGCGGCGTAGCGGCCACCATCGACGAGCCGTTCGAAGCGGGCGAGGTGCGTCTCCAGGCGGTAGCGCGCATCGGCCGTCGGGCGCGCCGTGATGACCGGCGCAGCCTCGAGCGCATGGAGGCCATCGAGGAGGCGATGCTGGACGAGGCGCGGCGGCGCCTCCTCCCAGTGATGGTAGTTGTACTGCTGGAAACGCACGTAGGGGGCCGGGCTGAAGAGT
>JBCCZC010000548.1:0-3077 GCA_039188505.1 Pseudomonadota bacterium | reverse complement strand
CGTAGACCAGATCGGTTGCCGTCGCGATGCGATGGCAAGCGGACCATTACCAGCATCTCGCGCAGGCCGATCCAGCCGACTGAGCCGGACCGGGGAGTATCACAAGCAAAACGTAATGCCGCTGACCCTGGGCCCGATTCTAGGAACCATGGGCACGAAGCACACTTGACACGGGGGAATCCGTGCTCCGGGCGTCCGCACCGGAGGTAGGCTTCGAATGCCTCCCGGAGTAGGACGGGAGCCAGCGGCCCGCCCGTTTCATCTGCTCGACGAAGTGTGAGTAGAGGTCCGCCACGAACTGATGGAGCAGCATGTTCTCGGGGCGTTGGCGCCGCGTGAAGTTCGCCGGCCGGCCGCGGGCGATCCTTAATGTAACACCTTGTGTGTCAATTTACATTGACTATTCAATCTCCTGACCCACCATGATGCGGTGTCCGTCGATCGTGCGCAGGCCGAATTCGCGCATGCCCCAGGGTTCATCCCGCAGCGGCTTGATCAGGGTTCCGCCTGCCGCCGTGAAGCGCCCGTGGTCCGCATCGACGTCAGCAACCGTCAGGTACGCGAAATAGGAATGGTCGCCAGTGTCGGCGGCGGGAATGGCGTCGGGACACTCGCCCGCCATGATGCGGCAGGCGTCGCGGACGAAAAAACGCCAACCGGGATCGCCCATCTCACGGATCTCGAAGCCCAGGTAGTCCCGGTAGAAAGCCGCCGAGCGCTCGAGGTCCGGCACGGCGATGACGAACATGGTGTGCTTGATCATGGACCTAGGATGCCGCCGTCCATTCCGCCGTGGCGAGTACGTCTTCGCCAACCCGCACTTTCCCCTCGAAGCGCGCGCCGGGCGGCACCTCGCCCACGCCGGCCGGCGTGCCGGTCATGACGATGTCTCCGTCCTCCAGCGTCATGCAGCGCTGAACTTCAGCCAGGATCTCGGTGGGCGGGTAGAGCATCAACGACGTATCACCCACCTGAACGATCCGCCCGTCGATCGCGAGCTCCAGCGCGAGCGTGGGTAGTGGATCCGGAACGGGGACGAACGCGCCGAAGACCGCGCTGCCGTCGAAGGCCTTGGCGCGCTCCCAGGGCAGGCCCGCCTTCTTGAGCCTGGACTGAAGCTGACGCCGCGTGAGGTCCAGGCCGATGGCCACGGCGGCGAACCTCCCCTGCTCCACCAGGAAACACAGCTCGGCCTCGTAGTGGAGGGGCTCGCCTTCCCGCTGGCTCGCGAGGCCCTCGCCGATGGCCGAGTTGGGCTTGAGGAACAGGACCATCTGCTCGGGGATCGCGTTCCCGAGCTCTTCGATGTGGGCGACGTAGTTACGCCCGACGCAGACGATCTTCGACGGGGTGATCTCGCCCTGCTGGCTTCGGAGCGTGCGCACATCGTTCTCCCGGAAACCGGCGGCCACCGTACCAGAATCCCTCGCCCGGGCGAGCGGGACCGAACTCATGCATTATTCGGGCTATGCGGAGGCGCTGGCTCAATCTGCTGCTGCTCGGGGGCGCGGTCCTGGCCAACATCTGCGGCGCCGTGGAGGCGGGCGGTCGGCCGCTCGATGCGCGCCTCGTGCCCGATCTCGAAACCTATCCTCAGCATTTTGGGCTCGCTCGCAGCGCGGACGGGATGCTGTACCTGGCGACGATCGGGGGTGTCGCGCTCTTCGATGGTGCGCGCTGGACCCTGGTCACCCTGCCCGCGGCGCAGCCCGCGCGCGTCGTGACCCCGACCGACACCGGGGTTCTCGTGGGCGCCTATGACGACTTCGGCATCGTGGTCGAGGAACCCACGAGCCGCCATGCCTTCACCTCCCTGCTGGCTGGCTTCCCGGACGCCGGCGAGGCGCCCATCGGTCCGGTGCGGCAGGCGATCGTCCACGACGGCTGGTGGCACTTCCGGACGGACCAAGCGCTGTTCTCGACGCGGCCCGACGGCACGGAGCGGCGCCTGCTGCGGGCCCAACAGCGCCTCGGACCGCTGCAACGCCTCGGCGACGAGCTGCTGCTGCTCAAGGACGGCGAGCTGGGTCGCTACGATCCGGGCGGCGAGTTTTCCGCAACCGGGGCGCTGCCCGACGGCTTCTCGGCGGACGACGCCGTCCAGGTCGGCGACCGGCTTCTGCTCATGGACGCCACGGGGCAGCTCATGCAGTACGCCGGCGGGCGCTTCGAGGCGGCGCCTATCGCGCCGGGGGTCGGACGCTACCTGTCGATGCTGGCGCTCGGTCCCGATACGGTCGCCTTCGGCACCACCGACGGCGAAATCGAGATTCACGCTTTCGCGGACGGCCTAATCGAACGGGTGCCGCTTACGGACGATCGCATCGACGCGCTGGTCCACGATCCCTTCGGCGGGCTCTGGGCCCTCAGCCACACGGAGCTGATCCACCTCGACTGGCCGCCGAAATGGCGCGCCTGGACCGGCGACGACGGCCTCCGCGGGACGATCAACCGGGCTTTCGAGCATGACGGTTCGATCTGGCTGGCGTCCTCCGCCGGTGTCTTCCGGAGCACGGACGGTCGGCGCTTCGACAAGCTGCCCTGGACGGCCTCCGAGGCCTGGGATCTGCTGCCCCTCGACGGCGGCTTCCTACTGGCCGAGACCGCGGGCCTGGTCTGGATCAGCGACGCTGGAACGAGGGAGCGCGTGCCCGGCATCGCCGATCCGCGCCTGCTGCGGCGGGCTGCCGACGGCGGCGTCTGGGTCGGCACGAATACCAGCGTTGTTCGCCTCGAGAACCAAGCCGATGGCATTCCCGGGATCGTCGAGGAGTGGAACGACTCGGGCCTCGTGCGGTCCCTCGTGGAAGCTCCGGACGGCCAGCTCTGGATCGGCACCCTCGATCGCTTCGTCGTGCGGATCGACCGCGCGACCGGCCAGCGACAGCGGTTCGGACCGGAGGAGGGCCTCGGGTCACCCGCCGATCCCGCGGCCGCCGTGGCCCTGGTTGACGGGGCGCCCTGGCTGGCATCGAAGGGCGACCTGCTCCGATGGGACGCAACGCGCGGCCTCGAGCCGGTGGCCGAGGCGGATCGGCCGCCGGTCGCCGTCATCGACTTCACCTTCCGGACGCTCG
>JBCCZC010000547.1:0-3095 GCA_039188505.1 Pseudomonadota bacterium | reverse complement strand
TCTCAATCTGCTGCGGCTGATCAACCGGGAGCTCGACGGTGCCTTCGCGCTCGAGAACTTCGGCCACGAAGCGCGCTTCAATCCCGAGCAGGGACGGATCGAGATGCACCTTCGCTGCCTGCGTGACCACGAGGTCCAGGTTGCGGGCCAGGCGTTTGCCTTCGCGCGCGGCGAGTCCATTCACACGGAGAACGCCTACAAGTACTCCCCTGAGGCGTTTCGGCAGCTGGCGAACCTCGCCGGCTGGGCTGCGGTCGACTGCTGGTTCGATCCCGACGGCCTGGTGAGCCTCCACCTGCTTCGCGCTTGACCCCCCCTGACCTCAGGAGAAATCGAGATGGAACCCCAGTTCCCCGTCTACACCGCGGCGCTCGCCGCATTTCTGCTCATCCTGCAGCTGTCGCTGATGCTGACCGTGGGCTTCGCCCGTGCGCGAACCGGGGTTTTCCTCGGTGAGGACGGTACCGCGGACCTGCAGCGACTGATCCGGCGCCACGCCAACCTGGCCGAGAACTCGGGCCTCTTTCTCGCGGCCATCGCCATCCTCGAGATCGCGCTCGGGCAATCGGCCTGGGTCGCCGCTTTGGCCGGCGGGTTTGCGCTGGCCCGGACGCTGCACGCCGGCGCGTTCCTGTCGCTGGCCGGATCGCACGGCGAGGACCTCACAGGCGGCCGCAAGGCGTTTGCCGGCATGCGTTTCCTCGGTGCCATGGGCACGGCGCTCACCGGCGTCGTCCTCGCCGGCGCGCTGGTGACGCAGGTCGTCGGACCGGCGTTCGGTAGCTTCGGCTGAGCCAGGTCAACCCAAATCGGGCTTCGGGCGATTCATGGAAAAGCCCGGAGCCCTCGATGCGTGCCAGCCTTGTCTTCTTTCTTGCCCTGTCCGCGGCCGGCTGCAGCCGCGCCCAGGACGCCGGATGTGACCTGACCTACGGCACAACCACCGATCGGCGGGCCATCCAGGCCGCCATGGAAACGCGAGATCCGGCCCAGGTGGCGGCAGCGATCGATCGCGCCAAGGAGACCCGCGGCGCGCAGGTGGGTTGTCCCGAGCTCGCGCTTACCGAGCGGCTGCCCGCCGACACCGCGCGCCCCGCCTACGCCGACGTGCGCGAGGTCTGGCACCGCGGCCTCGGTCGCTCGATCCAGACCTTCGAGCCGGCCTGTCCCAGCACCGGCCGGGGCCCCGCCGCGGCGGCGCTCGGCGCCTACCACGCGCGACTCGCCGGCGAATTTGACGCGCTGCCGCAGCTGGCGAACTTCGCCGTCATGCAGGAGGCGCAGCAGTTCACGGCCGCCCGCGGTGCCCGCCCGGGCGTGCCCGGTGTTGGGGTCTACGGCTACTACTTCGACGAGGGCCGCAGCGACGCCTGCGCCCTCGGCGGCATCGCCCGCCAGGGTGTCGACTTCATGTGCTCGCGCTTTCCCGAGACCTGTCCACGGCTCAAGAACGGCCCGTTCACCGGCCTGCGCTTCGGGGTGCGTGATCACGTTCGTCGCGACGGGGATTGGATCGGCGATCCCGGCGGCGCCGGCTACGACATGGGCTGGGCGACGGTGATGATGGTCGAGGCTACACTGCAGCAGCCCGTCGACGGCGCCGACCGCTGGCTCGGCTCGGCCCTGCTGGCCGGCGAGTGGGCGCTGCGCCAGCCGCTGGTGACCAATCACAATTACACGGCGAAGCTGGTCTGGCTCCTGGCGCAGCTCTACGCGATCACCGGCCGGACCGACTTTCGCGACGGTCTCGTCGAACGCCTGGAGGCCAACATCCTGCCTGGGGTGCTCACCGACCTTGACCATGACGGCATCGTCGACGGTACCGCGACGGCCTTCGCCGACCTTGTGCCGACCGCGCGTCGGCCGGGACGCATGTGGGACGGCCACAACGCCCTCCCGTGGTATCACGCCATGAACGCCTGGGCCGTCGTGGAGGCCTATGTGGCGTTCCGGGATCGGGGCGACAACGCCCTTGCGGAACGCTATCGACCCTTCGCATTGCTCATGACCGACAGCCTTGCGGCCGAATTCGTGGAGGCAGGCATTCCGGCCGGCGCGGGCGTGGCTTACCAGGACGTCCCGTTCGGACTGCTGCTGGCGCTCTGGAAGATCGCGCAGCACGAGGCCGATCCGCAGCCGCTCTGGGAGGAGGCTGCCTGGGCGATCTGGAACGCGGGCGTACTGCAGGAAGCCGACGGCCCGGTCGCCGTCTCGGTCCCGCTCTATCTGCTCGTGCTGGGCGAGACGCCCTACACGCCGCTGCCCGAGCGCGCCCGGCGGCTGCGGTCCATTCTCAAGCCGTCGCCGCGGTAGTTGCTAGCGTCCTTCCGTCGGCGGATCCGTCAGCAGGATCAGCGGCTGCGGCCCCTTCTGCCAGTCGCCGCCGGGCGGGAGCGGGTAGACCAGCTCGGTCGCCACGGTGTTGCCGACAGCTGGGTCGCGGCTCGGCGTCAGCAGGGAGAGCGTCATCGGGCCGGCGGCTTGGTCGGTGCGCGCGAAGGGGCAGGTCCGGCAGTAGCCATTGACGTGCAGCATGGGTAGCTCGATGCTCGCGAAGCCATCAGCACCCTCGCCCACGCCAATGGCCCAGCGGCCGCGGCCGTCCGCATCGTAGTAGTAGATGACGCCGACGAGCGTGCTCGCTGCATTGGCGAGGCTCAAGCCCCAGCCCTCGTCACCCGGCGAGAACCAGGTGCCGCCGAAGTCCCCAGCGATTCCGGGTGAGCGCACCAGGCTCTCGAAGCACCAGCTCGCCGATTCGCCGCCGATCTCCCACAGGAAGCGCGCGCGGGTCTTGCCGTCGTCCGGCGCGTCAGGGCAGGCCTCCGCTACGTCGTTGGGCTGATAGGACAGCAGCATACGGCTCTCGCTGCCGGGCTCGACCTGCTGCGGCGGTGAGCGGGTGACGTCGTAGGTGTAGCGGGCCAGGTCGTCGCTGATGAGAACGCCGCCCTCGTAGCGGCCCGTGCCTAGATACCACTCCGGGGCCCCTTCTGCATCGTAGGTGTAGAAGAGGAAGACATAGGTATCGCCGACGCGGGCGACCTGCATGCCGTGGCCGTCACGGGCCGGGTCGAAGAGCAGGCCCAGGGGGG
>JBCCZC010000546.1:0-3108 GCA_039188505.1 Pseudomonadota bacterium | reverse complement strand
TCGGCGTCGCGCTCGTGGCCCTCGCGGCCGCACTCGCCACAGCGCCTGCGGTCGTAGTCGCGGCGTAGCTCCTGCGACAGCTCGGCGGTGTAGATGCCCGTGGGGACCGCGATGATGCCGTAGCCCAGGATCATGATCACTGAGGCAATGGCCTGGCCGAGCGGCGTCACCGGCGAGATGTCGCCGTAGCCAACGGTCGTGAGCGTGACGATGGCCCAGTACATGCTGCGCGGGATCGAGGTGAAGCCTCGCTCGGGTCCCTCGACGAGGTACATGATCGCGCCGAAGATCACGACGAGCGAGAGCACCGAGATCACGAACACGAGGATCTTGCGCCGGCTGGCCTTCAGCGCCGTGACCAGCATGTTGGCCTCGCCCAGGTAGCGCACCAGTTTCAGGATCCGGAAGACTCGCAGGATGCGAAGCACGCGGATGACGAGCAGTGAATTGGCACCGGTGAAGATGAGGCTCAGGTAGGTCGGGAGCACGGACAGCAGGTCGACGATGCCGTAGAAACTCCGGGCATAGCGCCAGGGCCGATCGACGATGGCGAGCCGCACGAAGTACTCGATCGTGAAGACGGCGGTGAAGATCCACTCCGCGGCGAGCAGCGCCTCGCCCCAGCGGGCGTTGATCGTCTCGATCGAGTCGAGGAGGACCGCCACGACGGAGCAGACGATCAGGATGATCAGCACCAGGTCGAAGCGACGCCCTGCCGGCGTCTGGTGACCGAAGATGACCCGGAACAGGAGTTCGGGCGTTCCTCCCTTCCGCGGCAGCAGCTGGGTTTCCCCGGTGGTTCCGAGCTCCGAGTTCGTCGGCGGTGAAGCCATGGCCTACTCCGCGAAGAGGAAGTAGGTGCTGATGATGTACTTCGGACCGCTGACGGGCGCGAGGCCGGCGTGGTCGAACATCCAGAACGGCGGGAACATGATCAAGCGTCCGGCCTTCGGGCGGACACGCAGACCCAGCCGCGGAAACACGGTCTCGCCCCCATCGGCAACGTCGTTCAGATACCAGAAGCAGACCAGAAAGCGCTTGGCGCTGGACAGGTTGTAGCCGTCCGCGTGCACCCGGAACTCGTCGCCCCGATCGGCGAGGTAGCGCTTGATCCGGAAGGCCTCGAAGTCCCAGCTGTCCGGAAACTCACCGGGGCAGTCGCTCTGGTAGCGTCCGAGGGCCTGCTCCTTGAGCTGCTCGAGGGTGAGGTGAATCTGCATCCACTCGGGCACGCCATCGATGACCAGCTCATCGAAGGACTTCACGTCCTCCATCTCCCGGCGCACGACCCGCGAGCGATCGAAGAGACGGGTGATCCGTTCGCAGAGATCCGGCGACAGGACGTCGTCGTAGACCTGAACGAAATCGGTGAGGCGCCGGTTCACAGGGACCGCCAGAAGTCGTCGTACAGGCTGGCCTCGCGCACCGCGGTCCGCGCTAGCCATTTCTCGCCGGCCCGGATCGGGGTCCCGTGATGCAGCGAACGCGGGTCACCGGTGCCGTCGGGCGTCGCGTTGTGGTGGATCACAGCCATGCCGGGTTCGCCAGTGATGCGGGTCTCCGAAGCGGGGTACCAGGTGTCGCCCCCTTCCTGGGGGACGATGAGATAGATCAGCGCCGTGGTGATCCGCTGGCCACCGCGATCCCCGGACTGCCAGTGGCGCTCCATGCGGCCGCCGTCGAACCAGTCGACATGGGGGCTGTACTCGTGTCCGACGCTATAGCGAAGCAGGGACATCGGTTCGAAATGGGTCTCGCGGACCTGGGTCAGCAACGCGAATCGGCGCAGCAGATTCCGAATCACCGGGGTCGTCAGGTAGGGCGGAAAGATCGCGCAGTCGCCGTCGAAGGCATCGACCTCGATGGCCCGACCCGCGCCGGTCGTGTCGGCCGTCGGCTTCAGCAGCGGCAGCGCGAGATCGAGCAGGAAGCCGCGCTCCTCGGGCGTTGCAAAGTCCGGGATCTCGAAGACGCGGGGCATCCAGGAGCGGGCAAGCAGGTCGAAACGTCGCGCCGGCCGCCGGCGGATGTCCATGCCGCGCTTGGCCGCGTCGGGATCGAGCTCACGCAGACCCAGGGACCGGTAGTTGGCGATAACCAGCTCGTTGAAGCGCTGGGGATACTCCGGATGGCCCTCGTCCACCGGCAGGGCGCGAACCGCCCGGCCGAGCTCGCGCAGGTTTTGCTTGAGCCGCTCGGCCAGCTCCCGCGCGTTGTGGCGCGACGCATCATCGAGGTCGTCGAGCCACTGCTGCCAGAGCGCTTCTGCCGACGGGAAGCCGCGGGCGGCGGCCAGCTCCATCCAGGCGACCGCGACGGTCGGGTCCTCGGGGACGCCGACGCCTCCGGCGTAGCGATGGGCCGCAAGGTAGAAGGCCAGCGTGTGGCCCTGGGCCGCGGCCCGCAGGATCATCGAGGCGGCCTCGCCTTCGTCGGCATCGCACCCGACGCCCTCGCTCTTCAGGTAGGCGGCGTGGCAGAGCACGGCGGGAAACCCGTAGCCCGCCAGCTGGCTGTACAGGGACCAGGCTTTCTCGTCGTAGCGCTCCACGCCGTAGCCGAACAGATGCAGATCTTCCAGGCGCTCGACGGCGTGGGGATCCCCCGCCCTGGCGCCGGTGACGAAGCAGTCGCGCGCGACGGCCGGCGCGTCGGCAAGGGTCGGATGCTGGAGGTGGACGTGACCCTTGGCCGCGAGGGCGGAGAGGCGACCGCCCTCGATCGCGCGTTCCAGCCACGCGAGCCCGGAGTCGAAGGCCGCCTGGCCGGGTTCGGAGGCCGCAAGCAGGCCCAGGGCGAACTCCTCCTGTGCCTCGGCATCACCGCCGGCCGCACGTGCCTCGAGCGATTCGTTCCCCTTGCCCTCGTCCATGGCGCCGCATTATAGCCTCGCCGGTTCACCGGATGCGTCAGTAGCCGCGAACGAACTTCCGGCGGCGGCGGCGGCACTGGGCGCCCCGTCGTCCGGACAGCCGACAGGATTCAGGAGGCTACGTAGCCCAGGCGCTCCAGCCAGGGGCGCAGCAGCGGCTCGATCCGGGCGATCGGGTCCGGATAGCGACGCCAGCGCGCCACGGAGGAGCGATAGAGCGGCTGCACAACCTGATC
>JBCCZC010000545.1:0-3146 GCA_039188505.1 Pseudomonadota bacterium | reverse complement strand
CTGTCGTCTGGCTCAAGCGCGACCTCCGACTCCTCGATCACGCCCCGCTGGCCGCGGCCGCGGCGGACGAGGAGACCGTCGTGCTCTTCATCTACGAACCCGAGATCCTCGCGTCTCCGGAGTTCGAGACCTCCCATCTGCTCTTCATCAACGCTTGCCTCGCGGAGCTGGCCCGTGGCCTCGAAGCGCGCGGCGCGCGCCTGCAGACCCGCCACGGCGAGGCCACCGTGGTGCTGGACCAGCTCTACGAGGCCTGGCGCTTCGATCGATTGCTGAGCCACGAGGAAACCGGAACCTGGGCGACCTTCGAGCGCGATCGACGGGTGGCCGCGTGGTGCGGTCGCCGCGAGGTCGCGTGGGAGGAGCATCGTCAGCACGGCGTGTTCCGTGGGCTCGGTCGCCGGGACGGCTGGGCGCGACGCTGGCGGCAGCACATGGCGCTGCCGATCGCGAATGCGCCCGATACGCTGCGCTCGCCCGACGGCCTGGCGAACCCCGGCATCATGACGCCCGCTGACATGGGCCTCGGGGAGACCACGAAGCCGGATGCCCAGCCGGGCGGCGAAGCCGCGGCTCACGGCGTCCTGGCCAGCTTCCTCGACGAGCGCGGCATCGCGTATGCCACCGGCATGTCGAGTCCCGTCACTGCGTGGGACGCCTGCAGCCGCCTGAGCGCCCACTTCGCGTGGGGCTCGATCTCGCTGCGCCAGGTCTACCAGGCCACCGAGTCCCGCCTCGCCGAGACCCTGCCGCGGGGCTGGAAGCGCCCGCTCAATGCCTTCGGCAAGCGGCTGCGCTGGCACTGCCACTTCATCCAGAAGCTCGAGAGCCAGCCGGAGCTCGAGTTCGAGAACATGTCGCGGAGCTACGACGGCCTGCGGGAAGACCACTGGTCCGACGATCGCTTCGAGGCCTGGAAGGCCGGCCGGACCGGGTACCCGATGGTCGACGCGTGCATGCGCGCGCTCCGCGCGACCGGCTGGATCAATTTCCGCATGCGCGCCATGCTCGTGAGCTTCGCGAGCTACCACCTCTGGCTCGACTGGCGGCCCACCTCGAAGTGGCTCGGACGTCACTTCCTCGATTTCGAGCCGGGTATCCACTACACCCAGTTCCAGATGCAGTCCGGCGTCACGGGGATCAACGCGCTCCGGATCTACTCGCCGGCGCGCCAGGTGTCGGACCAGGATCCCGAAGGCCGCTTCATCCGGGCCTGGGTGCCTGAGCTCGAGGGCGTCCCCGACAAGTACCTGCCGAACCCCGAGCGGATGCCTGCGGCGATCCAGCAGGAGGCCGGCTGCGTCATCGGGCGCCACTATCCCGAGCCGATCGTCGAGCACGCCGTTGCCTACAAGGAAGCCCGCCGCCGTATCGGCGAAATCCGGGGGCGCCCGGAGACGCGGGCGGAAGCGCAGCGTGTCTACGACCGCCACGGCAGTCGCCTGCGGCCCCGGCCCCGGGTCAAGCAGAAAGCCCAGGGGGACCTGTTCGCGAGCGCCGAGGTGCTGGAGACCGACGATCACGAGCGCGCCTGAGCAGCTCGTGGCCGGGTTCTGACGCCGCGCGGGCACTTGATCCGGGCGGTTGCATTGCCGGTTCTTTTGCGCGACCGTCGACCCATGGGGGCCGCCCTACCGCGGCACCACGGGAGAGATCGACATGACCGCTGTATCGAAGAAGACGCCGCTGGAGAGCGTCCCGCAGGCCGGCAAGACCGCGCCCCACGTCACCACGAGCCGGCAGCTCGAGGACGTCCGCTACGAGATTCGTGGCGAGCTCGCGCGCCGGGCCCGGGAGCTCGAACGCCAGGGCTTCGAGGTGATCCATCTCAACATCGGGAATCCGGGGCGCTTCGGTTTCCGCACGCCGGAAACGATGCGGCTGGCGATGATCGAGAATCTCGGCCGCTCGGAGGCCTATTGCCACCAGAAGGGCATCTTCCCGGCGCGGGAAGCGGTCGTGATGCAGCAGCAGCAGCGGGGCGTGGCGGTCGATTCCGCGGAGCACGTGTTCATCGGCAACGGCGTATCCGAGCTCATCGACCTCTGCCTGCGGGCGCTGCTCAACCCGGGCGACGAGGTGCTGATTCCGTCTCCGGACTACCCGCTCTGGACCGCAGCGGTCGTGCTCAACGGCGGTGCGGCCGTGCACTACCCATGTCCTACCGAGGCCGGCTACGCCCCGGATCTCGAGGCCATCGAAGCCGCGATCACGCCGAAGACCCGCGCCCTGGTGGTGATCAACCCGAACAATCCGACCGGCGCCGTCTACGACCGCGCGACGCTCGAGGGCCTGGCGGCCATCGCCGAGCGCCACGGGCTGGTGCTGTTCTGCGACGAGATCTACGACCAGGTGCTCTACGACGGCGCCGCCTTCGTGCCGATGGCCACGTTGGTGAACGACACCCTCTGCGTCACCATGAGCGGCCTGTCGAAGGTCTACCGTGCGTGCGGCTATCGCGTCGGCTGGGCGGTGTTCACCGGCCGGCTCGCCGGCGCCGAGGAGTTCATGCTGGCGGTCGAGAAGCTGGCGGCGCTCAGGCTCTGCGCCAACGTCCCCGCCCAGTGGGCCGTGCAGACCGCGCTTGGAGGCTTCCAGAGCGTCAAGGACCTGACCTGCGAGGGCGGACGCCTCTACGAGAGCCGCCAGGTCGTGATCGACGCGGTGGCCGAAAGCGAATACCTTGATCTGGTCACGCCGATGGGCGCCATGTACGCCTTCCCGAGCCTGCGGCCCGAACGGTTCGGCGACTTCGACGATGATCGTTTCGCCCACGAGCTGCTCGAGCAGTATCACGTGCTGCTGGTGCCGGGCACGAGCTTCAACGTGACCTACGAGAACCATTTCCGGATCACGCTCCTGCCCGATGCGCGGGTGCTGCGGGACGTGTTCCAGCGGATCGATGCGTTGCTGTCGGAGCGGGCGATTGGCTGATCGGGGTGCTGCGATGTGATGGGTCGTCAGATCCGTCGATTGATTTGCGGGAACTCCGGCCCTGGCGCGCGTTGGCTTGGGGTGTGAATTCAGGTGGGCGCATGCGCCGGCTTTTGTTCGATTTCACTTGCCAGCGTAGCTATCTCGCGTTCGCTGCGCCGCGACGCTGTGCGTCGTATCCGGGTCCTGGGGTAGTCGGCTTATCTGGCGGG
>JBCCZC010000544.1:0-3172 GCA_039188505.1 Pseudomonadota bacterium | reverse complement strand
GGCGGCAACCTCGAGGTCGCGGCACGCGTTGGGCGGGTGCTCGCTGAGCTCCCAGCGCAGCGTCGCGGGCGGCTCGCGATCTTCGGACGGGCGTCGGTGTATGCGGTCATCAGCGAGGCCGCGCCGGGCGTGCAGCCCTTCGTGCGTCGTGCGGAGATGCGCCAGTGCGCGGTCGATTATCTTCTGCTGGGCTGGACGGGCTGGTTTCCGGAGTCCTGCCGGAATCGCCCGCTGGGCCTTCCCAGGCGGTACCGGCATCTGCTCTGGGGCTATCCCCACGTGTTCCTCGAGCGCGCTCGCCGCCACGGTGCGACGTTCTACCTCGGCGACGTCGAGACGGTCGAGCAGTACCGTGCGGCGTTGCGCGACGGGGTCGACGGGATCGTGACCGATCACGTCGAGATCGTCGGTCCCGCGGCCGCCGCCTCCCCGCGCCCCTGAAATCCTGGCGGGCGCTCGCCGGATGGCCGCGGGACCGGCAGTACCGCTATGATCGACCGTCGGATGGCCGCTCGGGCTATCCCGGATCGCGGCGATGAGGGGGCTTCGAGGGATGCAGGCAGGCGAGCGACGCTACCGGGGTTTCGTGCTGGGGATGCTCTCCCTGGCCTACGTCTTCAATTTCCTCGACCGGCAGATCCTGGTCATCCTGCAGGAGTCGATCAAGGCCGACATGGGCCTGAGCGACGCGCAGCTCGGGATCCTGTCGGGTTTCGCCTTCGCGCTGTTCTACTGCACCTTCGGCATTCCGATCGCCCGCTGGGCGGACCGGGGCAGCCGCCGGAACATCATCGCGCTCGCGATGGGGATCTGGAGCGCGATGACTGCCCTCTGCGGCTTCGCCGCCAACTATTTTCAGCTGCTGCTCGCCCGGATCGGTGTGGGTATCGGCGAGGCCGGCGCAAGCCCGCCGGCCCATTCGATGATCTCCGACTACTACCCGGCCGAGGAGCGCGGCCGGGCGATGTCCATCTACTCGATGGGGCTTTACGTGGGCATCCTGGTCGGATCGATCATCGGCGGCGTGATCGAGCAGTGGGTCGGCTGGCGCATGGCCTTCATCATCGTCGGCTTGCCGGGTGTACTGCTGGCGGTCGTCTTCCGCTTGACGGTCAAGGAGCCCGAACGCGGTCGCTTCGACGAGGGCGAGCACGAGGCGCCGCAGGGTTCGATGTGGTCGGCAATTGCGCGCTTCTGGGCGATCCGCAGTTTCCGTTACGCGAGCCTTGGATCGGCCTTCGTGGCCTTCGTCGCCTACGGCGTCGGCAACTTCATGCCCTCCTTCCTGATCCGGGTGCACGGCATGAGCGTGGCCGAAGTGGGCGCCTGGTTCGGTCTGGCGATCGGCCTTGGCGGCGCGATCGGCGCCATTGTCGGTGGGTTCGTTGCCGATCGACTCGGTAGCCGCGATCGGCGCTGGTACCTCTGGCTGCCCGGCTTCGCCATGCTCGCCGGCCTGCCCCTGTGCCTGCTTTGCCTGAACGTGTCTTCGAGCGCCGGCGCCGTGGCGCTCTTCTTCATCTTCTACATGCTCATCTCCGTGTTCCTCGGACCTACGGTCGCCATCGTCCATTCGCTCGTGGCGCCCACGGAGCGGGCCCTGGCATCCTCGATGCTCTTCCTCGTGCTGAACCTGATCGGCCTCGGGCTCGGACCCCTGACCGTCGGCCTGATCAGCGACGCGCTCACGCCGAGCCTCGGCGTCGGCGGCCTGCGCTGGGCGCTGATGATCGTCGCCTCGATGGGCGTGCTCGCGACGGTCACCTACGCACTCGCCGCGCGGACCGTCGAGGGTGAGCTCTACCGCCGGGAAGCGGCGGCCTGACGGACGCCGTTGTCCGCACCGCGCTCGCGGGCTACGGGCGGCGGAGAATCCGACCGGGAGTGAAGCCATGGGAAGTGCGCGCGAAACGAAGATCCACGTCGAGACCCTGAGCCGCGGTGGACCGATCTGGTTCATCGGATGGTTATTCACAATCGGCTTCGCGAAGCTGTCGTTCGGGCAGGGCGTGCTCGCGATTTTCCTCTGGCCCTACTACCTCGGTCGCGCCTTCACCTGATCGCCTGGCAGAGACTTAAGGCACTGGCGGGACGGGCGCTCCGTCCAGCGAAATGATGTCCTGGGGATTCGGGACGCCGACCGCGTCCCTGCCGGAGGACTCATGTCGATTGTTCGCCTGTCGGGCCTGTTGCTTCTGCTTGTCCTCGGCCAACCCGCTCACGGGGCGCTCAACGGTGCGCTGAGCGGCGCGTGGTTCGACCCCGCTTTCGAGGGCGCGGGCTTCCTTGTCGAGGTGCTTCCCGAGGATCGGGCCGTCGTCTACTGGTTCACGTACGACGATCGCGGCGGCCAGCAGTGGTACGTCGGCGTGGGGGAATCGACCGACGAGACCATCGTCATTGCCGAGCTCCAGGTTGCCCGTGGCGCGGCCTTCGGTCCTGACTTCGACCCGGATCAGGTCGAGCGGCGATCGGTCGGCACCCTCGAGATCGCGTTCGCCTCCTGCACTGCGGCGATCGCCCGCTTCGAGGTCGACGGCGTCGCGGGCGAGCAGGCGCTGGGCCGCCTGACGACGATCCGCGGGCGCCCCTGCGCGAGCGTGACCGACGACGGCACGACGGCCGCGGCGCTCAACCAGAGCGCGTCATGGTTCGCTGAGGATCGCTCGGGTGAGGGCTTCATCGTCCAGTTGCTCGAGGGCGATAGCGCCTTCGTCAACTGGTTCACGTTCGATGCCGCCGGCGCCCCGGCCTGGTACACGGGCATCGCGAGCGTGGCTGGGCAGTCGGTCGTCATCGCGGATCTGCTCGCAACGCGAGGTGGTCGTTTCGGACCGGATCACGATCCCGCCGCGGTCGTTCGAACGCCGGCGGGACGCCTGGAGCTGTACCTCGGGTGCAGCGATGGCCGCGTCGCGTACGACATGACCAACGGTCTGCCATCGGGCTTCCACGGTCTCACGCGGCTGACGACGCTCGCTGGCCTGGGCTGCGAGGAGGACAGCTATACGGTGCCGCCGATCGAAGCGCTTATCGGTACCTGGCGGTCCGCCGGCTTCGGCCTTTACGCGGCCGTGAACGAGGCGACCGCGACCATCTTCGAGGTCACGGCGGTCAGCTGCCTGCCGGTGATCGAGGCCCCGACACCCGGCCTGGCTGCCGGGCTGGTCGG
>JBCCZC010000543.1:0-3192 GCA_039188505.1 Pseudomonadota bacterium | reverse complement strand
GCCGCGAAGCGACGCATGCCGACTCTCGACGTCATTCCGATCCTCTCCCGAATCCGAGTTCTCCCCTCATGGACTGGATGGTAAGCCGCAGGCTTGTCCAGCGCCATGATCTGCCGATCGTCACGGCGCGACGCGGGTACTTTTCCTACAGCGAAACCGGGCCTGTACCGATAGGCCGGGGCGCCGAGGAGTGCGAAGCTGATCGTCAATCACTGACCGCATCAGGGAGGATTCGCGGACATGCAACGACTGATGTTTTTTCTGGCTCTTCTCGCCGTCGGCGCGACCGACGCGACCGTACTCCGCAAGGGCGAACTCGCCTGCCGCAACGAACGGGCCCTGGCGCAGCTCCAGGAAGCCCATCGCAGCGGTGACGATCGCACCGTCGGCTGGCTCATGAACGGCGCCTGTATCGTCGTCCCCGAGGACACCCCGGTGACCGTTCTCGCCTCGGAGATCGACGGCAACAGTGCCTACCGGACGACAGAGCGGCGGCGCAACGTGACGCTCTGGGCCAATCAGGACAGCACCGGGACATCGCCGGGCAACTGATCGCTTTCCGCCCCGGGTGGCTCGTGCAGTTCAGTTCCACCCTCAGCCAGGCTGCAGCTCTCCTCGCCGGCAGCGTCTTCCGGCAAGGCGACCACCCGGGGCCGTTTCTTCTTAATGAGGATCAGTCGGGACGGCCGCGGGCCGAGAGCTGCGCGCGGCTGAGGATGCCCCGGAGGATGTCGAGCTCGGTCAGCGTCGGCGTGGCCCGATGCACGAGCCGACGCAACCGCGTCATCATCGTTGACGACTGCCCGGGCACCAGGAAACGGATGTCGAACAGCGCCTCCTCGAGATGATCGAAGAAGCTCTCCAGCGCACGTAGATCCGGTAGAGGCACCGGCGCCGCGGGCTCCAGGGCCGTGTCGGCCAGCGCCATACGAAGCTCGTAGCAGATCAGCTGCACCGCAGACCCGAGGTTCAGAGACGAGAAATCCGGATCGGTCGGGATGGTGATCAGGGCCTGGCAGGCATCGGCCTCGTCGTTGCTGAGGCCCGAGCGCTCGGTTCCGAATACGATCGCCACGTCGCCCCTCCCGGCCTCGGCAGCAACGCGTTCGATGCCGTCGCGCGGGGTGAACTGGGGCATCGGGATACTGCGCGTGCGGGCCGCGGTTCCCACCGCGTAGTGGGCGCCGTCCAGAGCGTCGCGGAGCGTGGGTACCACCTGGGCGTCCTCGAGTATCCGATCGGCGCCCGACGCGCGGGCGGTGGCCTCAGGATCAGGAAAGTGCCTCGGGGCGACCAGCGTGAGCCGCGTCAGCCCCATGGTGAGCATGGCGCGTGCAGCGGCGCCGATATTGCCGGGGTGGGTCGTCTCGCAGAGAACGATGCGAACGCGGTCGAGCATGGCGCTGGGCCTCTCCTTCAGCAGCCCGCATTCTAGCCCGGGAAGCGAAACGCCGACCTGTCGCGCCCTGGGGCCATCGTCCGACCGCGGGTGTGCTATATTGCGCGCCCCTCGATTCTTGGAGTTCCTCCGCGATGGCGAAGCCGGCGGTCAATATCGGTGTTCGTGCGGCCCGCGCCGCCGGTCGCGTGCTCATTCGTCTGCTCAATCAGACCGAAAGCCTGTCCATCATGGAAAAGGAACGGCACGACTTCGTCACCGAGGCCGACCGCGCCGCCGAAGTCGCGATCATCGATGAGATTCGCAAGGTTCATCCGAATCACGCGTTCCTGTCCGAGGAGGCCGGCGAGATCGGTCGGGGTGATCACCGCTGGATCATCGATCCGCTCGACGGCACGCGGAACTTCATTCACGGCTTTCCGCATTTCGCGGTCTCCATCGCCCTCGAAATCCAGGGGCGGATCGAGCACGGTATCGTCTACGACCCGATCCGGGACGAGCTGTTCACCGCCAGCCGCGGCGGCGGCGCTTTCCTGAACGATCGCCGGATTCGCTGCGGTGATCGCAAGGCGCTGACGGGCGCTGTGCTCGCCACCGGCTTCCCCTTCAAGGTGCCGCGCCACGTGCCGCCCTACATGAAGATGTTCCGCTCTCTCATGGAGGATGCCGCCGACATTCGTCGCGCAGGTTCAGCCGCCCTTGACCTTGCGTACGTCGCCTCGGGCCGGGTCGACGGCTTCTGGGAGCTGGGTCTGCAGATCTGGGACATCGCAGCCGGCGGCCTGCTGGTCGAGGAGGCCGGCGGTGTCGTCACCGATATCGCCGGTGGCCAGCGCCAGCTCGAGACCGGCCACGTCATCGCCGGCAACCTCAAGCTGACCGCCCAGGTCCAGCACCGAGTGAAGCCACATCTCGGCGATATCCAAGCCTGACCCGGAACTGGTGGCGGCGCCGGGCACAGGGACCGGCCTACAGATCGACTCCGCGGCTAGCAGGCTTCGGCGCTGGACAAGCCTCCTGCGCCGCCGATTCCCATATTCGAACGGCCGCTAGATCCTGCGCCCGAACAGCTTCGCCTCCAGACGATCGGCGCGAAACTGTTCCGCTTCGGACCTGGCCGGATTCTCGGTTGACCATCGCCGCAACCACTCGCCCGCCTCCGTGAGGTTGTCGAGTTCGACATGAAGTTCGGCGAGCTTCAGCATCACCTCGAAATGCGGGCGGTCAGGCACGTGGTTGAGGTCAATCACCTCTTCGTAGTGCCTGATTGCGGCGTCCACGTTCCGACGCATCAGCTGGGCCTGGGCCAGGCCGAGCAAGGCCTGGCTCCGTTCGTACGAACCCTGGGCCCGCTTCACGACCCGGCTGAATCGTTCGATCGCGTGGTCGAGATCCCCGGCGTCCAATTCATCCCAGGCACGAACGGCCTGCTTGTAGTTGGACTCATTCCGCCAGAGGGCATCACCGTCCATCTGCCGCGCCCCCTCAGCCGTGGCCGTGGCCGCGCCAAGCATCATGGTCAGCGCCAAAAGCGAATGCTCCAGAGTCTTCCTTGCCATACGGCTCCCCAACTGTGTGCGTTCCCGGAAGAAAACGGGCGGGAACGCGGGCCGGGGCTATTCCTCCCGGACCTGGTCGGCAAATGCGGACCACAGCATGGGTGATTCGGGCAGATCGAGGAGACGGATCGGGCGCGGATCTGCGCTCAGGCGGTATCGCAGTAGCGCCATCACGCCGATCGCTGGCCCTCTGATTGGCGTGATTGCGCGTCACGAGGGATCGGCTGGGCGCGG
>JBCCZC010000542.1:0-3212 GCA_039188505.1 Pseudomonadota bacterium | reverse complement strand
GCCAACGACGAAAGCGAAATCGAGCGCTGGCTCCTCGACGCGGCCCTCGAGGAGCAGGACCTGCCGGCGGTCCTCCTGGGTTTCGTCTGGCGGATGGTCAGCGCGAGGTTACCGGTCCACCGGTTCACGCTGCATGTCGGGACCCTTCACCCCGAACTCTTCGGGTACGCCTGGACCTGGTTGATCGACGATGAGCACTGCGACGAGATCAGGGTGGACGAGGGCTCCATCTCGACGGATGCCTACAGGCTAAATCCCATCTCCCGGGTCATCGACGCGGGGGAGCGGATGCGGGTTCGGCCCGATTCAGCGGAGGCGGCAGGCAGCCCGCTGATGCAGGAACTGGCTGAGCAGGGCATCACCGACTATGCGGCAGTCCCGCTCAACGCTGCCGGCGCTTACCACAACGCGGCAACGGTAGCGACGCGGCAGGCGGGCGGGTTCGGGAGAGACGAGTACGCGCGGATCGAGCGTCTGCTGAGCCTGTTCGCGCTGCATGTCGAACGGGACATCGCGTCCCGAATCGGCGAGAACATCGTGACGACCTATCTGGGTGCCGAGGCAGGCGAGCAGGTGCTCCGCGGCACGATCAAGCGCGGGGCCGGGCGGCCGATCGACGCGATCATCTGGGCTTCGGACCTGCGCGATTTCACGGTCCTCTCCGACCGGCTCGACGACCGCGCCCTGACGTCGGTGCTCAACGCCTACTTCGAGTGCCTCGCCGGCGCCGTCATGGGCCACAGCGGGGAGGTTCTGAAGTTCATCGGCGACGGGATGCTGGCGGTCTTTCCGATCGCTGATTTTGCGACCCCGATGGACGCGACCGAAGCGGCCCTGCAGGCGGCCGAGGCGGCCTTCGACAGCCTTGATCGACTGAACGCAGACCCCAACGCGCTCCCCGAAGTGGCCGGCTGGCGGCCGCTCCGGACCGGCATCGGGCTGCACCACGGCGAGGTCTTCTTCGGAAACGTCGGTGCTCCCCGCCGGTTGGATTTCACGGTCATCGGCAAGGCGGTAAACACGGCCAGCCGGGTCCAGGATCTCTGCAGACCCACCGGCAAGCCGCTGCTCATCACCGAGCCCGTGTGCGAACTCTCTAGCCGCTCCTTCGGCCCGTGTGGCACTTTCGAGCTCAAGGGTCTCTCCGACCCGATAGCCGTCTTCGCTCCCGCCGGATCCGCATTGGATCGGGTGACTTCCGACGCATAGGTGAGGCGAGGTCCACGAGGCGCTGAGTCCCGCCGCTCGTCGCGCTGCGGCGATAATCGCCATCAGCGTGCGCGGGGCGTCAGGACTCCGCGTCTGCGATCCGCACCAGCGTCTTGCCGAAATTCTCCCCACGCATGAGGCGGGCGAAGGCCGCAGGCGCATCCGCGAGGCCCTCGGTCCAATCCTCCTGATACTTCAGCCGGCCGGACTGGACCAGCGGGCCGGCGTCCTGCAGGAACTCCGGGAAACGGTCGTAGAAATCGTAGACCACCAGTCCCTTCATGATCGCGCGTGCACCGATCACGGGCCCAAGGTTCGGGCCGGGCGGCGTTTCGGCCGCGTTGTACTGGGTGATCAGGCCGCAGAGCGTGATGCGGGCGCCCAGAGCCAGATTGAGAAGCACCGCCTGGAGCGTGTCGCCGCCCACGTTGTCGAAGTAGACGTCGATCCCGTCGGGGCACGCCGCCTTGAGCTTTGCGGTCAGCGCGCCTTCGCGGTAGTCGACGCAGGCGTCGAAGCCCAGCTCGTCGGTCACGAATTCGCATTTCCGCTCCCCCCCGGCGATGCCGACGACGTTGCAGCCGGCTTCGCGGGCGAGCTGTCCGGCCGTCGAGCCCACCGGCCCGCTTGCGGCCGAGACGACTACGGTATCGCCGGGCTTCGGCTCGGCGAGCTGCGCCATGCCGGCCCAGCCGGTGAGCCCGGGCATGCCCAGCACGCCCAGGTGCACCGAGCCTGATCCCCAGGTCTCGTCGATCCGGCGTGCTTCGGTTGCGTTGACCGCGGCGTATTCCTGCCAGCACCCGGGTACCACGACGCGCTCGCCGACCCGGAAACCCTCAGCCTTCGACTCCACGACCTCCGCCACCGTCGTGCCGAACATCACGTCGCCGGGTTCGAGCTTCTGGGCGTAGATCTGCCGGCCGCTGATGACGCCGCGCAGGTAGGGATCGAGGCTCAGCACCTCGTTGCGGCAGAGAATCTGCCCCTCGCCGAGTTCGGGCAGGGGGCCCTGGACGGCCTCGAAATCCTCAGGGACCGGATGCCCGTCGGGGAAGCGATGCAGGAGGATCTGGAGCTGTGACATGATCGGTCCTCGCAGCGGCACGTGCCGCCGGCAATTTGTTATATTGTTATGCCATTAGGTCTTCACGCGCGCAACCGGATTCCAGGCCAGGGATGCGCCCAGGGACGCGCGGCTTGGCGAGGAATTGTTCGTGACAGAAAAACCGTACGTTCGGGGCTGGCTGGCCGCCGCCTGCGCCCTGCTGCTCGCTGCCTGCGGGAACGGCAGCGATAGCGCCGGACAGGCCGACGCTGGCCCGACCACGCCCGCTGCACTCTCGTTCCGGGTCGCGGGCAACGCACCAGCCGGCACTCCGTGGCACGCCCAATGGGAGCGCTTCGAGGCGTCGATCCGGGAGCAGCCCGAGTCGGGCCTCGATCCCCAGATGTTCGTGACGGGCCAGCTCGGTAACCCGGATGCTGCGCTCGCCAATACCCGGCGGGGCCGGGTCCAGGTCGGGGGATTCCCGCTCGCGGGGGCCGCGACGGTCGTGCCCGAGCTGAACATGCTGCTCGTGCCGTTCCTGTTCGAGAACGAGGCCGAGGTCGACTACGTCCTCGACAACCATCTGCTGTCGGCCTTCGAGGACCTGTTCCGCGAGAAGCAGCTGGTGCTGCTCCAGTGGGTGGATGCCGGCTGGAACAACCTCTACGGCAGCGAAAGCCTCGCCACGCCGACCGCGGTTTCGGGCAAGGCGCTGCGCTCGCAGCCGACCATCGCCTCCCAGGTGTTCCTCGAATCGCTGGGTGCCGACACGATTCCCATGGGCTATGCAGAGGTGCTGCCGGCCCTGCAGACGGGCCTGATCAAGGGCGGCGAATCGGTCACGCCGATGTACCTGGTCGGGGGGCTGGTCGGCGAGGCTTCCCACCTGACGCTGACCCGACACGCCTACGACAGCGGCGTCATCGTCGCCAACCGGACATGGTTCGAGGGG
>JBCCZC010000541.1:0-3220 GCA_039188505.1 Pseudomonadota bacterium | reverse complement strand
CGGGAATCGCCCTTTGCAAGCACCTATTCGGTCCACGAGCAGGGGCAGGAGCGACATGGGGTCAGGAGCGACCTTGCCCTCGAGGACCAGCCCAGCGAGGCCCCTCAGCGCCGTCATGCGCGGAGCCGGGAATCGTCCATCAGTGCCGACTCGGCATGCCGTCATGGTCGCCGGTCACCGCCTCATCGGGCTGGCCCCTCATCGGCCTCGAAGCCGGACCGCAGCAGTTCGGACGGCGGTGCGTAGCGGAACGCGGGGCTGACCTCAGAGGAATTGCCGTCGCTATCTGTCGCGACCGCAACGAGTTCCCCTGCCGTACCCGCGCCAGGGATGGAGAAGTTTCCGGACGTACCGCTCATCAGCGCAGCGGTGACCACGAAACGGCCCGGGCGGCCGCTCTGGTTGGCAAAATCCGTCGCTGGCTCGAACTGTTCGACCTCGACCCGGGTGCGGGGACGGGCGATCGACTCCAGGGACACCGTCAGGAATACCGTCCCACCTCCGGGCGCGACGGAGCCGTTGGACAGCACGGGGTAGTTCAGCCGGCGATTGACGCCGTCGTCGTCATCGCCTTCGTCATTGACGTCCGGGCCATCGTTCCCGAGGTCGATCGGCACCTGCGCGTCCCGTATCTCGTTTCGCCGAAGTGTCCGCGGCGCGTCGGTCCCGTCTTCGGCGACGATGCCGGCTTCGACGAAGCCCGCGATCTCGTTATCAAGCACGCTGACCGTACCGGTCGAAGCCGCCAGCAGGATGGCCGGATTGACGTTCACCAGGCGCTCGTTGCCCTCGACAACGTTGGCCTCCAGCACGGTGTCACCGGTTTCCTCGACGAAGATCGCCACGTCGTTCTGCTGCCGCAGCGTATTGTCCTCGAAGCGCGTGCCTGCCCCCGCGAGCAGCACGCCCGGGCCGGTGTCGGTCCGCTGGCCCGGGAGGCCGATCATATTGTCGGCGAGGACGGCCTCCTCCGCGCTGTTGACGAAGATCTCCGCCCCCCCGGAGGCCCCGACGCGATTGAATCGCGCCTCGACCCGGTCGCCACGCAGTTCGATCCCGGGCCCGGGAACGATCGAGATGAAGTCGCCGTCCAGGCTCGGATCATCCGCGAAGGCGCCGACGAGGTTGTCTTCCAGGACAACGTCATCACCGGTCACGAGGATCCGCGCGCTCGTCCCATCCGTATTCCTGATGCCGCCCAGCGCCCGATTGCCTCGCGCGATGGTGCCGTCACCGCCGATTCGCAAGTCTCCGGCGAAATTGGTGTCGGCGCCGTTCGACTGGATGCGATTGCCCCCAGCTCCGCTTTCCGTAAGCCCGGTCCCGCCACTTCCGGAGATGTTGTTGTTCCTGATGTCGCTGTCACTGCCCAGCAGCGAGATCCCATTCTGACCGCTGCTGGAAACGCCGTTCTGCTCGACGAGGTGCGAGTTGCCGATGATGGCAATGCCATTGTCGCCGCTGCGGAGCGTGCCGGTGTCCACGGCAAAGCCGCCAACGACATTCCCGCGAAGCGTGGATCGATCGCCCAGGATCAGGATCCCCGTCGCACCGCTAGCACCGACCCGGTTGCCCTGGATCAGCAGACTGTTCACGAACGTCGCGTTGATGCCGGAACGGCCGTTGGCGAGCGAGCGCCTCAGGTCGAATGAGAGACCGATGACATTGTCGACGACCTCGCTGCCTGCGGCGTCACCCAGGAAACGGAGCCCATCTTCACGATTGCCCGAGATCATGTTCGGCGCGAACCGGATCAGCTGTCCGCTCGTGCTCACGCGGGATCCGATCGTGGACTGCCCCTCGAGCGTTGCCCCGAAGGTATTGCCCTGCAGAAAGCTCCAGCCGACCTGCGCCGTCGCGTTGCGTCCGACGCGAATGCCCGAACCCTGGAACCGGATGACGTTGATCGCCTCGACGCGGAGGTTGCCCGAGGTGATCTCGATGCCGTTCGCGCCACTGTCGATGAGGAAACCGTTGATGGTGAGTCTCGGGCCGCCCTCCTCCAGTGTCTCCGGATCCAGCGGATAGCCCGCCACCGTGGTGCCGTTGATGAAAACATCGCCGCGCAGCGTGGGAAGGGGCGATCCAAGCAGGAACTGCGGGGACTGTGCCCCCCCGAACTGGATCTCCACCGACTCGCCGCCATCGATGGCCACCGTTTCCTCGAACGCGGCCCTCAATGTGCATGCACCGGCCACCGAACGGCATACACCGTCACCGACGTTGGCATCGGCGTCGTCGAGGGTGGCGTCGACGACGAAGGTCGCCGCAACAGACTCCACGGTGAGGAGCGTCGAAGCGAGCGCAGTCAGCGCAACGATCAGGGGTAGCGAACGCATGGCGAACTCCTGGCGGTGTCTTGAGCCCTCGTATTCGCAAACCGTTGGCAAAAGCGGACACGGCTTTTGCTACGATTCCGAAGGTGAGATCAAGCGACCCTGGCCAGGACGTCGACGCGGCGCTCGGTGACGAACTGCGCGACGCGGTTTACGCGCGCCTGCGGACACTCGCCGCGGACGCGCGTCGCGGTTTCTTCGACATGGACACGCTGGGCACGACGGCGCTCGTGCACGAAGCCTGGCTGCGCCTGCGCCCCGAGCAGCACGCGGCCGTCGGCTCGGGCGACGACGCTGCCCGGCAGAATTTCTTCCGCCTCTCGGCGAGCGTCATGCGGCGGGTGCTGGTCGACACGCTTCGGCGCAAGACGGCGGCAAAGCGGCTGCAGGACCCGGGCGAGGGTCCGGCGCAGCCTGCTTTCGACGAGGAGCTTCTGGCCCTCGATGCCGCCCTCAAGCGCCTCGGGGAGCAGAGCTCCCGGCTCGTGGCCGTCGTCGAGTGCCGCTACTTTGCAGGCTACACCCAGGATGAAACGGCCGAGCTGCTCGGCCTGACCGAGCGGACCGTCCGACAGGACTGGCACAAGGCCCGCGCCATGCTGAAAGGATTCATGGATGGAAGCCCAGCGCTGGCAGGAGATTGAAGCGCTCTTCGATCGGGTCCTCGACCTGCCGCCGGAGGAACGCACCTCGGGTCTGGAGCAGCTCGGGGACGGCGTGCCACCGGAAATCGTCGCCGAGGTCGCGCGCCTGATTGCCGAGGTAGAGCGCAGCACCGGATTCCTGGCCACCGCCCGCAGCGCCGCCGCGACGGAAGCGCTGAACCCGCTGCAGCCGGGAGAATCGATCGGCTCCTGGACCGTGAAGCGTCCGCTCGGTGCCGG
>JBCCZC010000540.1:0-3280 GCA_039188505.1 Pseudomonadota bacterium | reverse complement strand
GCCGAATTCGATCGACAGCTCCTCGCCGTCCGGCAGATCACCGTCAAGTTCCTCGTCAGCGAAGCGTTCGTCGGAGTCCCAGGCCATGATGCCGTCGAAGGTGCCATGCACCGTGGTGACCGCGCCGAAGAGCTGGTCCGGCCACAAGGGGTGGCCCGCCGGCGCCTCGGAGAAGACGATCGTCTCGATCTCGTCCCAGTCGAGGTCGCGCTCGGCACCGTCGGCACCGAGTACCAGGATGTCGGCACCGATATCGTTGGAGCCGCCGTCGGAGATCAACTCCGAACCGTCCCGCAGCGTGATCACCACGCGCCCTCGGCTGACGTCCAGGCGGTCGATGGCGCCGAACTCGACGGCGATCTCGGTCGGCCGAAGCTCCGGCTTGGAAAACCACTTGACGAGCTCGATCGTCGTCGATCCGAGCTCGATCTGCGGCCCGGGCTGCTGATCGAGAATCTCGTCCCGGGTGTCCGCATCGAACGCCGACAGGTCGAAGGGATACGCGCTGCGTCCATTGAAGTGCTGGACCCAGTAGGCTTCCTCGCCGTCCCAGCTGATCGCTCCGGTGTATGTCTTGCCGTCCTCGGTCTCAATGGTCCCGAAGATCACGGCCGGCGATGCCACGGCGGACCCGCCGAACAGCAGCGCCGAGACCAGAACACCCATCTTCAACATGCAGGCTCCCCATGGTTGCGGCGTCGCGGCACACCCGCGACCCTTCGAAGCGTGCTCATTGTGCCTCAATGCGAGCGGTAGCGGCATCGGTCAGCGGTCACTCGTGACTTTCGGCGGTATCCTGATGTCCGCAGACGGAAGGAACCAGGATGATCAGCAAGCGCGAGATTGCCTACGAGACCGATGGGAAACGCATGCTCGGGCTGCTGGCCTGGGATGACGCCCGGACCGGGCCGCGCCCGGGTATCCTGGTGGCGCACACCTACGCCGGGCGCAATGCCTTCGTCGAGTCCCGCATCGAAGAGCTCGCGGCCCTTGGCTACGCCGCGTTCGCCCTCGACCTCTACGGCGAGGGCAAGGTCGCCGGCGCGCCGGCCGAGGCCGAGGCCCTGCTGCGGCCTTTCCTCGAAGATCGCGCCTTGATCGAGCGCGGGATGCTGTCCGCCCTGGCGACGCTGGCGGCCCTGCCGGAGGTGGATGACGATCGCCTCGCTGCCGAGGGTTTCTGCTTCGGAGGCCTCTGCGTCCTCGACCTGGCGCGCGTGAGCGACGATCTTCGAGGCGTGGTGAGCTTTCATGGCCTGCTCCGGCCGCCGGCCGGCGTCCCCAACCGCCCCATGAAGAGCCGGGTGCTCGTCCTCCACGGCGAGCGCGACCCCCTCATCGAGGCGGAGGAGATCTCGGCTCTGACGGCCGAGTTCGAGACGCGCGATACCGACTGGATCTTCATGCGCCTCGGTCGCGCCGCCCATGCCTTCACCAATCCGGCAGCCGCCGAGCCGGAACGGGGCGTCGTCTACGAGCCCCGGACCGACCGGCTGACCCGCGCCTGGGCGCAGACGTACTATGCCGAGCTGTTCAGCGATCGCCGGTGACCGCGGCATTCTCGGCAACGATCAGGTCGAGCTGGGCCAGCGCCTCCTCCTGCCGACCGGTCTCCTTGTAGATGTCTCGGAGCTTGAAACGGATCAGGTTGCGAACCGTCTGGTTGTCCCCGTGGGCGTCGAGCAGACGCTCGAGATGCTTCACGGCGGCCGGTGCATCGCGCCGCTGCTCGTAGACCTCGAAAATGCCCTCGATCGCGAGGTAGATGGCCGTCTCCGGCCGCTCGGCCGTATCCACCACGGCATTCGCAAGCGAGATGTAGCTGCTCATGAGGCCGATGAAGCGCTCCTCGTCCTGGGCGAAGGCCGCAGGCGTCGCGAGGGCGCTGGTGAGAAGCAGCGTTGCTGCGGCAAAGCCGCGTGCGGTTGCAGCGAGAGGTTTCATGGTCAGTCCTCCAGTTGTCGTCTTACCGATTCGAGGGCCCGGTGAAGGTGGGTCTTCACCGAGCCGTTGCTGACACCCATGGCCGCCGCCGTCTCGGCGACGGACCAGCCTTCGAGAATGCGCAGCACGAGCGTCTCGCGCTGGCGCTCCGGGAGCTCGGGCAGCAGCGCGAGCACCTGGTCGAGATCCTTCGCGGCAGCCGGGTTCGCCGGCGCCTCCGCCTCCTCGCCGCCAGCGACCGGGGTCTCCCGCTGCCGCCGGCGCCACTCGTCGGCGGCGAGGTTTGCCGTCACCCGATAGAGCCAGGTGCTGAAGCGGGCCCGGCGAAAGACCGGACGGCGGTAGCGACCGAGGCGAAGAAAGACCTCCTGCGTCAGGTCGTTGGCGTCGTCCTCGTTCTGCAGCCGCGCGTAGGCGAAGCGAAAAACCGTGTCGCGATGGCGCCGGAACAAGGCGTCCAGGGCCGTCGGGTCGCGGCGCACGGACGCGAGCAGGTCCCAGTCGTCAGCCGGTGGGCTGCTCACAGGCGCTCGGGTCCGCAAAGCAGCTCCGCCGGACGGGCCGGGTCGGCATCGCCACGGTCAGCGTGACGTCGCCACGCTCCGGGCGCGCCACGTCGTAGGGCGAGCCGCGAACGACCGGCCGCAGCGAGTCCGGCCACACGGGATCACGGTCGAACAGGCCGCCGGCGACGAGCACCAGCAGCGCGGCCGCACCCGCTGCGGGAAGCGCCCAGGTCCAGCGCCGAATCGGCGGAGCCACCGATGATCGGGGCAGTGCGGCGCCCGTGTAGCGCCGGGTCCGCCAGGCCTCGCCTGCTGCCGCGAGGCGCGCGTCGAGGGGCTGTTCGTTTCCGGTCATCGTCTCCCGCCTCGCAGATCACTCACCCCATTGATCGGAGCCAAGGCCGATTTGGTTGACGCGTGGCGCCGCCGTAGAATGCCGGACCTCGCAGCCCGCGCAGCCGCCGTCTCCATGGAAACCTCCGAAGCCACAGACCAGAACCCTCCCGAAGCGCCGGCGGTCGAGCAGCCCGCGCAGTCGGAGATGCCGTTCGCCGTGGTCATGGGGCAACCCTATGCGAAGCTGCCCACGGATCTCTACATCCCGCCGGACGCGCTCGAGGTGATCCTCGAGGAATTTTCGGGACCACTGGACCTGCTGCTCTACCTGATCCGACGCCAGAACCTCGACATCCTCGACATTCCGATCGCCGCGATCACCGACCAGTACATCGAGTACATCGGCCTGATGCAGGACATGAAGTTCGAGCTGGCAGCGGAATACCTCCTGATGGCCGCCATCCTCGCGGAGATCAAGTCGCGCATGCTGCTGC
>JBCCZC010000539.1:0-3292 GCA_039188505.1 Pseudomonadota bacterium | reverse complement strand
CGGACGCAGTCAGGCTCGCCGGGATCAATGGCGCCGAATGTGGCTAGCCCTCGCGCGCGTCACCGCGAGCGGTCCAGCTGGAGGGCCCGCTGGCGCTCATACCAGGCATCGCGGCCGTCCGCGGTCGAGCGGTAGGTAAACCAGTCGAAATCGGCGTGCGCGCCGCTGTCCTGCCCGGAAGCGGTAGCGTAGAGCCCGACGTAGAGTCCGGTGTAGTTGTAGCCGGGGATCACGGCGGGCGACAGGAAGGTCCCGTCGATATCCGCGAGGACAGGCCGCCAGTCGCCGCCATCCGTCGACACGTCGAAGGCAAAGGTCAGGTAGTCGCCGCGGGCGCGCAGGACCAGGTCGCCGTCCGGTACCGGCAGGGTCGCCAGCATCGCGACCTCACCGCCCTGGCTACGCTCGACCGCCGCCCGGCGTCCGGTGGCGTCCTGGCGCACCGTGAACGTCAACGCCGCCCGGTCGTTCTGAATCACCGTCATGCCGGCCCGCTCGCCCGCTGCCCCCGGCTCGAAGGCAAGGCGGGTGGTCGCCTCGAATTCGAAGTCGCGCTGACGAATGCCGAGGAAGCTGTAGCGATTGCGCTCGCCAATTGCCTCGGGCCCGAGCGCCAGGCGGAGCCAGCCGGGGCGCGCCACGAGGTCGTGGAACGGCGCATCGTGCGTGCGGCGCATGTTCCATTCGAGCCCGAGATCGTCCGCATCGAAGTCATCGCGGAAGTCGCCCGGGCGCTCCTGAACGGTGCCCGGGACCGGCGCCGGCTGGTGCAGATCGACCTGGCCGGTCAGGGGACTGACGACCGGAAAAGTGAGCTTGGGCTCCTTCCACCAGTAGGGTTCCGTCTCCCAGCTCACCGGCGCCAGGAACGTCTCGCGGCCGAGGATGCCGTGGACTCCGTCGACGAGGCGCCAGCCGAGCAGCAACGCGTACCAGCGCCCGTCGGGCATCGTGACGAAGTCCGCATGGCCCACGCCCGTGATCGGGAAGTCGTAGCCGAACTGCCGGTGGCTCAGGATCGGGTTGCGCGGATTGTTCTCGTAGGGCCCGGTGATCTCGCGGCTGATCGCCACCGACAGGGCGTGCTCGTAGGCGGTGCCGCCCTCCGAGAGCAGCAGGTAGTAGTAACCATCCCGCTTGTAGATGTGGGGTCCCTCGGCCCACGCCCCCTGGCAGCAGCCGCTCCAGAGGCCGTGGCGCTCACCGATGAGCTGCATCGACTCCAGGTCGAACTCCTGCAGCCAGATCTCCATCTCGGTCGGGAAGGACCGCTGCTCGGGAATCCGGTTGCCGGTGTACCAGACGCGGCCGTCATCGTCGAAGAAGAGCGACGGGTCGATGCCCGGTGCGCCCTCGATCACCTGCGGCGCGGACCAGGGCCCGGCAGGATCCGTCGCGGTCACGACGAAGTTGATCAGGTTGCCGTCGACGTTGTTGGTCGTGATGACGTAGAAGACGCCGTCGTGATGCCGAATCGTGGCGGCATGGATGCCGCCGCCGGAGGTGATCCGGTCGAGATCGACGGCCGCGGGATCGCTCAGGGCGTAGCTGAGGAGCGTCCAGTTCACCAGGTCACGGCTGTGGAAGACCGGAATGCCCGGGAAGTATTCGAAGGTCGAGTTGATGAGGTAGTAGTCCTCGCCGACCCGCTCGATTGATGGATCGGGTGCGAAGCCGGCGATGACCGGATTGCTGACCTGCCCCGGGGGCGCTGCGCTGGCCTCCGGCATGAGCAGGATTGCGAGCACCACGGTGATGGCGCATCGGATCACGGCGTGAGCCCCCAGCCCAGCAGCAGGAAGCCGACGAAGGCCGCGCCCGCGAGCAGCAGCGTGTAGGGCAGCTGCGTGTTGACGTGATCGACGTGGTCGCAGGCCGCCGCCATCGAGGAGATGATCGACGTGTCCGAAAGCGGCGAT
The DNA here is from genome assembly GCA_039188505.1 of Pseudomonadota bacterium. Classification (GTDB taxonomy): domain Bacteria; phylum Pseudomonadota; class Gammaproteobacteria; order Xanthomonadales; family SZUA-38; genus JBCCZC01. The sequence goes on along the minus strand of JBCCZC010000539.1, from coordinate 1,373 downwards.
GAGTGATCGCCGTAGATGCCGCCGGACAGGACCGCGCCGAGCATCAGCGCCGGCGGAACACCGAGACCTTCCGCGAGCGGCAGGGCGAGCGGCACGAGGATCGCGAAGGTCGTCCAGGACGACCCGAGCGTAAAGGAGACGACGCAGCCGGCGAGGAAGATCATCGCCGGCAGGCACCAGGCCGGGAAGCCGCTGCCGAACAGGCCCACGACGTAGGGTCCCATCTCCAGGGCCCGCGACACCTGGCCCAGGGCGAAGGCAAAGACGATCAGAATCGTCGGCCCGAGCAGCCCCGCCATGCCCTTCAGCACCAGATCCGTACCCGGCCGGAGCCCCAGAACCGGGCCGTCGCCGATCGGCAGCGCCGTGGTGACCAGCGACCAGCCGATGGCGAGGCTGACGGACCACAGCACCGCGGTCGACCCGCTGCCCGCCGTGAGGTCGCCCGCACCGGTGATCCAGAGGCTCACCAGCATCATGAGCATCATGACGGCCAGCGGTCCCAGGAAATGCACCGCACGAGGCACGACGTCGGGCGCCGGCGCGATGAGGGCAACCTCCTCGGAGATCATCGGTCGGGAGCCCGCCCGGATGAGCTGGCCGGTCTCCCGCGCGCGGCGCTCGGCCGCAGCCATCGGGCCGAAGGACCAGCCGGTAAGCGCGAGCAGAAGGGCGAAAACGATCGCGAGGATGGCGAACAGATTGAAGGCAAGGGCGCTCAGGAGCAGGCCGATGGCGTCGGCGCCGACACCCTGGGCTGCGAGCAGGCCGAGAACGTAGGCGCCCCAGCCGTTCAGGGGAATCATCATGCAGACGGGTGCGCTGGTCGCATCGCAGTAGTAGGCCAGCTTCTCCCGCGGCAGCTTCAGCTTGTCGAAGAGCGGCCGATTGACGGCGCCGACGGCCAGCGACGTGATGCTCGATTCGACGAAGACGACCATGCCGGTGAGCCAGGCGAGGAGCTCGGCGCCGCGCCGGCTGGTGCCCAGCCCGCGCCGCTGCATCCACTGGATGAAGCCGAGCACACCGCCGGACGCCTGGACGAGGGCGATGAGACCACCCACCAGAAGGCAGAAGAAGACGATCCGGGTGTTGCCCGGATCGGCGAACACGGCGACGAGCTCGGTCCCGAGGCGCTCCAGACCGACGATCGGGTTACCCCCGACGAGCAGCGTCGTGCCGAGCCAGAGCCCGGCGAACAGGGCGAGATAGATCTGCCGGGTCGAGAGCGCGAGCGCGATGGCCAGCACCGGTGGCAGCAGGACAGGCCAGCCGGCGATCGAGGCCGCCATCAGGGGTTGCGGGCCACGAACTCAACGCGGCCGTTCGAGTCCATGCGGCGCACCCGGACGTCGGACGACCAGGGAAAGCGG
>JBCCZC010000538.1:0-3299 GCA_039188505.1 Pseudomonadota bacterium | reverse complement strand
TTCGGCTCCGGCTCCGGCTCGGGCGTCGCCACCGGATCGGGCGGCGGCGCTGCCGCTTCCGGCGTGGCGGTCAGCGTGTTTCGGGAGCGCTTGACCCGATTCTTGACCGCCGAGATCAGGTGCTTCGGGCGCACCGGCTTGGCCAGGAAGTCGTCACCGCCCGCCAGCAACGCGTCGAACTGAAGGTCCTGATCCTCCTCGCCGGACAGGAACACGATCGGCGTATGAATGAACGCCTCGTTCTCGCGAATAATGGCCGTGAGCTCCATGCCGTCGCAGCCAGGCATGTGCAGGTCCATGAGGATCAGATCCGGGTGGAAGGTCTCGAGCGCGGTCACCACCGCGAACGGATCCATCTCGATGCGCGCTTCCATGCCGGCGCGCTTGAGGATCGACTCGGCGAACACGGCCTGCGACCGGTCGTCCTCGGCAATCAGCACGCGATAGGGGTCCGCCGGTGCGACCTGCAGGTGGTCCCGGACGCGCTCCAGCGCCTGGTCGATCGCGAGGTCGGCCGGAACGAAGGCGTCCACGCCGGCGCGCATCAGCTTGAGGCGAACCTTCACGTCCCGCTGGGTCGAGAAGACGATCAGCGGAAGCTGCCCGTGCGTCTTCGACCGCAGCTTGCGCACGATCGGCGCAACGTCGTCGATCCGGTCGAGGTGGGCGTCGTCCATTATGACAGCATCGGGGCCGATGGCGCCCAGGATCTCGAGGAAATCCTCGGGGTCCGTGAATGACTGGACCTCGAAGGTGCGATCGAGGGCCCCGGTGAGCTCGGCCGTGGTGCCGTCACCGCCGTGGAGGACGTAGATAGAGATCTCCTCGCCCGGCCCGAGATCGAGCGCATCGATCTCGGCGAGCATGGCTTCCGCACGCTCCTCCTGGGGCGCGGGTGAGGCTGCGCCCACGGTGTCCGACTCGATCTCCTCGAACAGGCTCGTGAGGTCGCCGGAATCATCGTCGTCGAGATCCAGCTCTGCCACATCGACGTCCAGTTCGGCGAAGAGGGCCTCGATCTCCTCATCGGAGCTGTGGCTCGCGTCCTCGTCGAAGGCGACAGCCTGGGTGATCATGTCCAGCTCGGCCGCGAGGTCCTCCTCGGGCTCATCGTTGACGTCGGGCGCTGCGGCCCACGGATCTGGGGCGTCATCCTCTGCCTGCAGCTGCGGCTCGGAGGGCGCCTCCTCGGGCTCGGAGCGCATCGTGAGGTCAAGCGGGCCGTCGTCCGGGAGAAACTCTGGTGGCGGCACCACGAAATGCGGGATGTTACCGATCGAAGGCAGGCCGCTGACGTCGATCTCCGGCTCGGGCAACTGCACGGCCTTGAGGCGGCGCGTTGTCACGGTGTTGCGGAACTCGGGCGTCTCGACCCCCGCCGACGTGTAGTCATTCAGGCCTGCGACGTGGCGCATCAGCGCGTCGGACTGGTCGCGGTCGGGAACGTCGCCCGAGGTGAGGATCCGTTCCAGGTCGCCGTGGAGCTGGTAGAGCCGATGGCCCAGGTCCACAAGCTGGCCTTCGGCGGCCCGATCCGCCAGCTGCTGCACGTCCGTTGCGACGAGAAACAGGCTGTTGATATCCCAGCCGCCGTCCGCGAGCGCGCGCAGCCGCCGCTGGACGAGATCCACCGGCGCCGCGAACTGCCGGAGGGCGCTGGCGTCGAAGACCGACGGGCTGTCGTCGGGGCGGCTCACGCGAGTACCCCGAACCCGGCCTCGGGCAGACTCCCCTCGTTCCCGAATCTTCTGGCTTCTCTGAAACTTACGCCAAACACCTGACTTCTCGTGCAGTCCTCGCACCCCAACGGCGGAATATAGCATCTCGCTTGCGAAACGTGCGAAGCGCGGCACCTTCGTTAACGGTTGTTGGTTGCCGCTCGGAGCGCCTTCGGGGGCCCCGTTCGGGCATGGCGGGGCGAGAAGTGAGACAATGCGCGGATGACTGCTCGACCACGAATCGTCCTCGCGACCGCCACCGAACGGCCGGGCCTGCGCGCGCCATGGCTGCTCGCGCTGATCCTCGCTTTCGGAGCAGTGGGGGCCGCGATCGGCTGGTTCGGCCGCGGGCTCGAGCCGCGCGAGGTCGGTGAGCTACGGAACGAGGCCCAGCTGCTGGCCGGCCAGCAGGCGGTCCTGGAGCAGGACCTCGCCACCGCGCGGCGCGGCGAACAGGTCACCCGGGAAGCCTATGAGGGCCTTCGCCAGGAGATCATCGTGCTGGAAGCGGAGCTGCGGGAGGCGCGGTCCGATGTGGCCTTCTACCAGCGCCTGCTCGGAGCCGGCGGCACCCGGCGCGGTCTGGCGGTGCATGCGCTGCGCGTACGGGACACCGCATCACCGCTGCACTATCGATTCCGCCTGACGCTCAGCCAGAATCTGGAAAAGGCGGCGGTCGTCGACGGACGGGTCACGGTGGCGGCCGAGGGGATCAGCGGGGATCGCATGGTTGAACTCGACGCCGACGACCTCGATCTGAGGATCGGTGACGGCACATCCGCCTTCGAGTTTAAATATTTTCAGGAATTCGACGGCAGCCTGCGATTTCCCGATGGTTTCGTGCCGGAACGAATTATCGTCGAGCTCGATGTCGAAGGACGACGCGACCCGGTCGCGCGCAGCTTCGACTGGAGCGAACTGCGCCTCGATGCGCCCACGGATGCAGCCACGGAGTAGCGCTGACATGTTCAATCAGAAGGAAGGGGTGCCCGAAGGGGGCATCGACACACTCATCGGTCCGGAGACCGTGATCACGGGAGACGTCCGATTCCGCGGCGGACTGCACGTCGACGGCAAGGTCGAGGGCAGCGTGACGTCGGATGGCGATGGCCTCCTCGTGATCAGTGATCAGGGCACAGTGGCGGGCACCATCGAGGTGAGCACGGTCATCGTCGATGGCACCGTCGATGGAGACATCCGGGCCACCGAGAAGGTCGAGCTGCGGGAGCACGCCAGGATGACCGGGAACATCCGCTACAGCAGCATCCAGATGGCATTCGGCGCCCAGGTGAACGGCGAGCTGGCCTGCGAGACCAGTGCGGCGAAGTCCGCCCCGGCCAAACCCGCCGGCAAGGCTGCGGAACCGTCACGCTGAGCGTGGTCTACTATCGGTATCAGACCCGTATGGGTCTCCGGACGGGACAGGCATGAACGATCAAGACGAGCTGGTATTGACGGACTCCGCGGCCCGCAAGGTCCGCGAGCTGATCCTCGAAGAACAGAACCCGGGGCTGAAGCTCCGGGTGTACATCAGCGGAGGCGGCTGCTCCGGCTTCCAGTACGGATTCACCTTTGACGAGG
>JBCCZC010000537.1:0-3309 GCA_039188505.1 Pseudomonadota bacterium | reverse complement strand
CCTGGGCCCGGTCCTCTGCATCGGCGCCTGCCTCATCCAGCGCACGCTCGACATCGCCGGCGTTTGTGAACGCGGCATTGAAGCGAACGACGTCGTCGACGTCGCGATAAACCAGTCGCGTGTCACCGTCGGCGAGCATCTGCCGGAGCAGCGCCACCTCGTCGACCGCTGCGGGATCGGGACGATTCCGATCCAGGAACCGCGGTAGCTGCCGGTCGGGGTAGAGCATGAAGGTGCCGAGATCACCGCGGAACACCGGGCTCGCGAACAGGTGTTCGAGCACGTCGATTGCGGCTTCGGGGCTCAGTGCTCCGGAGCTCAGCACCGCAACCTGACCTTCGAGCATTGGATAGAGATGGCCGACGCCGACCTGGTCGTCGCCCATGTCCAGCAGGTTGTAAGCGTGGTAGAGGCCGTCGTCCTGCCGGTTGAGCGCGATGCTGCGGTCTATGGCAACCAGTGCCTCATCCAGAAGCTGTCGGACGGCGGCGACGTCCTGCGTCACAGTACCCGCTAAACCCTCGGCGTAAACGCGCTCGCGGTAGCGCGAAAACGCCGAGCCGAGCCCCCGGAGGAGGGCGAAGCGGGTCCGGTCGTCGTCCTCGTCCGCGTCGAGGACCGACTGCTGGCGAAACGCGTCGAGCGTCTCGGCAAGCCATTCCTCGACCGCTGCCGAGAGCTCGAAGGCGGCGCGTCCGGCCAGCAGTTCGTCGAGGAAGGTCACGTAGCGACGCAGGTAGTAGAGCGTCACCATGGACAGTCCGTTACCGACGAGCGCGTTGTTGGCGTCGTTCCACTCGGGCCGCTGCGTGTTCAGCCAGATGCCGCCGCCAAGCACGAGGTTGCCGAGCTTGGCGAGCAGGGGCACGAGCAGCTTCTCGAGCAGCGTGACCTGGACTACCTCACCCGCATCGTCGAGCAGGAGCTTGCCGTCCGCGCCGAGGGAGGCGACCGCCGCGTCGATCCGCGTCGCCAGGTCCTCGTCGAAGCTCACCGTGTTCTTCGCGTCGGCCAGCAGGGACTCGAACGGCGCGATGCGGTAGGGCACGTTCGCGTAGCAGAATTCGGGGGTGGTCAGCATCGCATCGAGACCCTGCGGATCGAAGGCGCGGGCGTGCTCGAGCAGCTTCAGCAGGTAGATGATCTGGTGATCGCCCCAGTAGCCGATGTAGCTCCAGGGGTCGTCCGGCTCCTCGACCTCCCAGTCGATGCCGTTCCGGGTGATGCGATAGGGGTTGAAGCCGTCGACGGTCGAGGCGTTGACGAACTTCGCGATGATCCCCGGCAGAAACTCCGGATAGCTGATCGCGAGCGCCTCCCAGTTCTGGAAGATGTCGCGCCAGTTGCCCTCGTAGTAGAGGCGCCGGTTTCCGTGGTCGTCCCGCAGGCGGATCGCGAACCGGTTCCAGGGGCGGCTCGGATCGCCGTGCCGCCGGCCGAAGGTGATCGGCAGGTATTCGCGGGCGAGGCGGCCAAGCTGCGGGTCACCGGTGGCCTTGATCCGAGCCAGCAGATCGTCGACGCGGACCGTCTCGGGAAGCGCGTCGAACCACGCGCCGTGGCGGTCGCTGATGCGTCCGTTGAAATGCGCCAGAGACTCCCGGAAGTCGGCGACCTGGATGTTGTACTGGTCGACGAAAATGCCGCCACGGAGGACGTTGAACAGCGTGTTCGCATAGTGATGCGCCGTGACGTGTTCCTCTGCCGTGGCCTGGAAGCCATCGGCCGCACCCATGAAGCGCACCAGCTCGTCCCGGCCCTCGCCCAGCGATCGATTGATGGACCCGGTCAGTGCGCCCGGGTCGGCGAGCTCTCGCCGGAGCTGCGCGACCTCGCCCTGGCCGCGTTCGAGGTTGGCGACCAGGCGCCACTCCCGACGCTCGCCCGGGGCGAGCTCGCAGCTCCGGGCCACGAAGTAGGCACCCCGGATCCCGCGCTGGAGCGTTTCGGTCCGGAACTCACCGCCGTGCCGGAAGCGCTCCAGCTGACGTGATGACAGCAGGATCGCCTCGGGATCGAAGCCGAGGCTGAACACGGGCGTGGCGCGCAGTGATTCGCACGGCTCGGCCCGGTCGGTGATGCCGGAATACAGGGTGAACAGCGCCAGTCCCGTCCGCTCATCGAGCTCCGACCACTTGTAGGCATCCACGAGGTTGCCGCTCTGGGTCTGGGCGACGAGTGGCGTTCCCGCGGGCAGGACGTTCTGAAGCCCATCGACGACTTCTAGGGACAGGTCCCGCGTGCCGACGTTGATGAGTTCGCAGGACCGCACGAACCCGTACTCCTTGCTGGTCAGCCACGTGTAGCGGAAGAGCAGATCCAGGCCCTGGTGATGCTCCTCGAAGCAGAGCCGGTCCGAGAGCACGCTCTTGTAGAGGTTGCGAGTCAGCGGGGCGTCCGCCGCCGGCTCGGTGGCGAACGGCTCCCAGAGCAGGTCATGATCGCCCTCGCGAACGCGGACGAGCGTCTTCGGTCCCGTGTGCGGCAGGCTCTCGTGCACGCGGTCGACCGTGACGTACGGGAACAGCGCGAAGTCGGCCGAGATCCGGCCGCACGTCAGTCCCCCGGTGGACGAAACGAACAGCCAGTGGTCGTCACTCGAGATGACGCTCATGAAGAACGGCGCCATCGCGTCGATGTTACGGATGACGTACCACCGATCTCCGTTGAGATCGACGAATTCGCCCGTCACTTCGGCCGGCTGGCCTGCTCTCTGATCCATCTTTCCGTTCCCCAACACTTACTCGACCAGCACGAGTTGGCCGAAGATCCCTGCGTCGATCCATCCTCGATCCGTCGCGCCGGTCTGCACCGCTTCGGACCCGATGAACAGCTCCCTGATTTCACTGCCGTCGTTGTCGCAGTAGGCCAGCATCAGCCCCAGTACCACGCCCGCGGCAAGCACCTGCGGTTCGTTGGCGTCGCTGTCGTCCACGTAGTCGTCGCCGTAAATGGCGATCGTCAGCTCCCAGACGAGCTTCCCCTCGGACTGGCGCCAGCGGCTCTCGACGTGATGGTTGTAGGCGCGCGCCACCCTGTCTGTGCCGATGTCGATCGCCTGGTTGTCGAGCGAGACGTGATACGCCCACGCATTGTGGTTGTACTGATGATCACCGCCGGAGAAGTCCGGGTCGATGAAGATCTCGAGGCAGTCGTCGTCCCAGTACTGGACCAGCGGATCTCGGTGCGCGTCGTAGAGGACGTCGTCCACGACTTCCACCAGCAGATGCAATCCCGCCGGGCTCCACAACACCTTGTAGCGTCCCGTGAAGTCCTCGGGTTCGTAGTCGGGGCCGAGCCACTGCTGGT
>JBCCZC010000536.1:0-3328 GCA_039188505.1 Pseudomonadota bacterium | reverse complement strand
CCAGGGTTCTGGCCCGGGGCGGCCAGTCCTGAGAGGTTTGGGATTCGGGCATCCGTGCGAAAGGAACCGCGGCGAGGGAACGCATCCCCTCGCCGCGGCGAACGATCAGAGGCTGGTGTGGATTTCCACCCGCGTACCGACACCGGTGGAGTCGTTGCAGATGTAAAGGTTGCCTTCCTCGGAACGATCACCCTTCTGGCCACCCTTACCGCCGGCAACCTTCTCGAGGTCGTCGTCGGACAGCTCGTCGCCTTCGGCCGGCGGCACGTGCGGAGCAATAAGGTAGACCGTGTTGGCGTCTTCCTCGACCACCTTCACCGTCAGGTCATCCGGCAGATCGGTGTTCATCTGCTTGGCGAGAACGGCCTTCGGGTCGGACAGCAGCGCTGCGCGATACTCGGCGTCTTCGAATGCGAACTTGCCAACGATGTCGAGGATTTCACCACGGGTTACTTCAGACATGAACGATCTCCTAATCAAATTGGATAAACCAAGTGCCGCGATCCTGCGGCGGGAGAATAGGAGCAGGAAGCGTGCCAACTTTGAAAAACGAGCGCTGGCGCCGTTTTCGGGCGTTCACGTCACCGGATTGTCAAGAAAATGGAGCATGAACTCCATTTCAATGGAGCCAGAGCTCCATTACTTCGGAAAATTGGCGGAATCGATCAGGGTTTCACGCGATGGTGGCGCAGAAAGTCCATGAACTTCTGATAGTGTTCGGAGGCCACCCCGAAGCGCGGCAGCAGATCCCGGTAGCTGCCGCCGCTGAGCGCCAGCCCTTGCTGGATGAGCGCCCTGACCTGCTGCCGATTCAGGTCGCGATCCAGGAAGGGCCGATAGACGGTCTCCCAGAACGTCGTATGGCCATCCAGCAGAGGCTGCAGCAGCTCGGCGCCGCCGCTGCCCTGCTGGGTCGGGCCACCGCCGCTTTCCTCGAGCATGTCGACGAAGTGCTCGGGCTCGATGACCGGGCCGTCCGCCATCGCGTAGCCGGTCGTGATGATATTCCCAAGCTCCCGGACGTTGCCGGGCCAGTGATAGCGCTCGAAAAGATCCATCGCGTCCCGCGAGAAGCGTTTCACCACCGCGTGCTCGATCGCAAGCTGGTCGAGGAAGTACTGGATGATGAGGCGCCAGTCGTGTTCGCGTTCGCGCAGCGGTGGAATCTGCACCGCGAAATAGCGCAGGCGGAAGAACAGGTCGTTTCGGAAGGCGCCCTCGGCCACCATCTTGTCGGGCGATCGGTTGGTACAGGCCACGACCCGCACGTTCATCCGTCGGGTCCGATTGCTGCCGATCCGTCGGTATTCGCCTTCCGCCAGGGCGCGCAGCAGCATCACCTGCGCGCTCATGTGCAGATCCCCGATCTCGTCCAGGAAGACGACGCCGCCGTCCGCTTCCTCGAAGCACCCCTCACGCTCGCCGACGGCGCCCGTGAAGCTGCCCTTCTCGTGGCCGAACAGTTCGCTGACGGTGAGGTTGCCCTCCTGGTACTGGGGGCAATTGACCGAGACGAAGGCCTGGCCGTTTCGCGGCCCGAGCAGGTAGACGGCGCGAGCAGCAAGCTCCTTCCCCACGCCGCTCTCACCGGTGATCAGAACGGGCTGGTCGAAGGCCGCGACCTTCCGAAGCTTGCAAAGCGCGTCGTGTAGCGCCGTGCTCTGCCCCACCAGCGCCAGGGGGCGGCGCTTGGGCCACCGATCGCGGCTACGGCGGAAGATGTCCTGGGCGCGCTCACTGAGAAAGCTCTTGGGTCGAGGCGCTGACCGGCGTTCGACGCCAACCCACGCGTCGGCCGACACGCCCATCCCTCCTGGCGTTCGACGAATCACCTTGTTCACCCGCACCTCCCTGGAGCGCTTCCGGTACAAGTGTACCGCGCGCGGCTGAAGGTACCTACTCGCTTGTGGAAAGATCCTGAAGCTGCCGCTGGAGGCGTTTGGTCAGATCCGGAGCGACAATCTCCTCGAGCGTCAGGAACGTCAGCGCGGCCACGAAACGGGCGAGGTCTTGCGGTTCCCTCGGACCGTCGACAGCGTCGAAGTCCGCGAGATTGTTCACGCATCGCCTCGCGAGTTCGGCAACGACGAGGAAGGCCTCGTCGCCGAGCGGCGGGGAACCTCGGTAGACCTCGAGCCGCCCGCCTGCGCGGAAACCGCTCGGCTGGTCGAGCCCGAACGCGCGGAGGGCGAGTTCACGCCGATACTCGCCAAAGGCCGAGACGATACCGACGTAGTCGGCCGCGAGTTCGTCGAGGAGGTTGTTCCGCATCGATCCCAGGGCGCGGACCGTGAAATAGTGAGTGCACTCGTGATCGCGCCGCAGCACCATGGACCGCTCGCGCCAGGCCTCGTCTTCGAGTTCGACCTCCGCGGCGGGCACGGCGCTGTAGGGGCCACTGCTCAGGAGGATGAAGCGGTCCTGGTAGGCGGACTTGTCGCCTGTGAGGCGCTTGAACTCCGCGGGCCATCGGGCGTCGGTGTTGATCATGGGGTTCGCGGCCTTCCAGGCGGACCGGTGCGCCCAGATGCGGTCCCAGTTGTTGTAGCCCCCGACGATGCAGGCTCCCATGCTGTCGGGCACCACTTCGGGCTCGTTGCGAGCGGTCAGCGCCTGAACCAGGTGCTCGAAGTCGTCGCGGTTGGCGATCTCGAGCACGGGTACCTTTCCGGCCAGCGTCTCGTGCAGATAGAGCCGTAGACCCTCGGGATCCTTGAGCGACGCCGCAGGCTCGGGCTCCGGCGGCGCCTCGCCCTTGCGCGTCGCCGCGCGATAGCCGGGTTCGTCGCTGATGCCGGCCCGAATGCCGAACTGGAGCTGACGCAGCGCGCGCTGCAACGCCGGCCAGACCCCGTCCCGCTCCGCCTCCTCGCAGTAGTGCTCCCAGCGCGCCACGTGCGGCTCATCGGCCATTGGCAGAGGCGGCAGGTCGGGACGGTCGCCGGAGCGGAAGGGATTGTCGGTGTAAGCGAGAATCTCGTCGATCACCGCATCGCCGCCGCAGGCGGTGATGCAGTCGCGGCGGAATGACGTCAGGGTGTCGGTCATGGTTTCCTCGAGTCCTGCTGCAGCCCCGCGAACCGGGCTTTCGATCGTGAGCCGTGGCCCCGGGATTGTCAAAGCGCGGGCGGTGGCTGGAAACCCCGCCGATGCAAGCGATTCTTGGTGCATCGCGCGCACGGAACGCGTATTCTGACGCAGGTCCGGCGAGGTCGGAGCGCCGCATCACAGGACAGGATGGATCCCATGCGGGCAGAACGGGTTCTGACCCTCGAAAATCGACGCGACGCGATCGCCGAGCTGGCCGACCAGTTCGACGCTTTCTGTG
>JBCCZC010000535.1:0-3330 GCA_039188505.1 Pseudomonadota bacterium | reverse complement strand
CCGAGGCACGGATCGTCGTCGACCGTTTCGTGGCCTACGATGCGCTAACGCCGGAGCAGCAGGCGGAGGGCTGGAGCCCCGGCGACGTGGCGCCGCAATCGGTAGCCAGGATTCATGAATACTACCGGCAGGCCAGGGTCGTTCTGGGCGACGCCTCCGTGGCGGAACTCGGCGGTGCGTTTCTGGCCAAACTCAGCGCAGGCGAAGCCAGGCTGATTCCGAACCGGAGCGGCGAGATGCAGTGCCCGGATACCCCAGGCGACTCGCCGGCGCCGTGCGATGTAGTGACGCCGAGCATCATCGCCCTGCGAGAGGCCTACGAGGCATCCGGATGCGGGTCCGTCGACGTGGCCACAGGACTACGATCACCGTTCCGGGAATAGTCTGTCCGCCCCGGTCAGGCCAGGTATTGGCCAACAGCCCGACTGCCAAGGAGCAGAATCAAATGCGGCCTGTCTATCGATCCTGTTTGCTGGTGCTGTTCATCTCCTTTTCGGCATTCGGCCATGGAGGATACGTGTCGCGGCCAGGGTCGACCGTAGATCCCGAACTCTCCACCGCGACCCACCGTGCCTCTCTCATAGCGATCGGGACATTCGGTGCGGCAGCGTTTGATGCCGATATGGATCCTCTGGCGGATGTCGAGCTCGTTCTATCCGTGTCCGAGTTGCTCTACTCCGAGTCGGGCGATTGCGAACCCTCGCTTCAGGTATCGATCGCTTATCCCCTGGGCCTGGTAGCAAAGGACGCCTGGACGCCAAACTTCCGTGCTCGACAGCAATCGGTACTGGATGACGCGGCATCAACTGCAAGAGCGTACATGAACTCTGGTGCCGCGAGACGCGGTGAGACTCCGTCACCTAGGACCAGCGCAGACCTCGAGTCGGCTGCAGAACGATCGACTGCAGCAGCGGGCTACCTGACTGACCGGAGGTGGCTGAACTACTCTCGGGATGGGGTGATTCTCGGTGAGCGCTATGTCGTGTATCTGAAGAAAGAAACCAGCGGCGGCTATTCCGTGAATTCGAGGTTTGGGGTCAGAGCGATCGACCGTGATTCGAGGGCCGAGATCGCGCAGTCGATTGCAGAGTTTGCCCAGGCGCGGTACGCCTGCATTTCTGAGTAAGTTGATCGCCAGAACCTTTCGGACTTAGCGGAAGCTGCTGCAGCGCCGCCAGAGCGGCTCATGGCGGTTTTCGCAGAGCGAAAGAAGCCGTGGGTCCGACGCGATCAGCGCGTGACGCCTCGCCCGGTAGCAGGAGGCGACCCCGCTTGCGCCGATAAGCGAAGGGCAAAAAGGAAAAGGCCATCGACCCACGGAGGATCGACGGCCTTCTGCAAGGACTCTGCAAGGCGGCTACGGGCCGCTGACGGCTGCCGCGAGCTGCTCGCGGCGCTCCCGCTCCTTCTCGATGTAGGTGATCCACTGGCTGGCCGCGGCCCGGTTGTCCCGGTCCTTCGTGGCCTGCTCGAAAGCGCGCTGGGCGTCGCCGAGCTTCTCCTGGCTGAAGAGCGCCATTCCCACCATGAACCAGGCGTCACCCTCGCGATCGGTCTCCTTCTCGATCGCATTGCGGGCCGAGGCCTCGGCGTCGGCGAACTGCTCGAGATTGAGATAGATGTTCGCGAGCTGCAGATCGAGATCGCCGTCGCTACTGCGGGCAGCGGCCTCGCTCAGCGGATCCACCGCCTTCTCCTCTTCCTGGGCCATCAGATAGGCCTGGCCGAGAACGCGCATGTTCTTGTAGGTCTTCTCGATGACACCCTTGCTGATGCCGTCTTCGAGCACCTGCGCCCCGCGGTACGGAATCTCCTGCTGCATCAGCAGCTGGGCCAGGTTCATGTACTCCTGCTCCTTGTCGAACAGGCCCTGGCGGTAGGCGATCTCCAGCGTGATGAGCCGTCTCTCCGGCTGCTCGAGCTCCCCGTAGACGCCGGACAGCTGCAGCCAGTACTGCTTCTTCGGGAAGCGACGGATCAGCTCCTCGAGGATCTCGGCGACCTTCGGGTAGTTCTCCATCTCGTAGTGCAGCACCCGCAGCAGGAGCAGCCACTGCTCCTTCACCTCGATGTCATTCGCCCGCGCCAGTGCGATGCCTTCTTCCATCGGTTGCAGTGCGTCGGCGTAGCGCTCCTGCGAGTAGATCGCCTGGGCGAGCAGGATGTACGAATCCGCGGTCGGCTCAGGCACCACGCCCATCCACTGCCGCAGGTAGCGCTCGGCCCCCGCGTAGTCCTCGACCGCGAAATGGAGCTGCGCGAGGCTGAACAGCGTCTGGTTGTACATCGCCTCGGGCACGTCTTCCTGCTCGAGCACCGTCTGGTAGGCACGGATGGCACCCGGATAATCCTCGGAGCTGTAGGCGATGAAGGCCTGGAAGTTGTAGATCTGCGCCGTTTCGTATCCGCTGAGGTTCCGCATCTCCTGGACCTCTGCGATCATCTCCCGCGCCGTGGCCATGTCGTCTGCCTCGGCCGCCGTCTGCGCCTCGGAGAGTTTCTTGTAGACGGCCTCCCGCATGGTCGGCGTCCGGCGGACGTTGCGGCCCTCGGTCGGATCCCGCTCCTCGTCATCGTTCTGCGCCAGCGCGACGGCGCCAAGCTGGGCCAGCGTGCCGATGCTCGCTGCCGACGCTGCCGTAGTGGCGATGAAGAGAAGTCCGAATGCGCCCGCGAGGGCGGCGATGCGATTGCGCATGCTCAGTCCTCCAGCTCGAAGCGGATGATGTTCTGGACGCCGGGGGTATCGATCGGCACGCCGTTGACGACCCGGGGCTTGTACTTGAACTTCACCACGGCGGCCAGCGCCGCCCGCTCGAAGTAGTTCGGTGGATCGGCCTCGACCACGACCGGATTGATGACGGCTCCCGTCTTGTTGACGGTGAACTGCACCACGACGTAGCCCTCGATGCCGCGGTCCTGCGCCCTTCGGGGATAGATCGGGGCGACCTTCACGATCGGCAGGTAGTCGCCATCGACGGCGGAGAAACCGAAGCCGGAATTTAGGCTGACGTCCGCGCTCACGGCGACCGGCGCGATGGCCAGCGCGTTGGCGCCCGGATCGACGCTGTCGAACTGTGGCTTGGGCGCATCCGGCGGCGGCTCTTCGGGCGCGGGCGGCTTCTTCGGCTTCGGCTTCTTGCGCTCGACCGTCTCGTCACGCTCGACGCGGACGAAGTCGACGATCCGGCCGGCGATCGGGACGGGTCCAAGCGGGTGGCCGGTTAACGCGGCCGTGAACGGGCCCGCGTGGACGTAGCTCAGGTATGTCGAACCCACGACGCTGTAGACGTCGTCGCCGTAGCGTTGCTCGAGCAGGTTGTGGTCGGG
>JBCCZC010000534.1:0-3340 GCA_039188505.1 Pseudomonadota bacterium | reverse complement strand
TCGACACCGCGCTCGAGATGGTCTGGTCCGGCGATATGGACGCCGAGAGCGCCCTGGCCGCCGCGGACGCGGAGCTCGAGAAGGTGCTGAGTCGATGAGTGCCGGCCTGCTGCTGGCGGCGTGGCTCGGTCTCCTGGCCGCCGCGGTGGAGCCGCCGGCCGTGACCGTCGTCGAGGCGGATGCGGCCTACCGCCAGGTGCGGATCGCCGTGACCGTCGAGCCGAGCGATACGGTGGCAGCCTGGGAGATCCGCGTAGCGCCCGAGACCTTCAGCGACTCCACCGACGCAATGCTCCACGGGCGCGTGCTCGTCGGCGCCACGGGGTCGCTGGAGCGGGTGCCCCCCGAGCTGGCCTTCGATGACTGCACGAGCGACGGCCAGCCGATCCACCGGGATGCGCTGCAGCGGCCGATCGTCGCCCCGGGCACGACCCGCTGGACGTGCCTGCTGACGGGCATGCGTCCGGGCGTGGACCAGTGGGTCGGCGTGGTGCCTGTCGACGCTGCAGGGATGGCGCTCGCGCCTCCGCAGCCCGTCCGGGCCCGGACCGACGTGCCCGATGTGCGGCCCGCGCCGCCGGACACGCGGCCGGTCCTGCTGGCGCTCGGCTCGATCGTCGTCGCCGCCACGGTGCTCCTCGTGCTGCTCCGGCGGAGCGATGCGCGCCGGGGACGGACCCGTTCCCGCCTGGCCCATCCCTACGTCGCGCCGGCGCTCATCGCGCTGGCAACGCTGACCTTCTACCCGATCCTCTACGGCATCGGGCTGGCGTTCACCGACGCCGACCAGAGCCGTCTCGGCGACGAGTCCTTCATCGGGCTCGCGAATTTCCTGACCGTGTTCACGACGCCCGGCATCTGGCGGGTGACGGGTTTCACCATGGTCTGGGCGGTTGCCAACACCGCGGCCCACGTCGGTCTCGGGCTCCTCCTGGCCATCGCCCTCAATCGACGCGGTCTGCGTGGCAAGGTGGCCTACCGAACGATCCTCCTGCTGCCCTGGGCCATTCCGGCCTATATTTCCGTGCTGGCCTGGAACGGCATGCTGCAGCCCGACGGGCTGATCAACAGCGTGCTCGGCACGCAGATCGATTTCTTCGACGACCCCATGGCCGCCCGGATCGTCGTGATCCTCGTGAACATCTGGCTGGGGGTCCCGTTCATGATGATGACGCTCTCGGGTGCGCTGCAGGCGCTGTCGAGCGACATGTTCGAGGCGGCGGACGTCGATGGCGTCAGTCGGTGGGACCAGTTCCGATATCTGACCCTGCCGAACCTCAAGAGCACCATGGTCCCGGTCAGCCTGCTGGGCTTCATCTGGTCCTTCAACGCGTTCGTGACGATCTACCTCCTGACGCGGGGGCAGCCCTACGTCGGCTTCGGGGAGCCAGGCGCGACGGATATTCTCGTGACCTACGTCTTCACGGTGGCCTTCGAGTACGGGCACTACGGCGTGGCCGCTGCCTGGTCGGTCGCGATCTTCCTGCTGCTCGTCGGCTTCTCCTGGGCCTATCTCAAGCAGACGCGAGCCACGGAGTCGGCGGCATGACTGATATCGCGCTCCGTTGGTACGTTCCCGCAGAGATCCGGACCCTCCGGAGCTGGCTGCCCACGGCTGCCGTAGTCCTCGCGGTTGTCGCGCTCGGCGAGTGGATGCGCGGTCATGGTGACAACCTCGACGGGACGCTGTCCGTCCTCGGTGGCCTGGTGGTGCTGCGGTTTCTGCTGCCGGACGGACAGCAGCCCTGGCGCTACGTTGCGGCGCTCGTCATCGCCGTAATCCTGCTGGTCTTCGGCGGCGGTGTCGTCTTCGGGAGCCAGTGGTCGGCGTGGGACGTCTGGTCCCGCGCCTGGCTGCTGGCCCTGCCGGCGCTCACGCTCGTCTGGCTCGCCCGCGCCCCGATTCGCGCGTGGGCCCGGGGGCAGTGCGACAACGCGGCCGCCGAGGTGGGGCTCGGGCGGAACCGCGTGCTCGAACCGAAGCTGGCGTCCTTCGGCCGCCATACGCTGCTGCTGCACGCGGTGGCCATCGTGATCATCCCGGTCATCTGGATCGTCGATGTCGCCGTGTCGCCGGGCAACGTCCTGGGCGGCAAGATCGGTGACGCCTTCACGCTGGAGCACTTCGAAGTCGTACTCGGCGGAGATCGGTTCTGGCTCTGGGCCCGCAATTCGCTGGTCGTCGCCATCGGCACGACGATCTTCGGGCTCGCGCTCGCCGTGCCGGCGGGCTACGCCTTCAGCCGCTACGAGTTCGCCGGCCGGCAGGGCGCGATGTTCGCCTTCATGCTGGTGCAGATGTTTCCCGGCATCATCATCCTCGTGCCGTACTTCATGGTGATGAAGACGCTGGGCCTGCTGAACACGTCGATCGGGCTCATCATCGCCTACTCGGTCACCGCGCTGCCGCTCTGCGTCTGGATGCTGAAGGGTTTCTTCGACACCGTGCCGCGGGCGCTGGAGGAGGCGGCCGTCCTCGACGGTTGCACCCAGTTCGAGGTCTTCTTCCGCATCGTGCTCCCGCTGTCGCTACCCGCCGTGGCCATCACCGCGCTGTTCTCGTTCCTCGTCGCGTGGAACGAGTACCTGCTGGCCCTGGTGTTCAATACGTCGGCGGACCGGTACACGCTGCCGGTCGGGCTGGCCTCGATGATTCCGGCGACGGGGCAGCAGTGGGGCGACTTCGCGGCGGCGAGCCTGATCGTCAGCATTCCGGTTGCTGTGCTGTTCATGGTCTTCCAGCGCGCCCTGATCCAGGGTCTGAGCGCCGGTAGCGTCAAGGGCTGAGGGGGTTCCATGTCGAGCGTCGAATTCCGCGATACGAGCAAGGTCTACGAGGACGGGACGGTCGGCCTGCGAGCCCTGAACCTGAAGGTCCGCGAGGGCGAATTTCTCGTCTTGCTCGGGCCCTCGGGCTGCGGCAAGTCGACGGCCCTGCGACTCCTTGCGGGCCTCGAGGACATCTCGAGCGGTAGCATCCTCATCGGCGGGACGCGGGTAAACGACCTGCCGCCCGGCGCGCGTGGCCTGGGCATGGTGTTCCAGTCCTATGCCCTCTATCCGCACATGAGCGTCGAGGAGAACCTGTCGTTCGGCCTGCGGCGCGCCCGCGGCGTGGACAAGCTCCCGACGAAGGAGATCCGGAAGCGGGTGTCCGAAGCTGCCGAGATGCTGGACCTCGGGCCCGCGCTGCCCAAGCGGCCGCGCGAGCTCTCCGGCGGGCAGCAGCAGCGCGTGGCCATCGGGCGTGCCCTCGTGAGGCGTCCCAGCGTCCTGCTCATGGACGAGCCGCTCTCGAACCTCGACGCGAAGCTCCGCAACCGCATGCGCTTCGAGCTGC
>JBCCZC010000533.1:0-3354 GCA_039188505.1 Pseudomonadota bacterium | reverse complement strand
CGCCGTCCAGCAGGAAGGTCTGTCCGTCTTCGCGGGCGTCGGTGAGCGGACCCGTGAGGGCAACGACTTCTATCACGAGATGAGCGAAGCCGGCGTTCTCGACAAGGTGGCGCTGGTGTATGGCCAGATGAACGAGCCGCCGGGTAACCGTCTCCGCGTCGCCCTGACCGGCCTGACGATGGCCGAGTACTTCCGCGACGAAGGCCGCGACGTCCTGCTCTTCATCGACAACATCTACCGCTATAGCCTCGCCGGCGTGGAAGTGTCCGCCCTGCTCGGCCGGATGCCGTCCGCCGTGGGTTACCAGCCGACGCTGGCCAAGGAGATGGGTGACCTGCAGGAGCGGATCACCTCGACGAAGACCGGTTCCATCACGTCCTTCCAGGCCGTGTACGTCCCCGCGGACGACCTGACCGACCCGTCGCCGGCAACGACCTTTGCTCACCTCGACGCAACGCTCGTTCTGTCGCGCCAGATCGCCGAGCTGGGTATCTATCCGGCCGTCGACCCGCTCGACTCGACCTCGCGCCTCCTCGACCCGAACGCCATCTCGAGCGAGCACTACCAGACGGCCCGTCGGGTGCAGCAGACGCTGCAGCGGTACAAGGAGCTGAAGGACATCATCGCCATCCTCGGCATGGACGAGCTGTCGGAAGAGGACAAGCAGGTCGTCTCCCGCGCCCGGAAGGTCGAGCGCTTCTTCTCGCAGCCGTTCTTCGTGGCCGAGCAGTTCACGGGTGCGCCGGGCAAGTACGTTTCCCTGGCCGACACCATCCGTGGCTTTAAGGGCATCGTCGACGGCGACTACGACCACCTGCCGGAGCAGGCCTTCTACATGGTCGGCACGATCGAGGAAGCGGTCGAGAAGGGCAAGGCGCTGGCAGAGAAGGAGGCCGCCTGAGTTCGCTCGGGCGCCGTTGAACCCAAGAGATTCGCGGAGCGACCATGTCGACCATTCAATGCAACGTCGTCTCGGCCCAGGAGGAGCTCTTCTCCGGGACCGCGAAGATGGTCATCGCAACGGGCGAGGAAGGCGAGCTCGGCATCACGCCGCGGCACGCCCAGCTCATCACCCGGCTCAAGCCGGGCCAGGTCCAGGTCATCCGCGAGGATGGCGATGACGAATACCTCTACATCTCCGGCGGCATCCTCGAGGTGCAGCCGCATATCGTGACGATTCTCGCGGACACCGCTGTGCGTGCCCACGACATCGACGAGGCGGCGGCCAAGGAAGCGAAGGAGAAAGCGGAGCGGGCCCTGGCCGACCAGCAGGCGGACATCGACTACGCGGAAGCCCAGGCCGAACTGGCCCAGGCCGTCGCACAGCTCGCTGCCCTCGAGCGCCTGCGCAAGGCCGTCAAGCGCTGAGCAGTAACGCCCGAAGCAGCATCGAAAAAGCCGGCCTCGCGCCGGCTTTTTCTTCGGGTCTAATGCTTCAACCCAGCGTACGGCGATACCGCACCGGCTGCATTCCGGTCCATTTTCTGAACGCCTTGCGGAACGCGCTCACGTCGCAGTAGCGAAGCCGATCCGAAACCATCTCCACCGTGTTGGCAGGGTCTTCCAGCAGCGCCAGCGCCCAGTCTCGCTTCACCGCATCCCTGATCTCCAGGAAACTCGTCCCCTCCCGTTTCAGCTTTCGCCAGAGCTGGTTCGGAGTCAGCTTCAACTGCTTCGACACCGCCACCGCGTCCAGCCAGGTTTGGTTCTTGCCGAGCAGTAGCAGGCATCGCACTTGCTCCGCCAGAGAGTTCTTGTGGCGATTGAGCAGGAAGAGATGGCGTTTGCTCTTCAGCAGCAGCGCAATCTGGTCGCGAGTGCAGCTCAGCGTGGCCTTCGCATAGGCGCCGTCCAGGCGCACGGTGTTCGCTTCGCAACCGAAGTCAATCCGGTTGCCGAACAGGTAGCTCAGGCTGTCGTCCGTGGCGTTCTTCGCAAAGGAGAAACGGACGCCCTTGATCGCCGCGTCCTCGCCCAGCAGCCAGCCGAAGAGGCGAATGCTCATGAGCAGGAGGCTCTGGATGACGAAGCGATAGTCGACGGGAAGTACCGGGTGGACGTGGGCGGTGATCAGAACGTTGCCCGCGTGACGCTCCAGCGTCCAGTAGAAGTCGTCGCTGAACAGGCCATAGAAGTCGTTGACATGGCCGATGAGCTCGTCCAGATTTCGGCAGCCCACCATGCCGTAGCAGCACACCTCCAGGGCATTCAGGGGCACGGGCCTCGATAGAAAGCCGAAGAAGGCATCGTCGGTGACTTGGCCGAGCTGGCGCAGGACCTGGCTGTATCGGTCTACGGACACTCTCAGGCCGGGCAAGCTCAGCCGGGCCCGGGAAAGGTCATTGGCCTCGAGCAGCCCGTCGACGTCGAGCCCCCGGAAATCGGCCGCGTGCAGCACGTCGCCCAGAAAGGCCGCGGGAATCGTCGGCAGCAGCAGGCGGTCGGTGAGCGTGCGGTTCATCGCGACTGCGGCGCACGCGGCGCCTTTCCTGACCGATAGTGCAATCTCATGACCCCATCATCGAACGTCCGGACCTTACCTAAATTCGCTGCCATGCCTATCGTTTCTTGTGTCTCACCGAAAACAGGAGCATCGAGCATGGAGTACCAGCAGATCAAGCATGCAAAGCAAGGACCCGTCAGAATCATCACCTTCAATCGCCCGGAGGTAAAGAACTGCATCGGGACCCGGACCCATCGCGAGCTGGTGGATGCCTTCGACCGCTTCCGTACGGACGACGAGGCCAAGGTGGCGGTGATCACGGGGGCTGGCGACTCGGCCTTCTGCGCGGGCGGCGACCTGAAGAGCAACTTCCACGCGACGGAGCCCACGAGCCATCCGGATCCCGAGAAGGCCGCGCTCTGCCCGACAGAGCCGGCCGACATCGCCCGCCACGACCGGGGGGAGGCCCCCGGCATTCTCGGCCCGTCGCGCTGGACGGACATCTACAAGCCGATCATCGCCGCCGTGAACGGCGTCGCCTACGCGGGTGGCTTCGAGTGGGCCTGCTACGCCGACATGCGCATCGTCGAGGAACACGCGTCCTTCGGCATGACGTGCCGGCGCTGGAACATCGGCCTTGCCGACGGCGGCACCCAGCGGCTGCCGCGGATCGTGGGCATGGGGCGCGCCCTGGAGCTCATCATCACGGGCAAGGTCATCGGCGCCGAGGAGGCGTACCGCATCGGCCTGGCCAACGAGGTCGTGCCGAAGGGCACGTCCCTGGAGCGCGCCGTCGAGCTCGCGCAGTTCATCGCCACCCTGCCCCAGCCCGCGATCCTCGCCGACAAGGAAGCGGCCATCCGCGGCTACGGCCAGGATCTCAAGGAGGGGTTACGTTTCGAGGCGGAATG
>JBCCZC010000532.1:0-3354 GCA_039188505.1 Pseudomonadota bacterium | reverse complement strand
GTCGCATCCGTCGACGGTCCTTCGAGGACGCGGTTCAACCCCACAAGGCCTGCGCCGGCGATCACCGCAGCCGCGGCAAAAGGCAGTATTCGTTTCATGCAAACCTCCCTGTCGAGGCGCCAGCATAGCACCGCCCCGCCGACCGATTGGCAGTGCCGATCGGCCCTGCGGGCGCCGCCCGTGACGCCCGTCAGTCGGGCTCGAGAACCAGTCGGAAGCCGACGTCGTCCTTGCGGTTCAGGGCGGCGGTCCGGTTGCGGATCGCCGAGCGGGCGTAGGCCGGAATGTCGCCCCAGCCGCCGCCGCGGAAGCCACGGCGCTCGCAGTCGCCTTCGAGCCAGGCCGAGCCGTCCGCAGGCGCGCCGACGTAGCTCTCGTTCCAGCAGTCCTGGACCCACTCCCAGACATTGCCGTAGACGTCATGGAGACCGAACGCATTCGGTTCGAAGCTGGCCACGGGAGCCGTGCGGTAGTGACCGTCGTCGCACGCAACGATGCTGAAGCTCGGGTGATGGGGGGCGAGCGTTTTATCCGCGCTGTTGGCGTGTCGGCAGAGGCCCAGCCGGTCCTCGCCCCAGAACCAGGTCGAAGTCGTGCCGCCCCGGGCCGCGGCTTCCCATTCGGCCTCCGAGGGCAGCCGAACCCGGATCCCCCGCGCGCGCAGCCACTCGACCATGGCCTGGACCTCGTGCCAGCTCAGGCAAACGACGGGTTCCGCGTCGGACTGTTCATGTCCGGGGGAATTCCAGCTCGCGTTCTCGTCCCACGCCCAGTCGTCCCGGTAGACCTGGCAGCCCGACGGCAGGACCACTGCCGCTACACGCACGTACCAGCCGAACGCCTTCCGCGTGAACTCATGCGTCATCAGCCAGAAACCATCGAGCTCGACCTGACGAGTCGGTTGCTCATCGCGCTGGCCACTGCCGGTGACGTCGCCCACCGCGTGCCTGCCGCCGGGGATCCAGGCAAAGCGGAGTATCACGTCGTCGGCCAGCCTGACGTCGCGAAACTGGGGCTCCGCAGACGTTGCAAGGCTCCAGCACAGCAGGGTGAGCGCAAGAAGTCTCATGCCGCCATCGTCCGGTGAGGCGTGCATGAGACCCGTCAAGAACATGCCGTTCTGTCGACAAGCGGCGGGGCTATACTCGCGCCATGAAACCCAGCACCCTGCGCATCGGTAACCGCTACCGCCCAAAACGCCTCGCCGAAAGCTACGACGCCATCGTGATCGGCTCGGGCATGGGCGGCCTCACGACTGCCGCCCTCCTGAGCGAGCTCGGCCAGCGCGTCTGCGTCCTCGAGCAGCACTACACGGCCGGCGGCTACACCCATTCCTACGAGCGCAACGGCTACGAATGGGACGTCGGCGTGCACTACATCGGCGACGTCGGCGCGCCGACGCGCACCCGCAAGATGTTCGATTTCCTCACCGACTGCCAGCTCGAGTGGGCGCCGATGGCCGACGAGTTCGATCGCTTCTACGTGGGCGACAAGGTCTTCAACGCCCGGGCGGGCAAGCAGGAATTCCGCGACAACCTGGTGCGCCAGTTTCCGAACGAGGTCGAGGCCATCGACCGCTACATGGCGCTGCTGAAGCAGGTCGGCGGCGCCCTGTCGGCGCTCGGGATGGAGCGAACCATGAAGCCGTGGCAGCGGTCTCTCATGAAGCCCGTGCTGAGCTGGCGGCGACCGGATCACATGTACCGCAACACCCACGACGTCCTGAGCGAGCTCACCGATGATCCGGACCTCATTGCCACGATCTGCGGCCAGTGGGGTGATATGGGTCTTCCGCCGAGGCAGTCGTCCTTCCTCGTCCACGCGATGATTGCGCGGCACTATCTCTACGGTGGGTTCTACCCGGTCGGGGGTTCCTGGCGCATCGCCGATCTCATCATCCCGAAGATCCAGAAGACCGGGGGCGAGGTGTTCACCTACGCGAAGGTCGAACGGATCGTGGTCGAAACCGACCGCGTGGCCGGCGTCGAGATGGCGGACGGCCACGTGATCCGCTGCAGCACCGTGATCTCTTCCGCCGGCATCGACAACACGTTCAAGGCGCTGCTGTCGCCGGACACGGTTCGGGAGCACGGCTATGCGGACCGCCTCGATGCCGTTCGGCCGAGCTTCGCCCACCTGGGTATCTACATCGGTCTGAAGCACTCGGCGGAGGAACTTGGCCTGCCGAAGACTAATTTCTGGATCTATCCCTCCAACGACTTCGACGCGGCCGTCGAATCCTTCGTCGCGGATCCGGAGGCGCCATTTCCCGTGGTCTACATCTCGTTTCCCTCGGCCAAGGATCCGGACTACGAGAATCGTCATCCGGGCACGGCGACCATCGAGATCGTCGCCCCGGCGCCCTATGCTTGGTTCGAGCGTTGGGAGGGGACGACCTGGGGCAAGCGCGGGAAAGACTACGACGACTTCAAGCAGTCGCTCGGCGATCGGCTCATGGCGCATCTCTACGAGAAGCTCCCCCAGCTCGAGGGCAAGGTCGACTATTGGGAGGTCTCGACGCCGCTGTCGACGAACTGGTTCTCGGCTTACCGGCGCGGGGAACTCTATGGTCTCGACCACACCAACGAGCGGCTCCAGCAGGACTGGCTCGGCCCGCACACCCGCATCCCGGGGCTCTGGCTGACGGGTCAGGACACGCTCACCTGCGGCGTGACCGGCGCCATGATGGCCGGCATGCTCACCACGATGGCGATGGTGGGCATGAAGCGCGGCGGCGGACTGATGAAGCGAATCTACGGCGGCTGACCCCGCATCCACTCGAAGAGGCAGCGATTCCGATGAGGCTACAGCTGGCCACCTGGCAGGACGTCGAGGGCTACCTGGCGCATTGCAACGCCGTGTTGATTCCGATCGGCTCAACCGAGCAGCATGGCCCGAACGGTCTGGTGGGGACCGATGCGATCTGCCCGGAACACATCGCCGGCGGGATGGCGGAACGGGGCGTGCTGGTGGCGCCCACCCTCAGCATCGGAATGGCGCAACATCACCTTGCCTTCCCCGGGTCGATCACGCTCCGCCCGAGCACGCTCATCGCGGTGATCCACGACGTCGTCAGCTCGCTCGCGACGCAGGGCTTTCGGCGATTCATGTTCTTCACCGGACACGGCGGCAACATTGCCACGGTGCAGGCGGCCTTCGCCGAGATCTATGCCGACGCGAGCCTCGCGATCGAGCCCTCGCCGCTCGTCCTCGAACTCGTCAACTGGTTCATGGGACCACGGGTGAGGGCGCTCTCGAAGACGCTCTTCGGCGACGCCGAGGGTTCTCACGCCACGCCGTCGGAAGTCTCGCTCACCTGGCATGCGTATCCGGCCGCCGAGCGCCGGGTCGCGC
>JBCCZC010000531.1:0-3379 GCA_039188505.1 Pseudomonadota bacterium | reverse complement strand
CGGAAACGCGAGGACGGGCGATTCGGTCTCGTCGACGTCGATCTCCGTGAGCGTATGCAGGCGGGCCCAGACCTCCGAGAGCTCTTCGAAGGCGGCCCGGTGCCGCGTGTCCTCGTCGAGCCAGCGCGCGAAGGCAAGACGGTCCGCGGTGTTGCAGCGATTCGCGTCGAGCCGGGTCATCCACGCCGCGGCGTCGTCCATGATGACGTCGGGGATGCGATCGCCGAGCCAGTCGTCGAGGGACATCAGGACCGCTCCCTGCCCGCGAGCAGTCCGGGTACATCGAATGCCGCGTCCGGTCGCTCCGCGCGGCGACGCGCGAATGCCTCGCGGCAATGGCGCAGGCCCTTGGCGAGATGCTTCTCGACCGTGCTCTCGGCGATCCCGAGTTGCTCGGCAATTTCCCGCTGGCTCATGCCGCTGATCATGCGGAGTTGGATCACGCGACGGCACTTCGGCGGGAGCGCGTTGATGACCTTGAACAGCGTTACCCGGCGCTGACCGGATGCCGCTTCCGATTCCGCGTCGTCAGCTTCACGTCGGAGCTCCTCGGAGAGCTGAACGCTCGGACAGCTCTGCTCGATCACCCGCTGGTGGCGGAGTCGCGAAAGGGCCACGTTGCGGGCCGTGGTGTAGAGCAGCGGTATCGGGGCGTGGCCGCCGTCGCGGTCCCGGCGCAGGGTGCAGAAGACCTTGAGGTAGGTCTCCTGGAGAATGCCCTGAACGTCGTCGGCAGAGCGCACGAAGCGGCGCACGAAGCCGGCCAGCTCGCGCCGGGTTTCGGTGACGAACGCTTCGAACCACTGGTCGCTATACGGCGACGACTGCTGCATCGGTGTTCCCCTCGCTCGCAAGCATGCCATAGGTCCGGACAATCTCGATAGTCACCGGATGTCCGAGAAAGCGCGATCGAGTTCGGAGGCGGCGTCCGCGAGGCCCTGTCGCACCGCTTCGAGCCAGGCGGCGTGTGCTGCAGTCTCGTCCCGGTGCGTCGCCAACATGCGTTCGACTTCCGCCGGCTGCGGCCCGCCAAGGCCGCGCCGATTCACCACCATCTGACGGGGATCCATGGCCGCGCGAATGATCTCGATCGCGACGGGCAACGCGTCCCCGTTTGCCTCCCGGTAGACCTCGCGGAGCTCCTCGTCCGTCAGCGACCGCAGCGCTCGCCCCCGCTGGAGGCACCAGGTCGTCAGCTCGGAGGCGAAATGGTGAGCCTGGCGGAACGGCAGCCCGTGCGAGCGCACCAGCGCATCGGCAATCTCCGTCGTCGTGGAATAGCCTCGATGGACCTCCGCGAGGGCTCGCTCGCGGTCGATGCTGATGCTGCCAAGGAGTGCTCCGTAGCGGCGATACATGTCCCGCGCGCTCGCGAGCAGCTCGACCGTCGGGGCCAGAACCCGGTAGTCGTGCATGCCGGTATTGGTGTTGTGCGAGGTCAGCAGCAGCGTCTGAGCCTGGCCGATCACCTGGCTCGAACGCGTGCGCAGTCGATCGATCGGCCGGGGGTTGCGCTTCTGCGGCATGATCGAGCTGCCGCTGGTCGTCGAGGCGTCGAGTACAAACCAGGGAACGACATTGTGATATTGCGTATGGAGATTCTGCGCGAACTGCCCGACGGGTATGGCGGACAGCGAGAGGACCGTCGCGAACTCCAGCTTGAAGTCGCTACTGGACACCAGGTTCGCGTCATAGGCGTTCACCACGGGGCCGGCGAAACCCAGAAGTGTCGCAAGCCGTTCCCGGTCGGTGGCGTACCCGGAGGTCCCCAGCGCCGCGGCGCCGAGCGGCGAGCGGTTGAAGCGGGCAAAAGCCTCCCGGAGCCGCTGGGCGTCCCGTTCAAGCGCCGCGGAAAAGGCGAGGAGGTAGTGACCGGCCGACGTCGGCTGCGCCTGGACGCCGTGCGTGTAGGCCGGGATAACGACGTCCGCATAGGTAGCGGCGAGGGTCAGCACCGCCTCGCGCGCCACGAGCGCTTGCCCAAAGGTCTCGAGGAAGGCGTCGCGGACAAGCAGCCGACGGACCGTGCCGTGGAGATCCTGACGGCTGCGTCCTACATGAACCTGTGACGCCTCTGCGCCCGCGACTGCGATGAGCTGCTCCTCGAAATCGAGATAGTTGGACGACCGTAGCGACGGGTCGGCATCGGCGTTTGCCATGACGGTATCGATCCCGTCCGCGATCGTGCGCGCGAGCTCGTCGTCGAGAACGTTTGCTTCGCGGAGCGCGACCAGCGAAGCCCGGTTCGCCTCGCCGAGGTAGCAGTAGAAATCGCAGTCGTCGGCGCTGACCTGACTCGCGGTCAGCAGCAGGCCGGCAAGCACGGTGAGTCGGAAACGCGGCATCGGAGATCGACCCTCTCGGACATCGATGCATTAACGCCCGACGGCCGCGAAAACCGCCAGCCGCCGTGGTCAGCTTCGGGGCCGGCGGCGCTCGATCGCGGCGATGACCGCTGCCACGTCGTGGCCCATCACTCCTAACGGAACGGGCCGGAAGCCCACCGGTTGGTCGGGGTCCTCGAGCACATCGCGACGCCAGGACAGCTGCTCCCAGAGCACGTCGTCGACGTCGACGTAGGCGACCACGCCGCCGGGCGGCACGGTGCGGGTCGCCCTTGCCGGCTGGATCCTGCCGACCTGCCGCCAGGGAATCGCGATCATTCGCCCGCCGCGAGTGGGCAACCAGAGTCCGCGGGCATCGGCGATGCCGTGGATCCAGCGCCGCCAGACTCGCGGGTTCGCCACGAGCGCAAGCACCAGGAGCGAGAGCCCGCCGAGCAGCGTTCGAGCCGTGGACATCGCATCGGCGAGAAAACACGCAGCGACCCAGGCAACGCCGCTAGCGCTGGCCAGGAGGGCTGCGCTGAGCACGCCGTACTGAAGCCAGGGCGGTGCGGCGAGCACGTAACGATCGGACATGGGCGTAGCGTGCCGGGATCGGCGTCAGCGCCAGGTCAGGGGCGAGGCGGCAGCCATGCCGGACACCTCGCTCCGAGCTGCGCGCGTCCCTCCTCATGCAGGTCGACCGTGGGGAACGGCAGCCCGGCCAGAGGCAATGAACTCGACATCACGGCTAGAATCTCCCCATGACCGATGCCCTGGACCAGGTCCGCCCCTTTCCGATGGTCGTAAAGGACCAGATCTTCGACGACCCGGACCAGATCCGCGCCTGGGCGCTGAGCCAGGAATTCCTCAACTGCGATCAGTTCAACGCCCGCTTTGGAACCAGCGAATCCTGGCCGGGTTCACGCGGTCCGTCCCTGCACGCGTCCCATCGGGACTTCGTGACCGGCTTCGTGGCGTTCGTGCTCAGCGACGTGCTCCGCTTCCCGCCGGTGGACTTCAAGGCCAACTGTTCCTTCCAGCTCACGCTCGAT
>JBCCZC010000530.1:0-3409 GCA_039188505.1 Pseudomonadota bacterium | reverse complement strand
GACTTCCTCATGGATCGCATCGCCATGGCCCTGGCATGCCCGGTTGTGTCGACGGCCACGTGCGGCCTCGATCCGGCCTGGGTCGAAGCGATCCTGTTCGCGTGGATCGCGCGCCAGACCCTCCTGGACCAGCCTGGCAATCTGCCCGGGGTCACCGGGGCGGCCGGCCCGCGCGTCCTGGGCGCGATCTACCCGCCGTGAGTGCAGGACTCCTCTACAGCGGCGGCAAGGACAGCGCCTTCTGCCTTCAGGTCTGCAGCGACGTGACCCACCTGATCACGACCTACGACCGCGAGCGGGGCCGGCTACCGATCCAGGGCATCCGCCTCTCGATCATTCGCCTGCAGGCCCAGCGCCTGGGGCTCGAGCTGATCGAGGTGCCGTTGCCACCGAACGCCGACAACAAGGCGTGGATTCGCGGGATTCGACGGGGTATCAAGGGCAAGGGCTTGACGAGTCTTGTGTTCGGCGACCTGTTCCTCGAAGACATTCGCCAGTTTCGCGAGCGGGCGCTCGCGGGGACCGAGTGTGAGGTCCGCTTTCCCCTCTGGGGGAAGGACACGGCGACCATGGCCCGCCGGATCCAGGACAGCGGTATCGAGTGCAGGCTCTGTTCCGTGAACGCACTCGCGGTCCCGACCACCTATCTGAGCGCACACTACGATCAGCGGCTACTCGAGAGCCTCCCGGTGGGCGTCGACCCCTGCGGGGAGAACGGCGAGTTTCATACGATCGTCACCGCCGCACCGGGCATGGCGCCGATCGAGCTGACGCCTGAAGGGACCATCGAAGCGCTGGGCTACACGATCCTCGACTACGCGCCGACCTAGCCTGGTCAGATCTGCCGAGGCCGCTGCACCGCCCCGGCAGGTGCTATCGCTGACCTTCGGGAGTGGCCCCCCAGGGCGCGACCTTGAACAGCAGCAGCATTCCGGGCACGGCGATCAACGTGCAGAGCAGGAAGAATCCCGTCCAGCCGAACTGCTCGGCAAGCACGCCGGTGGTTGCGCCAGCGAGCGTGCGCGGGACCGCCGTGAGCGCGGAGAACAACGCGAACTGCGTCGCTGCAAAGGCGGGGTTGGTCTCCCGCGCCATGAACGCCACGAAGGCCGCCGCGCCGAGGCCGACGCCGAGGTACTCGAAGGCAACGACGAAACCGAGCATCCAGGGATTCGCGCCGACCTCGGCGAGCAGCGCGAAGCCCAGGATGCTGATGATCTGCACCAGGCCAAAGAGCCACAGGGCGCGATTGATCCCCAGCTTGATCATGATGAGCCCACCCCCCAGACCGCCAACGATCGCGGCCGTCAGCGAGGCGGTCTTCGCGATCGAGCCGATCTGGGTCAGGGAGAAGCCAAGATCGACGAAGAACGGCGTCTGCAACGTGGTCGCCATGCTGTCGCCGAGCTTGTAGAGGAACAGGAAGCTCAGCACGAGGAGTCCCGAGAGCACCCCCTTACGCCCGAAGAACTCGACGAAGGGGTTCACGACGGCCTCGCGGATATTCTTCGGGGCCTCGCCGTGGACTTCGGGCTCGTCGATCGCCAGCGTCAGGCCGACCCCCAGCAGCATGAACCCCGCCACCACGATGAAGACCGATTCCCAGGGCATGTGGTCGGCGAGGATCAGGGCGAGCGCTCCGGGCACGAGGCCCGACAACCGATAGGCCTGGACGTGGATCGTATTGCCAAGCCCGAGCTCGGCGTCGGGGAGCAGCTCGCGGCGATAGGCATCGAGCACGATGTCCTGGCTCGCGCTGAAGAACGCGAGCGCGGCCGCAAGGTAGGCCGCGACCCAGACCGAGAGCTGGGGTTCGATGAAGCCCATGGCCGCGATCGAGAGCATGACCATGACCTGGGATACGAGCATCCACCCGCGCCGACGCCCGAGGAACGGCAGCGTGAACCGGTCCATGATCGGCGACCAGAGGAATTTCCAGGTGTACGGAAGTTGGACGAGCGCGAAGAAGCCGATCTCTCGCAGGCCGACGCCCTCGACGCGCAGCCACGCGGGAATCAGCTGGAAGACGACATAGAGCGGCAGCCCTGAAGCGAAACCGGTGAACACACAGATGAGCATTCGCCGGTTGAATATCGCCTCTCTCAGCGACTGGGTCACGGTCGATTCACCGGCGGTACCGGGCGGTGACGGGCGTGGCCGAAATTCCGGCTGTTGGTGTGGGTCAAGGCGGAAAATCCACTGGGTCCAGCGGGCGATGTTAGCGCGGTGAACGCGGCGAGTCCCCTTCCGGAAGGTCTGGTAAGCTCCGGGGCCTCAGCCTGAGCTCACGCCGGCATGGCGCATCGCGTGAGTGTTCGGGTCGTTGAACCGAGTGGAGCACGCTACGCGCGGATGGTCACCGTCAAGAAAGGATCCAGGCTCGAGCAGGAGGTCATCCGACGCGTGACCGCCGAGCGGCGGCTCAAGGCCGCCCTGGTCGCGCTCAAGGCCGCGCGCGAGCGCGCCGCCGACGCGCACGAGGACGACACGGGGCGCGACGATATGCTGGCCGCGATCAACCACCAGATGCGTGGGCCGCTCGCCTCGGTCACCAACGCCTTCAGCCTCCTCGGCGACTCTGTGCTGACGCCGGAGCAGGCGGACTGGGTATCGGCTGGACGGCACGGCGCGCGCGCCCTCCTCTACCAGCTGAACCAGCTCCGGGAGCTCGGCCACCTGGAGCTCCACGGCATCGAGCTCGACGAAGCCGAGGCCGCGGTCGCGGATCTGCTGGACGACGTCGTCGACCTCTTCTCCACCCAGATCCAGTCCGAGCGGCTCGAGCTCTACGCGCAGCTCGCTCCGGGAGCAGGGGCGCGGATCCTCTGCGATATCGGGCGCATCCGGCAGATCCTCATCAACCTCGTGTCCATGGGCCTCGCGGCGCGACGGGGCGACCGGATTCTGCTGTCGGCCGATCTGATCGACGAGGAGCTGCACCTCCGGGTCGAGGTGCCCGCGTCGGCACCGACCGTGGCGAGCATCGTCCGCCGGCCCGGCGCACGCGGCGACGATGCCCCGGTGACGGTCGAGGCCGGCGAGCTCGGCCTGACGATCACGCGCCGCCTGGTGGCCCTTCTCGGGGGCCACCTGAGCATCGACGGGACCTCGCGCGGTGACTTCCAGGTCGCCGTCCGCATTCCCTGGAAGCTGGCGCGGCAACCGCGGGATCGCCACGTCGCCAAGCTCCTCGACGCGGCCCGGGAAGCCGATGTGGCCTTGATCGTTCCCGGGCGACATCGGGACCTGCTGCTCGAGGAGACGTTCCGGCGCTGGGGCGTTACCTTCCATCGCTACGAGCGGGCCCGCTCCATCGTCCAGGCCCGGCAACAGCCCACCCTCGTCGTTGCGCAGGGCGACGCGACGAACATGCTCCGCGTCACGGCGCGTGGCGGCATCCGGTCGGTCG
>JBCCZC010000529.1:0-3410 GCA_039188505.1 Pseudomonadota bacterium | reverse complement strand
GCGCGTCGACGACGCTGGCCGCAATCTCGTCCTGGACCGCGAAGACGTCCTCGAGCGTGCGGTCGAAGGTCTCGGACCAGATGTGGTAGCCGTTCTGCGTATCGATCAGCTGCGCGGTGATCCTGACGCGCTCGCCCGCGCGCTGAACGCTGCCTTCGAGCACGTGGCCGACATTCAATTGCATTCCGATCTTCCGCACATCCTCGTTGCGCCCCTTGAACTGGAACGACGAGGTCCGCGCCACGACCTGGAGTTCCGGAATTCGCGCGAGCAGGTGCAGCAGCGTCTCCGACAGGCCGTCTGAGAAATATTCATTGTCCGCCGCACCGCTCATGTTCGCGAACGGTAGGACCGCGATGGCCGTTTCCGCCGGGGACTCGTCCGTCTCTGGCACCGCGTCATCGGCGGTCTCATCGTCGGTGCCGTCCTGCGCGATCCGTTCGGTCGGTTCGGGGCTGACGGGCTCCGGAGTACGCCATTGCCCATAGCCGACGGCGGCGAGCAGGACCACCAGGAGCAGGATGATGGCCCGGTCCAGCTTCCCGCCGGTGGCGCTCGAGCGCTCCTTTGGCGCAACATCAGCGTCGCGCTTGATGCCTTCGGGTGTCAGCTCGTAGGCCCACGCGAAGAACAGGACGAAGGGAAATGCGGCGAGGAGCAGCCCGAAGATGAAACGCAGGGTCCAGTGAGGGACGAGCAGGACCTCGAATAGCAGATCGGCGATCTGCAGCAGCACCCAGGCACTGGCGACGTAGAAGAGCGCTACGCGAAACACGTTGCGTCGCTTCAGTTCGTCGATCAGTTTCACGGGGGTGTTGTCCCGGCAGGGCGGCAGTCCGTGAGGTTACCGAGCGTCGGACCCGAATGCACCCATCGGGATATCCGAGGGAAGGCCGGGTTTACTCTGTGGCGGTGTCTCCTAGACTGAGTTGGCGTCTTGACAGGGGTAGCCGCATTGCGTGGATTTCGGGTGGTTCTCGGCTTGGCCTGCGCCATGCTGGCAAATATCGGGTCGGCCGCGGACGGGAGTAGCGGGAGTGAACGGGTCATCGTCCGCTTCGACAGCGCCGCTTCCGTCAATCCAACACTGCTGACGCGCGAAGGCGCAGCGATCCTGCAGTACCTATCGAATCATGCCTACCTGGTGCGTCTGCAGGGCGCGGAGGCGAAGGCGATTGCGGGGCTACCGGGGGTCATGGAGGTCAGGCCGCAGCCGGATGGCCATCGGATCGCGGCTTCGCTGGTCGCCGCCGCCAAGCGTGGCGCTACGCTGCAGCGGCTCACGGTTCTGGGGGCCCGGGGACAGTCTCCCGAGGCCTTTCGCGATACCTTGGGTCGGATCCTCCCAGCAGACACGCAGGTCAGCGGGGCGCGCCTGCTTGCGGGTCAGCCGATGGTCGAGGTGCAGGCCTCGGCCGGCGAGGCGGCGGCGACTCTTGCTGCCCTGGCGGACTCGGAGAGCGTGATCTGGATCGAGGGCGCCCCCAGCGTCGAGGCCTACAACTCGGATTCGGTCGGTCCGCTGCAGGCGAACCGCGAATCCGGTGGCGCCATTCCCGTGGTCACGCCGATCTGGGACCAGGGGCTTTTCGGGACGGGGCAGATCGTGACCGTGATGGACGGCGGGCTGGACCGCAACGAGGACTTCTTCCTCCGCCTCGATCGCGGCGACGGGCCGGTCGAAGCGATCACCGATGCGACGACGGTGGCGCCGGATGACCCGCCGGGCCCGGTCTTTCCGGAGCGCAAGGTCTACGGATACTGGGTGGATCCGGCGTCGTCGCCGTACGACAGCCTCGGTGACTGCGTTGATCCGCCGACGGCGCCGAACGTCAACGGCACGTTCCACGGCACCCACGTCACCGGAACGGTGCTGGGCGATGCCCTGACCCCGTCCTCACCGACGGCGTCCGGCTACGATCCCGACGACGGGATGGCGCCGAATGCGCAGGTCCTTTTCATCGACGTCGGCAACGACGAGACCCGGTGCGTTACGGAGGCCCGGAACTTCACGGCACGGGCGGCGCAGATGACCGCCGTCGGCTCTTATCTGTTCAACGGCAGCTTCGGCGGCAGGAACCCCCAAGCCTACAGCGCTTATGCCGCGGAGGCGGATGATGCTGCCTACGAATTCGAGGACGTCCTGTTCGTCTTCGCGGCCGGCAACCGTGGTGAGCCCGAGTCGATCGGTCACCCGGCCGTCGCCAAGAGCGTCCTGGCGGTCGGCGGCACCTACCCGGGCCTCGACGAGCGACCCTACTGGAACACGTCCATAGGGCCGGCCCTGGATGGTCGGATCAAGCCGGACATCGTCGCTCCGGGCGTCCGCGTGCGGAGCGCCAATGGGAATGATCGCGACGACAACCCACTGCCCCCCTTCGGCAACAATCCGACGACTGCGGAGAAGAGCGGGACGTCCATGGCTGCGCCCCAGGTGACGGGTGGGGCGGCTCTCGCGCGCCAGTACTTCGCCGAGGGCTTCTATCCGACTGGCGCCAGGAATCCTGCCGATGCGCGTGTGCCGTCGGGGGCCTTGCTGAAGGCGCTGCTGGTCAACGGCGCGCATCCGATCGGCGACTTGCCCAACATGACGGCTGGTTTTGGCAGGGTCTGGCTCGACAACGCCCTGTTCTTCGAAGGCGATGACCGCGACCTGCGGCTCTGGGACATGCGCAATGCCGCAGGGCTCGAAACCGGCGAGTCCATCGAATTTCCCATCCGGATCGAGGCCGGCCAGGAGCTCCGGGCGACCCTCGCCTGGTACGACCCGCCCGGCTCGCCGATGGCGGCGCGGGCGCTGGTCAACGACCTCGACCTTGAATTGGTCGGCAACGGGGCCACATGGCGGGGCAACAGCCATACTAGGGGCGAGTCGACGACGGATGGAGAACCGGACCGCCTGAACACCGTGGAGCAGATTCGACTTTCCAGCCCCGAGGCCGGCGACTATCTGCTCCGCGTTCGTGCGCACGGCGTTCCGGGAGACGGCCGTCCCGAAACGCGGCGCCAGGGATTCTCGCTGGTCGTGAATGCGGCGCAGTGCGCTTCCGGCGTCACCGCGCCGCCGGCCTTCGAGCTTGCGGCGAGCGAGGAAGAGATCGATCTCTCCATCCAGCCCCTGGCCAACGCCGAGCGCTTCGAGGTCTATCGCGCGTCTGGAACCTGTGAGGCTTCGAGCGGCCGGGGCCGGCTGCTCGGCACGACCACGAGCGCCTTCTCCGATTCGAAGGTTGTCGCGGGAGGCGAGTACGCCTACACGGTGCGCGGCGTCGACGGCTGCGGCGAGGGACCGGTGAGCGTCTGTAAGTCGATCGTTGCAAAGGGGCCACCGGAATCCGACGTCAGCGGCCCGTGGTTCAACGCCACACAGTCCGGTCATGGCTGGCTCGTCGAGCAGCTGGACGGCATCG
>JBCCZC010000528.1:0-3433 GCA_039188505.1 Pseudomonadota bacterium | reverse complement strand
GGGTCTTCACCTGGGGCCGTCTCAATCCCGTTGCACCGCCGACCCCGGCGTCGAACCAGGCGCCGACGACGGTGGCGGCGGCGGCACCGTCCGAGCCGGAGCCGCAACCCCCTGAAGAGGAGGCTGGCGACGATACGATCTCCATCGCCGTGCTGCCCTTCACCAACATGTCCGGGCTGGCCGAGAACCAGTTCTTCTCCGACGGCATCTCCGAGGAGATCCTGAATACGCTGGTCCGGGTCGGCGGACTCTCCGTGGCGAGCCGCACATCGGCCTTCCGCTTCCGCGACGGCGATCGCAGCATCCCCGAAATTGCGGGACGGCTTGGCGTGCGCTACGTGCTCGAAGGGAGCGTCCGTCGCGATGGCGGCGATCGCGTCCGCATCACCGCGCAGCTCATCGACGCGGATACCGATCGACACCTCTGGTCCAACAGCTACGATCGCGAGCTGGCGGACATCTTTGCGGTGCAGGAGGAGATCGCCCGGGCGATCGCCGATGAGCTGGGCGCGTCGCTCGAACTCGGCGCGGAAATCACGCCCGATGCCCGCAGAACCAGTGATGCAACGGTCGTCGAGCTCTTTCTCCGCGGCCGCGAGCTCTACCGTCAGCGCGGCGTCGCCCTCTACGAGGCCATCAATGTTCTGGAGGAGGCCGTCGCGAGAGACCCGAAATTCGCACCAGCCTGGGTCATCCTCAGCCAGACCTACCAGGTGCTGCCCGACTACTTCGCGAGGGACGACGATTGGCAGACCATCGCGGCCAGCTGGGGCAAGGCGCGCTACTCCCGGTCCCAGGCCTTGATGCTCGCGCCGGAAGACCACGTCGTTCGCTTCTATCACGGCTGGCAGCTCGCGCTGCTCGACGGCGACGTAGTCAACGGCGAGCGGGTCATGCGGGAGGCGCTGGCCGAAGATCCCAACAACGACGTGCTACTCGAGGATCTGGTCGAGCTGCTCCTTCGCGTAGGCCAGTTCGAGGAGGCCGAAGCGATTGCGGCACGGATGAAGGAGATCGCCCCGGATTCGGCGTTCTACACGCTCGTTCTGGGTCGCACGCAGGCGGTCCAGGGACGCCTTGAGGAAGCCCTGGCGACCATGGAATCGGCCCTTGCGCTCGGCGCGCAGTCCGAGTTTTTCTACGCCGACTTCCTGCAGCTGCTGATCTCGCTGGGAAACACCGGCCGGCTCGGCGAGGAACTTCCAGGAATTCGCGCTGCGGTTGCCATCCATCCGGATTGGGTCGATCTCGAGGCGACCGTTGACCTGCTGGAGGCCTGGCTGGAAGACGGCGCGCCCGACCGGGATCTCGCCACGGGAGAACGACTGTACTTCTCGGGCAGCACCTTCCTGCGCGCGGGCGAGTTTCTCGAACGTGACAGGCGCGGGGGCTTGCCGATCAACGTGTTCTACAGCGACTTTGCAACGCCCTACGTCGAGCTGTCCGAGCAACCCGCCTATCAGGACCTGATTCGCGGGTCGGGGCTGCTTGCCTACTGGACGGAGTTCGGACTCCCGCAGCACTGTGAATGGCAGGACAACGCCGTCCGATGCTCGACCGGCGCCCTCCTCGACTGACGGCTACTTGAAGCTCAGCGCGCGCAGAATCTCGGCAAGTTCGCGGCGCGCCAGCGGGGTCAGGCCGGACAGGAACCGGAGACGGTCGCGCAGGCCTCGGATTATCAGTATGTGCATGGTCATCTCCTGGTTGCGTTTGTATCCAAGCTAGCGCATGCTCGACGGCTCATTGGCAAATCCGTCAACCTGATGACCGATCGACAAGCTGCCGACGGCCCGCCCGCTGCCCGCAACCTCGCCGTGAACGTGGCCGCCATGCGCCGCGCCCGAAACTTCAGCCAGACGCGGCTTTCGGACCTCGCCGGCGTGCCCCGGTCGACGATCAGCCACATCGAGTCGGGCGTGGGCAATCCCGCGCTGGCGACGCTCACCCGGATCGCAGCCGCTCTATCGGTCGGTCTCGACGAGCTGGTCAGCGCGCCGCGCAGCGCTGTCGCTCTGCTGACGGCTCGGGAGGTCCCGATCGAACAGCGTAGCGACGGCCGCGTCCAGATCTACAAGCTGCTGCCGGAGCGGGTCCGCGGCCTCGATATCGAGCGCATGGAACTCGCTGGCCGCGCCACCATGAAGGGCACGCCCCACCTTGCTGGCACCAAGGAATACCTCCACGTCCTCGAAGGCGTCATGCAGGTTCTGCTGTCCGGCCAGTTCCACGACGTCGAGTCCGGTGACGTGCTCGCCTTCCCGGGCTCGCAGGCGCACTCCTACCGCAACCCGGCGCGGGTCACCGCGGTCGCGATCTCGGTGGTGGTGCCGAACGTCGGCTAACTGCCTTCGGGATCGTCACAAGCCGTCCCGCGAGCGCGCCGCATGAACAATCGGATCGGAGCGGCAACCAAGCTACCGAATGCCGTCATTCGACGCGCACAGGCCGAGTATTCCCGATGAAGAACGCGCTGCGGTCGATTTGCCTGCTGGTCTGCCTCGTCGGCGTTTCCGCGCAAGCCGATGTGGCGATCGACTCCGACGTCGCCGACCCGAAGCTATATGCCGCCTACACGTTGATCAAGGGCGGAAAGGCGCGGGCCGCCGAGCCGATCCTGATCGAGCTCGCAGAGCGTGGGGAGCCGCGTGCCCAGGCGGCGCTGGGACTGCTTTACGCGCGCGGCGATGGTGTCGAGCAGGACCTGATCGCCGGATTCGCCTGGCTGACCGTCGCGGCGCGGTCCGGACACCGCGAATGGAGCGATGCGGCAAACCGACTCGAGGAGGCGTTTTCGGGACGGACGCTGGTGCAGGCGCGGCGGGCAGGGCGGCGGTTTCTCCGCGAGTACCCGACCGACTCGGACATCGTGTGTGCGGAACTGGTGGTTCCCGCCGCCGACCTCCCGGAGCAGTGTCGGGAGCCCGACGACGCACGCAACAGCCGCTTCACCCATTCGGTCCGGAACACCCGCCAGCTGAGCCCATCGGGACCCGGGTTCAGACCACGCTGAACATCGTGCCCGCCTACGCCTGGGCCCGACAGCACGGCAATGCCTCGCGGCGCGCGCTGCTCAATGCTGATTCTGCGAAGAGCCACCGAACGCTGATCGTTGGTCAAGGCATGCGGGGCCGTTTCGCGCCGCGTCCGTGGCGATCAGCGCGTCGTCGCGATTCGACGAGCGGGCATCGCCTGCTGAACCGGGCCACGCGTCGGCGCAGCAGGTCTAGCGCCCAGCGCGGGCGAGCTGTGCGTCCCGGTATTCGCCAGGCGCCATGCCCGTCCATTTCTTGAACGCGCGGTGGAAGGTGCTGGGCTCGGAGAAACCCAGCCGATCCGCCACCTGGTTGACGGTAGCTTCCTCGTGGAGCAGCAGGAATACCGCCTGGTCGCGCCGGACGTTGTCCTTGATCTCCTGGAAGGTCGCGCCCTC
>JBCCZC010000527.1:0-3434 GCA_039188505.1 Pseudomonadota bacterium | reverse complement strand
GGCGGCGACGAACTCCTGGCGGAACAGGGGGTGCTGCTGGGTGAGCGCATGGCCGCGGCCGGGGTCACGGTGCAAACGGAGGTCTATCCACACGTCTGGCACGTCTTCCAGACCAGCGCCGGCCTGCTGCCAGACGCCAATCGGGCGCTCGAGTCCGTCAAGGCCTTTCTCGACCAGGCAGACGCCCCGGCCGCGGAGGCCGCCGCGGCGTGACGGTGGTCGACACCGCGCGCATGCCCGTCACCGTCAGCGCCGACGATCCAGCCTACACGGCTGCACCGCCGCCCTGGACCCTGGAGGGCTCGGGCGTGGTCCTGCTCTTCGGTCGACCCGCAGACAGCGTCCTCGAGCGATGGGTTCCGGAGTCCTTGCACGCCGCCTACGTCGGCGGGCCGGCGGCCCTGATGCTGGTCGACTACGTGTCCTCTCCGGCAGGCCCTTACCGGGAGCTGCTGTTCGTCCCCGGGCGATTCCGGGTGGCCGGTGGTGTTCGGCCGATCATCACTCGGATCGTCGTCTCGACCTGGGAAAGCGTTGCCAACGGTCGACTGAACTGGGCGATACCCAAGGAAACGGCCGAGTTCAAAACCGACCGGACGAGTCGGGCCCAGCGCTGGGAAGTCAGTCAGGGCACCGATCGCCTCGCGGAGATCAGCGTGACCGGCCGCGGCCCCGCGTTTCCGGTCACAACCGCGCTGTTGCCGGGTGCCTGGACCACCGTCGCCCAGCCGCGAAACGAAGACTTTCTGTTGACGTCCCTGGCGTCGCGCGGTCGCTGTCGCGTCGGGCGCTGTGACGCGATCGCGCTGGGACCTTCGGCCTTCCCCGACCTGGCGCCGGCCCGGCCCGGACTGACGCTGGTGGTCGAGCGCTTCCAAATGAAGTTCCCGGTTCCGGTCGTCGTCTAAGGTGGGTTATCTGAGCGGTGGGTCGGCTCTCTTTGCCGGTTCGCCGCCGCTAGCGATCCAATTCGACAACCGGTTCGGCAGCAGCCGCAACCCGGTCAAAGTAGTTTCGTTCAACGCTTGAACGCACGATCTTGAGGGTCGGTGTCACGAGGCCGGACTCCGGCGTCCAGGCCGAGCGGGTGATCCCGAAATGGCTGATGCGCTGGTAGCCGGGGAGTTCGGCGTTCACGGCCTCGAGCTCTTCGCGAACGACCGGTTCGATCTCATCCTAGGGGCGCTCAGCGGCATCCGGCGCCAGGACGCCGATGGCCACCGGCTGTTCGAGCCCATGGCCGAGCACGCAGACCTGCTCGACGAGGGTGAAGCCGCCGCACCGGTCCTCGATCTGCGCGGGGTCGATGAACTTGCCCTTCTGCGTCTTGAAGGTGTCGGCGATGCGCCCGGTGACGAATACGTTGCCGGCATCGTCGATGCGGCCCTTGTCGCCGGTGTGGAGCCACCCGCCTCGGAGCGTCTCGGCCGTCTTCTCCGCGTCCCGGTAGTAGCCCTTCATGAGGGCGCCGCTCCGAAAGAGGATCTCGCCCTCTTCAGAGATCCTCCCTTCGCCTCGGCCAAACACCGTGCCGACGCTGCCGGGAACCTGGATGTCGCCCTGGGCGATGCAGCCGTAGATGAAATTTTCGGTCATGCCATAGCCGTCGCGCAGCATCACGCCGAGGCGTTCGTACCAGGCATGGACGTCGGCGGGCGTCGGCGCGGAACCCGTGATCCAGTGAATGCACTGATCGAGGCCTAGGCCGTCGAGGATCCTGAGCCTGAGCCGCGGACCGATCAGAGGCACGCGCAGCAGTGTTCGCAGCAGCTTCGGTGGGAACTTCGTCTCCACTCCGTCCTTGAACTTGCGGTAGAGCCGCGGGACCGAGAAGAAGATCGTAGGGCGGGCGGCACGGAGATCATCGGCGAAGGTGTCGAGGGACTCGGCGAAGGCCACGGTACCGCCGCTGTACAGGCTGTTCATCTCGACGATGATCCGCTCCGCCGCGTGCGCCAGCGGCAAATAGGAAAAGAACCGGGTCTCCTGGGTGAAGCTCCAGTTCTCCAGATAGTCCGGGACCGCGAAGGCGACGGTCGACAGCGCGTGCATGACGCCCTTGGGTCGCCCCGTCGTGCCGGACGTATACATCAGCGTGAAGATGAAATCGGGGTCGGGGCAGGGCTTGCCTTCGAGTGGTTCGTGCTCCTCGAGGAGGGACGCTAGGCGCATGTCCGTCGGCGCCGGGCACGCGTGGATGCCCACCGTAGGGATGCCGTCGGGGGTCGCGTCCACGAGGTCCGTGACGTTGTCGGTTGGCCCGAAGAAGGCCAGCTTCACGTCGGCATGCTCGAGGATGTAGCGCATCGTATCGACGGCGACGCCTGGATAGAGCGGCACGCTGACGTGGCCGGCCATCATTATGGCGAGATCCGCGATGAACCAATCCGCGCAATTCTTTGAGGAAATCGCGATCCGGGATCCCGGCTCCGGCACCAGGTCCCGGAGCATCGCGGCCGCGCGCCGCACCCGTGCCGCGACCTCGCGCCAGGTGAGATCCACAAACTCACCGCTGCTTCGCTGGCGCAGGAACACGCGGTCGGGGGTGGTGCTTTCCCAGTGGTAGAGCCGTTCGAGTGGGAGCGTTGCCTGCGTCGTCATGGGCCTGCCGGTTCCGAGGGTTTATGCTTGGGAGCTGTCCCGATTGTTGCAGGATGCGCGTCAACGTGTCGCTCAGACCCCCGGATCGCACCGCCATTCCGATGTCTCTCGTTCGAGCCAGCCTCGAAGGAGCCGTTCATCGTGGGGTGCCGTTGCGACCGCTACTGCGGCTCGCGGAGCTCTCGCCCGACGCCCTGGACGGTGATGGCTGGGTGGCGTCCGAGCAGTTCGCGCGCCTGCTCCAGGCGGCGGGCCACACGATGCGCGACGAGGGTGTCGGCTTCCTCGAGCGGCCGATCCGGCCCGGCTCCTTCAGCATGATGTGCCACGCGACGATCTCGGCGCCAAACCTCCGGCGGGCGCTCCTGCGAGCCGCCCGCTACTGGCGCCTGATGCGCGAGGACCTCGTTATCCGGCCGAGCGAGCGCGGCGAGGAATGCATCATGACGATCGAGTTTCCCGGACGCGACGTGCCCGCAAGGTACTTCGTCGAGTCCTTCTTCGTGCTGCTGATCCGCTGGGCCAGTTGGATGATCGACGCGAACATCCTGCTGAACCGAACGGGCTTCACCTTCGGTCCGGCGGCCTACGCCGACGAGTACGAGTTCATGTTCCCGGGGCAGCACTACTTCGACCAGCCGGTGAACTTCGTGGCCTTCTCCAGTCGCTACCTGAGCATGCCGGTGGCGCAGGACACGCAGACGCTCAGCACGTTCCTCGCCCGCGCTCCCGCCGGCCTGCTGCGCCAGCACCGCAACGACGTGAGCCTCATGGGTCAGGTCCGGAAGATGCTGTCGGCGGCCGAGCCGCCTGCTCGAGGGTCAGATCGGGCG
>JBCCZC010000526.1:0-3443 GCA_039188505.1 Pseudomonadota bacterium | reverse complement strand
CTCCTCACTCCCGGCTCACGGTATTCTATAACGGTCAGGCGCGCCGTGAGGGGTCAGCCGGGGAGTGCGTCATGCGCAGACCCCTTAAGCGAAACAGCCTGGCGTCGAACCGGTGGCGGTCGCCACCGACGGGGGATTTCGTGTCCGCCCGGACGTAGGACCAATTCACGGAGTTGAAATGACCAGCAAACCCAGCGGCCTGCGTGGCCAAAGCGCCGGTGAGACGGCGCTGTGCACCGTGGGTGCCGAAGGCAACAGCCTGCGCTATCGCGGCTACGACGTCGACGACCTGGCGCGGAACGCCACCTTCTACGAGGTGGCCCACATGATCCTTCGGGGGGCGCTGCCGAAGGCGGCAGAACTTGAAGAATATAAGAAGCATATCAACAGCCTACGAGAGCTTCCCGAGGCCCTGAGGGAAGTGCTCGAGCGGATTCCAGCGGACGCGCATCCCATGGACGTCATGCGGACCGGCTGCTCGGTGCTCGGCAATCTGGAGACGGAGCCTTCCTTCGACACCCAGCTGGCGGCAGCCGAGCGGCTCCTGGCGGCGCTGCCCGGAATCATCTGCTACTGGTACCGGTTCAGCCATGACGGCGTCCGCATCGAGACGGCCGGGGACGATGACGGCATCGGCGCTCATTTCCTCAGCATGCTGCACGGCGAACCGGCCGACGCGCTGCATGCGCGCGTCATGGACGTGTCGCTGATCCTGTACGCCGAGCACGAGTTCAATGCGTCGACGTTCACGGCCCGGGTCTGCGCGTCGACGTTGTCGGACATCCACTCGTGCGTGACCGCGGCCATCGGGTCGCTGCGTGGTCCCCTCCACGGCGGTGCGAACGAGGCCGCGATGGCGATGCTCGAGCAGTACGGGAGCGTCGAGGAGGCCGCGGAGGACGTGTACGCCAAGCTGGCGCGTCGAGACCTGATCATGGGCTTCGGACACGCCGTCTACAAGAAGCGCGACCCCCGCAACGCGATCATCAAGGAGTGGTCCGGCCAGCTGGCGGCGAAGGTGGGCGATACGGTGCTCTACCCGGTCTCCGAGACCGTGGAGCGCATCATGGACGAGGAGAAGGGCATGTTCGCCAACGCGGACTTCTATCATGCCTCGGCCTACCACTTCATGGGTATCCCCACGCCGCTATTCACGCCGATCTTCGTGATGTCCCGAGTCACGGGCTGGTGCGCGCACGTCTTCGAACAGCGCGCCAACAATCGCATCATCCGGCCGAGCGCGGACTATACGGGTCCGGACCCAAGGCGGGTCGAGCCGATCAGCGATCGCTGAGCGGTTCGATTCCTTCCGGGACGGCCCGCCGCGGCCGTTCCGGTGGTCGAGAACGCCCGGTCGGATTCAGAGGACGCGATCGATCGTCAGCTCGACGAGGTCGCGGGTGTCGTTCGGCATCGGGGCGCTCAGTGCTTCGAGGTCGCCCGGCTGCGGGGTCGCATTGCCCGTCTTGGAAATGCGGGCGCCGATGACGATTTCCGGAAACGTGGTGATGTTCATCGCCGGCGTCATCGCCATGCTCTCGTCGAGCGTGAGTTCGAGCGGCAGCTGGCCGGCGGCCACCCGCTGGATCGCCAGCGGCATCCTCGGTCCCTCCGCTGCGCGCGCAAAAATGAACACCACGTCATTCGGGGCGACCCGGTCGCGCAGGGCGTCGTCCAGGGCGATGGCCACGCGCAGCCCTTCGCCGCCCGACTCCGGCGGCGCGGACGTTGGCTCGGAGGCGGGTGCGGGTGCCGTCACTGCTGGCGCCGGTGCGGCAGCAGCGGCACCCGGAAACAGGCTCGCCACGGAAGGCGTCTCGCCGGCCATGCTGCGCGCGTTCTGGAGATCCTGGGCCAGACGCTCGGAAACCGGCGAGGCCGGGTCCAGCAGGCCCGCGAGGCGCTCCCAGTAAAGGACGGCTGCGGTGGGATCCTCCCGCTGCATCGCCGCAACACCCAGGAAGTAGAGTGCGCGCTCGGAATTCGGATTCAGCTCGACGGCCCGCTCGAACAGCCCGCGCGCTTCCTCGGGCACGATGTTGTCGCCGGTGGCGAACGCCATGGCGTGCCCG
Organism: Pseudomonadota bacterium; assembly: GCA_039188505.1. Lineage (GTDB taxonomy): Bacteria > Pseudomonadota > Gammaproteobacteria > Xanthomonadales > SZUA-38 > JBCCZC01. The sequence continues at coordinate 1,371 of JBCCZC010000526.1, read as the reverse complement.
TAGAGCTCGAGGATGATGGGCTCGTCGGGGTCCAGCTCGTAGGCCCGCGCAAAGGCGTCCCGCGCCGCGACGAAGCGATTGGTTGTCATGTAGGACTGACCGAGCAGATACCAGCCCTCGATGTCGTCGGGATCGGCGTCGAGGCGCCGTTCGAGGTTCGCGATGGCCTCGTCGAGCCCCAGCGCGGCCTGCTGTCCGTCTGCGGTCTGCGCCGCGGCCGGCGCCTGGCCTCCCGCGGGCGTCGTGGTCGCAAGCAACGACATGGCCTGCGGCGTCCCGATCTGCTGGTAGATGAACACGGCAGCAATGGGCACCGTCAGGGCAAGCGCTGCGGCCGTCATGCGCCCGCCCGCGACCGGCGTCACTGTTTCGGCGAGGGCGCCGAGCTGCCGCTGCAGGGCCTCGCGGCGACGGGCATAGCCATCATCCTCCACATGTCCGTCGGCGTGGGCCCGATCCAGGCTGGCCAGCTGCTTGCGGATCTCACGGGCCTGACGCGAGAACTCCGCGTCCTCGCCCCGAAGTAGCGGCCAGAGTACGAAGCCGACGGCCAGGAGGGCCAGCAGGGCGCTGAGGGCCCAGAAGGTGGTGGTCAAAGCTCTTCCTCCAAGCGGCGATCCAGCTCTTCCTGGTCGGGATCCGCGATCAGTCCTTCACGTTGGGACCGGCGGCGGATCGCGACGACGAAGATCGCGCCGCCGAGCAGCACCAGAACCGCGGGACCGTACCACAGGGCCCAGGTCCCGGGCCTCACCGGAGGCCGGTAGAGGACGAAATCGCCGTAGCGTTCGGTAAGGAACACCTTGATCTCCGCGTCCGATTTGCCCGCGCGCATCTGCGCGACGATCTCGTTGCGCAGATCCGTTGCAAGGCCAGCGCCCGAATCGGCAAGGCTCTGGTTCTGGCACACGAGGCAGCGGATCTCCTCGGCGAGGGTGCGAAAGCGCTTCTCCTCCTCGAGCGATTCGAATTCCCGGAATTCGATGGCGCCGTGAGCCGTCATCGCCAGGAGCATGAACATGGCTGCGAGAAGCGTTCTCATCCGCCGGAGACCTCCGCAATGGCCGGAAGGAGCTCGTTCTGGACGATCTCCGGCGTCAGGGGGCCGATGTGCTTGTAGCGGACCTGACCGGAAGCGTCGATCAGAAACGTCTCGGGGGCGCCGTAGACGCCGAAATCGATACCGACGCGGCCGGACTCGTCGTAGGCGCTGGCGCGGTACGGGTCGCCGAATTGCTGCAGCCAGCGCAGCGCGTCGGGGCGCTGGTCCTTCCAGTTGAGGCCGTACACGGGCACGGGCCCGCTCGTGGCGAGATCGGTAATCACCTCGTGCTCGATCCGGCAGGCGAAGCACCAGCTCGCCCAGACGTT
>JBCCZC010000525.1:0-3449 GCA_039188505.1 Pseudomonadota bacterium | reverse complement strand
GCAGCGGCTTGTTGGCGTCCAGGCGATCACTCAGTGCGCCGCCGACGAAGCGAAGCGCGTAGGACACGAGCGTGGCGATCCCCAGCACCAGCCCGACCTTCTCGACTTCCTCATCGAGTACCAGCACGAGAAACAGCGGCAGGACGGGTACGACCATCGAGCTCGCCAGGTCGGTGAAGAAGCTGACGAAGCCGAGAGCCAATACGTTGTGATTACGGGTTGTTTTCGGCGAATTCATCGGTTGGGCTTCGGCTTTCTGACGCGACCGTTGCGGCCTGGAGCGCAAGCGCAGCATCGCGCATCGCACGACGCGGCTTCGAAGCCACGCCCCACGCCATCTGATGTGTGCCGGAGGCTAAGGGAGCTTCTGTCGTGCTCGCGTATTGATGAAGGCCGCTCGCGCGGCCGATCGGTATCGCCGTTGATCGGGGCATCCGGAGTCACTGGACGGACAGTTGCTGGCCCCCACGTACTCGCCGTGGTCCGGCGCAATCCTGGCCGGCATGGCGCTCGAGCCACCAGCATGGCCGGCTCGCGCCGATCCCATGCTATGTTGCCGGCCTCCGGTCCTTCCGCCTTCGCAGCAACTTCGTGGTTCTCGACGCCAGCGCCGTTCACGTATGGACACACGCGGTTTCGGATTGCTCCGATGCCGAGCGGGCGCTTCTGGAACCGTCCGAGCTGCAGCGAGCCAGCCGCTTCAGGTTCGAGCGCGATCGCCGCGCCTATCTAGCTACCCGGGTCATGATCCGCCAGCTCCTGTCCCGCTACGCGAATGTGCCCCCGAAGCGCTGGCGTTTCGCCGCCAACGCCTTCGGTAGGCCCCGGATCGCCGCGCCGAGGCCCGCACAGCCGCTCGACTTCAACCTCTCCCACACCTCGGAACACATCGTCTGCGCCGTCGCCGCCGTGAGCGACGTCGGCATCGACGTCGAATCGCGCGTGCCGGACGAGTTCCTGGCCATTGCCAGGCAGTTCTTCTCCCCTTCGGAGAGGCGGTGGCTGAACGATGCGGACGCCCAGGAAAGCCGGGATTGCTTTCTGACGCTATGGACGCTGAAGGAGGCCTACATCAAGGCCCTCGGTACTGGGCTGTCGACGCCGCTTGATGCGTTTTCCGTTTTACCGGACAAAAACGACGGCGCGCTGCTGCTGGACGACGCGCCTCGACCGTCGGGCCAGCGCTGGTATTTCAAGCACTGGCGCCTCGCAGCAGACTGCCGGATGGCCATCGCCGTACGCCTGCCCGAAGGCCGGGCTCCTGACGTGACAATCCGACGCTTCTGACAGTTCGGCCAAACGCGTCACGACGCGGGCGTGCAGCTCGCGAGGGCTGACGGTCCCGGTTCGCCGAAAAGGAGCGCGCGCAGCACGGTCAGATCGGCGAGGTCGACAAATCCGTCGCCGTCGAGGTCCGCCGCCGGATCAGGCTGGAAAAAGCGGTCCCGGAAGATGACGAGATCATCGACGTTCGTCAGACAATCGCCGTTGAAATCGGCGTCACAACGATTGCCGAAGCCATCCGCGTCGGCGTCGAACTGAGCGGGGTTGGGCCAGGTCTGACAGTTGTCGTCCGAATCGAGCACGCCATCTCCGTCGGAGTCCCCTCTGACTCCTCGAAGGTAGGTGAAGCTCCCCCCTGCATCGGATCCCACGGCCCATTCAATGAATCTCACGTCGATGTAGATGTCGTCGCTGATCAGGTGCATCACGCCCGCGCGATTCAGGATGTTATCCCGCAGGTTGCCGTTACCCCCGAGCGCATCTCGCCAGACCTCGAAGTTGAGGTCGCTGAAGCGGACAGCTGAGATCTCGGCCGGATTGCCATTGAGCCCGGCGAACGCCCAGCGCGTGTCCGCAGGACTGTCGTCTCGGACGAAGTCTTCCTGCGCAGCGTTGTAGATGCCGCGGACGTTGCCGCGCGTCAGCCAGACCCCATCGGTCAATCGATCCTGGTTCTCGGCCAACGAAGGATCGGCGAATGCCTCCACGCCAAACTCGAAGCTGAAGCCTCCCCAGATCTCGGCCCCGTGCGCGGTCGACGTAACGACGACCCACGACACCAACACCGCTATTCGAATCCACTTGCGCTTCGCCACTGCCGTCCTCGTCGAGACTTGCGATTGCCGCCAGATAGTAGCGACTGCACTTCTGCTGAACCAACTGCACATGATGCTGCCTCCGGCCCGGATTGATCGATCAGGGAGAACGCAATTCGGTCAATCCAGCCCAGGCCGGTTCGTCGCCGACCCTGGATGTGAACCGGCTTCTCGCCTCAGGCGAGATGCGAATGATTGACATTTCGGCTTGCGTTGGCAACCTTTCTTCTCCCAATAGCTGGCTCAGGGATGTGCCATGAATGCCGTTATCAGAGTGCTCCTCACCACCGTAAGTCTCGTGCTTTGGGCTATTCCGACGGCAAGGGCCGCCACCCTGCTTCTCGAATTCGACACCCGGCTTTCCTCGGCGGACATCCGTTTCCCCGAGGCCTACAGCGATCTGAGCGCCAAATTCGATGAGAACCCGACCAACGGCGAGTTCACGGTGCGGCTGTTCCTGCCCGACTTCGAACGCTTTGCCAGCGGAACGCACGAGATCCCGCTCAACGTCGGCAATGCGCTGAACTGGGGCCCCGACCGGGATCGGCCGCCGGAAGTTCAGACCGAAGGCCTGGCCCTCACGCTCGAAAGCCGCCTCCTGGGACCGCTCGAGGGCATTCGTTCTCGCGTCGACGGCGAGGATGCCGAGGGCAAGCAGGTCAGGGCCGGCGTGCTGCTGCCCGATGAAACGCAGATCGCTGATTACGGGACGCTGACGGTGCGAGATGGACAAGTCGTCGGCTTCTCCTACGGCTGGGTGAAGTCCGATAACCCGGGTATCGTGAGTACGAACCGATTCCTCGTCGAGAAGCGCGGCTTTCCCGTGGCGATCAGCGCCTTGAAAATCGACGTCAGCGTTTTCGGTGATCCCCAGGAGATCGGCGACCTTGTGCTCGTCAAGGGCGTCAGCCCGACCGTGGAGGTTCTCATGTCGCCTGCGAGCGAGTGAACCGCGTCGTCGTGGCGCCAACCACCGCCATTCAGATCGGGATCGCGGGCGGCACCCGGGCCATCACGCGCAGGCGACGCGGCTCGCCGAATTTCAGCGGTCGCAGCGCGGCGGTGAACGGCGCCGCCTCGATCGATCTTCTCTAGCCGGAATATTTCATCAGTTTCGCTGAAGCCGAGATTCTTGTTACATAGTTAAGTCATGGGCTTGCTATGTGACATGGATATATTAGAAAGTCACACTATGTTTCGCTGCCGGTTTCTCGCTGCCCTTGGCGGCACATCTCGCTCGATCGACCTCAACCCCTGGCTACCACGCGCAGATCGTTGATCCGAGCGCGCTTCTTTCGCTACGCGAAAACCGCCCTCCCTCCTCAACGGCGCTAGGAATTTCGGCCGATC
>JBCCZC010000524.1:0-3461 GCA_039188505.1 Pseudomonadota bacterium | reverse complement strand
CGCGAAGCCGCCGGGCCGCTGGAGGAGTTCGAACCAGGCCTTCAGCGAGTGCGCGTGATCTTCCTGAACGACGAAATCGAGTGCATTGCGCCCCACGATCTCGTGATCTGCATAGCCGGTGAAACGCTGTACCGAGGGCGTCGAATAGCGGCACGTACCCTGGGCATCGTAGAGAACGATGCAATCGAAGCAGTTCTCGAAGAGGGCCCGGAAACGCTTCTCGCGCCGCTCCTCGCGGGCCAGCGCGTCCTTGAGCGAGGTGATGTCGGTGACCGATCCGAGCTCGAGGATCGGCGATCCATCGTCTCGACGCTGGAAGATCCGGGAGCTGACGAGGCACCAGCGGTACCCGTCGTCGGCGTGCCGGAGGCGGAACTCGACGGCGATGACGGATCCCTCGGAAGCTTCCCGCAGTTCGGCCTCCTGCTGGGTCACGGCGTCGCGGTCGTCAGGATGGATCAGGCTGTAAACCCCCTCGGGCATGGCCTCGATGGTCTCCCGCGCATGGCCGAGGAAAGCGGCGAAGCGGTCCATTCCTTCGATCATGATGCGCTGGTCGTAGTCGAGCACGTAGAGAACGTTGGGTGCTGTATCGATCATCTCCCGGACGAATGATCGCGACTGTTCCAGCGCCCCGCGGAGCCGTTCGAGGCGTTCGATCGTCTGCAGGTTGTGGATCTTGGGGGCGATGATGCTCGCCACGAGGGTGAGCAGGTCGCGGTGCTCGGCAGTGAAATGGCCGGGTTCGAGGTTCTCGGAGTCGATGACGCCGAAGCACTGGTCGCCGTGGTTCAGCGGGACACAGAGCTCTGATCGACCCTCGAGGCGGTCCCGGATGTAGGCCGGCTCATTACGGGTTTCGTTGATCAGCTCGGGCCGCCGCGTGCGAAATGCTCGGCCGGCGACGCCCTCGTTTGCCTCGATGGTGCGGCATCCGGCGAGGAAATCAGTGGTCTCGACCGTTCGCGACCACCCGGCGCTCGGTTCGAGTCGCTGTCGTTGTTCCGACCAGAGGTAGATCACGCACTCGCCGAAACCGAGCTGTTCGATGGCGCTCGTGATTCCGGATTCGAGAACGTCGCCGAGCCGCTCGGCATCGAGTAGCCGGACGGCGAGGTCCTGGATGATCGCGAGCCGGCGTCTTTCCGCTGGGGTCAACCGGTGCTCCCTGATGGTGTCTTTCCCCCGAAACGCCCCAAGCGTACCACTGCGGGGACGAGGAGTTCAGACCTTCAGGGCGTCGAACTCCGTGAGGTTCAGAAGCAGCGTGTAGACGGACTGCTCGACCTCGGCGCGATCGCTTGCCTCCGAGAGCTTCTTCATGCTGTCGACGATGGCAATCCACCAGCGCATGTGTCCGGCGGACAGCTGGGCCGCAACAGGGATCAGGTCGTGCGCGAGCGGGAGCCCGGCGAGACCGACGCGCTTCAGGGCAACCATGCTGTCGAGGTCGAGTTCGGTCTCTTTCATCGCGAGCATGAGCTGTTCGACCACCCGCGGTTGCGATTCAAGGTCCTTCGAACTCAGCGGCTCGGCCTCGGCCTTCAGGAAGGCGATGTCCAGGTGGGAGAGGAATTCGCGCAGCGAGCCCCGCAGGCTGAGCCATAGCTCGTGACGCCGATCGTGCTCGCGCACCTGCTGGATGAACGACAGGAGGCCGACCAGGAAGAATCCTTCCAGGCAGAAGCCGATCAGTTCCGGTAGCAGATTCTCGCGAAACGCCGCCTCGCCGGAAGCCTCGATGAAGAAGAAGTACAGGCTGATGCCCGCGATGCCGAAGACGGCCAGGGGCAGGGCCAGTACCCATCGATTCATGCTTCTGACTCCGGGGGCTTACCGAGGGCGCGAATGACGCCGCAGATCCGGTCTGCCTCGTCGGCGGTGAGGTCGAGGGGCAGGTTCTGGACGTAGATCACATGATCCGGACGAATGGGCACGGGGAGGATGTCCGTGCGCTGGCCCGTGACGCCGAGCTTGATGTCCTCCAGGGCCCGCTCCTCCTCCGTGCGGACCGTGTGATCGCTCCGCTTGCGCAGCTGCCGGTTCTCGCCGCCGACCGAGACGAAGTCGTCCGGCCGGTCGAGATAGGCGAGGTAGTCTTGAAGTGCGGATCTCAGCCGACCACCGTAGACCGTTACGGCTTCGGGGCGGATGGAACTGCCCTGGAGCTTGTGGAAGCGGCTGCAGAGATCGTCAACGTCGAGGCCGCGAAGGTCGCAGGCTTCGTCATCGGTGAGCTGGGTCAGCAGCTGCTCTGCTGCCGTTCTGCGGCTGCGGGCCGTGGCCGGGTTGATATGGCCCGCCATCGCCGCTTCCTTGAGAAAACGCAGGAGGCCGTCGCGGGTGTAGTCGTCTGTCATGGTGGCGCCCCGAAGCTACAGGCGCCCAATCGTCGGCGGACTTGCGGTGGCCGTCAACCGGATTCCGGAATTCGACCGGAAATCAGCAGCTCGCGCCTCGCTGGCGATTCACTGGGGGGTCGTGTCGGTCTTGTCCGTGATTGCCCAGATGCTGGCGCCGAACCACATGATGAGCGTCCAGCCGAAGAGCAGGTTCAGTACGGCGATGGACCAGAGGCTGTTGGCATGACGGTAGAACGCGATCAGCGTCGGAAGCGAGTAGACGATAAATCCTGCGATCCAGAACGCGGGCCAGAACGATGTGTTCAACTGCGCATCCTCTTGGTTCATCCGTGGAGATCAAGTCTACCGGGTTTTCATGAACGGTAGTTGAACCAGTCGACGCCCTTGTAGGAAATCGTCGGGCGCGTCTGTCAGCGAATTCCGCGACAGCTTATCATCCGCGGTCCTGATCGCGTGCAATGGAGCAAGACCAATGGCGCTGATTCGCAACCCGGACGACGTCCGCAGGCAGGTCCGGAGCATCGACAGCGATGCGCTCCCGGTTCCCCGTGGCCTTTTCCTCGTCGCCCCGGCCTCGTTCCGGGTGGACCCGGAATCGTCCGTCGACAACCGCTATATGGATTTGGAGCGCGCCGCGGATCCAGACCTGGCCCTGCGGCAATTCCAGGCGCTGGCCGAGGCGATCGCAGCCTGCGGTGTTCCCGCGGTGCTGTTCCCGGGTCATCGCGATACGCCCGACGCGGTGTTTCCGAACAACGTATTCGGCACGGCGCCCGGCCGCTACGTGGTCGGCGCGATGTGCCATTCGGGGCGCCGGAAGGAGGCGGAACGTGTCGACATCCGCCGATTCTTCGACGACGTCCTCGGCCGCGAGGCGTGGGACCTCTCCGCGTGCGAATGCGTCGCGGAGCTGACCGGCTCCATCGTGGTGGACCGGAGTCGCCGGGTCGGCTTCTGCGGCCTGAGCAAACGCGCCGATACGAAGGGGGCCGAGCTGATGCACGAGGCCTTCGACCTACGTCTGACCTTTGCCTTCGATCTGCGGCCGACCGAATACCACACCAACGTCGTCATGAGCGTGCTGGCCGGGCGTGCGCT
>JBCCZC010000523.1:0-3512 GCA_039188505.1 Pseudomonadota bacterium | reverse complement strand
TGCTGACCTGCGGTGTCCAGGATCATCGGTTGACCCCGAAGCAGGCGGGCGTGCTCGAAGCGCTGCTGGACGCGCGCGGCGGCGTGGTGTCGCGCGAGGCGCTGCTCCAGCGCGTGTGGCAGGGCGAGCCCGTGAGCGACGAGCTGCTGTCGCGGGCCATTGCAGATCTACGCAAACGCCTGGACGACGACGCCCGCCGCCCGCGCTTCATCGCCACCGTCCCGCGTCGCGGCTACCGCTGGGTCGCGAACCCCGCGAACCCTTCGAGCCCGTCGCGTGAGGCTCGCAGACCCCTGGGCCTGGCGTCGGCGCTCGCCGCTGCAAGCGTCGTCCTGCTCGTCGCCGTGCTCGCGGGGAGCGGGTTTGAACCCGCGCCGCCGCGCCCGGCCTGGGACTGGAATTCGATCACCTCCATCACCCACGACGCCGGCCACGAGGTCACGCCCGACATCCACGCGGGTCGCGTGGTCTACGCGGCGGAGGGTCCGAACGGCGCCTTCGATCTCTTCCTGCGGGACGCCGCTGGCAGGAGCCCGGCCCGCCAGTTGACGGCCACCACGCACAGCGAGCGCTCCCCGGTCTTCTCCCCGGACGGAACACGCGTTGCGTTTGCGGTCGTGGACGACGGCCAATGCCGGGTCCTTGTGCTGACGCTGGATTCGGGTTCGCTGGACGCCGTCGCGCCCTGCGCGGGGCCGCTGGTGGGACGGACCCTGGCCTGGTCAGAAGATGGCATCGTGCACCCCGGGGCGGTCGCGGGTCCGGGCGGTGCCGCCATCGCGCTGTTCCGGACGCGCCCGGGACTGCCGCCACGACAGTTGACGCGCCCCCGGGCCGGCGAGGTGGATGCATCGCCTACCGACGGTTCCGCCAACGCGCTCGTCTTCTTCCGCGCACGGTGGGGTGATGCGGGCGGCCGTCTCATGGTTGCGGACGGCGACCGCGAGCGCGTTCTCGCCGAGCTCGATGGCCCCGTCATGGCGATGACCGCCTACGACGAGACCGGGCAGGGTCTCATGGCCCTTCGGCGCGAAGGGCAGTGGGGCCTCTGGCGCTACGACGTGGCCGGTCCGCTCGAGCTGGTCCAATCGATGCCCTTGCGGGGCCTCGCCCAGGACGACGATGGCACACTCGTCATCTCCGAGATCCAGCTGGACTACGACATCTTCGAGGCGCCCTTCGCGTCCGGCGCGCCAGCGCCGCTGGTCGGCTCGACGGCGCATGACACGACGCCAACGCCTGGTCCCAAAGGCGATCGGATGGCGTATGTGGCCCGCCGCGGCGAACGCTGGAAGGCGTGGCTCGCTCAGGCCGACGGTACGGCCGTTCGTTCGCTACCCGGCACCGTCCGCCCGGGAACCCGCCTGGCGTGGCATCCGGAAGGCCATCGGCTGAGCTATCTGGCCGTCGTCGATGGCGTGGAGCAGCTGATCGAGGTCGATCGGAACGGCATGCCGGTGACGCGGGCGACCCTCCAACGACCCGTGCGGCATCCGGCCTATCGCCCTGACGGCACGCGCTTGGTCGCTTGTCAGGCTGGCGAAGTCTGGCGTATCTGCGCGGTGGCCGGCGACGGCGCCCTCGAGCCGCTGCCCGGAATCGAGGGAATCTGGCCTATGGCGGGCAGCGACGCCATCTACGCCTACCGTCCCGAGGACCAGGGCCTGTACCGGCACGGTGCGGGCGGTGACAGCATGCGGATCGCTACCTTGGGCGATGCCCCGGGGTCGGACTGGAGCCTCCAGGACGACGCGCTGGTTCTCCTGCGATGCCCGGCGCCGGGTCGGGCATCTCTGTGGCGTATCGACCTGCAGACCGGCGCGCCATCCCACCTCGCCGACTACACCGGCATCGATGGCGCGATGCAGCCGGCGATCGACGGGCCCAATGATCGCCTGCTCTTCAGCCGGCCGCGGCTGTCCGATAGTGACCTGCGGGTCATCCGTCCGCGCGTTGGCGCTTAGCGGTCGTCGGCAGAGGACCCTTTTTGCACCCGTGGTCTTCCGGCTACGTATCGGCTGGCCGGGGTTGGGGTCGATCGGCAGAGAAGTGCTGCCGGGGGCAGCGGGAAACCGGCAGCGTCACGCAGGGTGACTGTCCAACAAATCCGAATCAGAGCCCAAGCCCATGATCTGGCAGCTGGCACCGCCGGCTCTTGCGAAACGGATGGCGGTGTCCGGCTAGGACTCGATGCGCCGGTGGTCCGACTCGGGGTAGGGGTACTCCATGTAGCGCGCCGTCTCGCGACCCGCGGCTTCGCCGCAGAGCTGGCTGACGAGCCTCAGCGACAGGTCGATTCCGGCCGAGATGCCTGCGGATGTGGCGATCGCGCCGTCAATCACGAAGTGGCGGTCGCGCACGACGGTGACGTCCGGAAAGCGCTCCGCCATTAGGTCCAGCGCCATCCAGTGCGTCGTCGCTGGTCGACCCGTGAGATGCCCCGCCGCGGCGAGCAGCAGAGACCCGGTACAGACCGAAGTAAGCAGCTCGACCTCACCGCCGACCGTACGCAGCCAATCGATCGTCGGTTCATCGTCGATCAGCGGGCGCGTCCCCACGCCGCCCGGCACCAGGAGAATGTCGAGATCAGGGCAGTCCGCGATCGAGTGGTCGGGTGTCACCCGCATGCCGCCGCGCGTGGAGATCGGATCGGCCGTCGCCGCGATCAATCGCACATCGAACGGTGACGACGTTTCCATGCGCTTTGCGGCATCGAGCCGCGTCACCGAGAAAACCTCGAAGGGGCCACAGAAGTCGAGGACTTCCACGTCGTCGAAGATGAAGATTCCAAGCGTCCAGCTCACGGCGATTCTCACGTTGGCGTGGGACGGGCACCTTCGACGATCAGGTCGCCCGCTGCAACCCTTGGCCTCACACCTCGCGCAGCGCCGTCGTGATCGGCATGCGTGCGGCGCGGATGGCCGGTGTCAGGCCACCGACCACGCCGATCACGATCGCCAGCACGATGCCCTGGATCAGCAGCTCCGGCGTGACCGCGAAGGCGAAGACGAGCTGCGTGAACGAGGAGAAGTTCAGGGTCGATACCGCGAAGCCGTTGAACAGCGCCCAGGCGATCAGCCCACCGATCAGGCCGCCGACGAGCGCGAGGAGCACGGCCTCCACGAGGACGGAAACGATGATTGCCAGGCGCCCGAAACCGAGTGCCCGCAGCGTCGCGATCTCGCGCGACCGGTCCGCGACCGCGGTGTACATCGTGTTCAGCGCACCGAAGATTGCGCCGAGTGACATGAGGAAGGCGATACCTACCCCGACGGCATCGATCAGCCCCGTCATCACCTGCGACTGGGCCTCGAAATAGTCTGCTTCGCGCTGGATATTGATGGACAGCCGTGGATCCGCGGTCAGGGCGGTCTCGAACATGTCCAGCGCGTCCGGGTTCTCGAGCGTCGCGTAGATCACAGAGTAGCCCGTCCGGTTGAAGACGCTCTGGAAGACCGGTACGTCGACCCAGACTTCCGACTCGACCGATTGTCCGCTGGCCTGGAAGAGGC
>JBCCZC010000522.1:0-3513 GCA_039188505.1 Pseudomonadota bacterium | reverse complement strand
GAGCGCAGCACCGGATTCCTGGCCACCGCCCGCAGCGCCGCCGCGACGGAAGCGCTGAACCCGCTGCAGCCGGGAGAATCGATCGGCTCCTGGACCGTGAAGCGTCCGCTCGGTGCCGGGGGACAAGGGCAGGTCTACGAGTGCGAGCGCGAGGTCGCCGGCGCGCGCCAGCGGGGCGCCCTCAAGCGTCTGGGTGGCGCGGCGACCGCCGCGGCAACTCGCCGCATGCTGCGTGAGCGCCAGACCCTGGCCGCCCTGCAGCATCCCGCGATTCCCGCACTCCTCGACGGCGGCATTGCCGCCGGCGGCGAGCCCTACCTGGTCGTCGAGATGGTCGACGGACAGACCCTCGACCGCGCCGTCGCCGAACGCCCGCGAGATCAGGCCTGGCGCCTGGACGTGCTGCTGGCGCTCTGCGACGCCCTTGCTCACGCGCACGGGCGCCTGGTCGTGCATCGGGATCTGAAGCCCGGGAACGTTCTCGTCGATGATTCGGGTCGCGTTCATCTCCTCGACTTCGGTATCGCGCGGGCGCTCGATGACGAGGGTGACACGGCCACGCGACCGCTCTTCACGATCGGGTTCGCGGCGCCTGAGCAGGTCAGCGGACAGCCTCCGACCGCCGCCCTCGACGTCCACGGGTTGGGGGCGGTCGCCTACTGGCTCTTCGCCGGCCGGGCGCCGTTCCGTCAGAACGATGCCGCCGCGACGCTGCGGTCCGTTCTCGAAGACGAGCCGGGGCCTATCGACGGTATTCCCGCGGAGCTCGATGCCATCGTTCGACGGGCGCTCCGGAAGCGCCCCGAGGATCGCTACGCGTCGATCGGCGCGCTCCGGGCGGACCTCGAGGCCTTCCGCGACGGTCGACCCGTGGCCGCCATGCGTGGCGGATCGCTGTACCGGGCGCGGAAATTCGTCCGCCGCCACGCCCTGGCAGTCATCTCGACGGTGGTGCTTGCCGCCACGATCGCGACGGCGATGACCGCATCCCTGCGCAGTGCCGAGAAGGCCCGCGAAGCCGAGGCGGTCGCGCGCGAGGAGGCTTCGCGATACCGAGCGATCGCAGACATCTGGACCCAGGTCTTCAGCGCTGCGAGCCCCGACGTCGTCGGCCAGGAAGTCGTGACGGCCCGCGACCTGATGGTCCAGGCCCGGGATCGGATCCTGGAACTCGAGGAGCAGCCGGAGGCGCAGGCCGAGCTGCTCCTCCAGATTGCCAACACCCACGTCAACCGCGGCGAATTCGAAGAGGCTCTGGCGGTTGCCCGGGCGCTCATCGAGATCGTGGAGACCTCGCCACCCCGCGACGCCGATATCCACACGCAGGCCTACCTGATGCTGGGGACGGCGCTGAAGATGTCCGGTGCGCTACCGGAGTCCGTCGCGCCTCTCGAGGTCGCGGTCGATCGGCTCCGGCAATTTCCGTCACCGGAGCCGATCGCGATGCCCTACACGCTGAACATGCTCGCGACGTCGCTGGCGGCCTCCGGCGCGCTCGAGGATGCGCTGACGCTCCAGGACGAGATCGGAGATGTTGTTGCGGGCGGCGGGGCCGAAGGCGTCCCGCCGTGGCTCATCTCGATGCATCGAGCGAACCGAGCCGAGCTCCTCTTCAAGCTCGAGCGACGCGAGGAGGCCGAGCTAGCGCTCCGGGCGAACCTCGAGGCTGCGACGGCAAGCGGCGACCCGGTCAGCCGGTCAGCGACCGCGCGCTTCCTCGGTCGGCTGGCCCTCGAGGACGGCCGCCCGGACGATGCCATCGGCTTCTTCGACACGGCGGTCGAGGCAGTCGTCGACAGCTATTCCCTCGACGATCCAAGGGTCCGCATGGACTGGCTGCGGGCGCGCCATGCCGAGACGCGTGCCGGCCGGCGGAGCCCTGAGGCGCTCTTCGACGACGTCGCTACAACCCTACCGCTGGTCGACGCGAACACCCAGTTCACGGCGGAGGCACGCTTCCTGGCCGCGGACGCGGTCTGCGCCCGTGCCTTACCCGGCTGTGGCGAGCTCCTCGACGTGGCCTGGCAGGCCCTTGCGGATCCACGCAGCGGAACCGTCGCCGGAGCGATTGCCCTGGCGAGGGCCGAGGACGCGCTGCGGGACGGCCGGGCCGACGATGCCTCGATCTGGGCCCGTCGCGCCGGTGACTTCTTCGCCGATAGCCTGCCGGCGATGCACACGCGCTGGTTGCTCGCGCAAGCGGCCCTCGCGGCGGCAGAGCGCGACACAAGCGCCGCTGCTCGAGCGGCTGCGCTGGCGCCGCTGATCGAGCGCTGGGGCGAGGGTCACAGCCAGGTGCGGCGAGCGGAAGCCTTCTGGCCCTGACGCGCCCGCTAGCCGGGGAGTGGCCGCAAGCGGCGGCCATTTCTGGCGCTGTCGTTCTGTCAAATGGTCGAAGCCGCGACGCTTGGACTCCGGACCGGAACCCGCTGGCGGCGAAGGTCAACTGGCAGCTGATTCTCCTTCAGGCCTCGCGTAGGTCGAGGGCCCGCGTCTGCACAGCCCGCTCGCGCTAACGGCGGGCTTCGAAACCGTCGCGAAAAACCCCTTGCAGCTCCGGCGCCTGGTAGACGCGGTCCAGCCAGTGGAAGCCCCGGCCCGGAGCACGCCAGAACAGGCGGAGGTAGAACGTGGAGCCGTCCGCGGGAATGCCGATCTTCAGCGACTCCTCGAGCGGTCGATCTTCGAGGAAGTAACGATTCATGTGGGTGATGCGCTGGATGTCCCAAGCGCCAGGCTCAGTGCCGACGTAGATTGCCCAGTCGACAACGTCCGCCTCGACCGGTGAGGTCCATCGCAGCGTCATGACGGCGCCGTCGCCGAGGGCGGTGGCGTCGCTGACAACGCCAGCCGGCGGGCTCATGATCTCCGGCTCCGAGGCGTTGGCCAACGCCAGCATAGGGAGGCCGAACAGCAGGCAGGCCAGGCGCCTAACCATCAACCGGCAATCCGCCGATGCAGGGATCGGCTCGGTGCGAGATCACTGCGGCGTCGTCAAGGCTTCGCAGAGCGCGACGTTGTCGTCCGTCAGTCGCTGCAGCGGAATGGATCCCTGACGAGACGCCCCGGGCAAGTCGTAGGTCAACGTGGCCGATCGGCAGTCGTCGAACTGGATCGTGACCGTACCCTGGCCGGTGTCGGTCCGCTGCTCCGCGGACACGGCGCCGAACGTTCCGCCGGTGGTATAGGCGACGTCGAGCGTGGCCCGGTCACCGTCGATCGGGCCTATGGCCGTGAACCAACGCTGGCCGGGACCCCCGATGACCGCGGTGGAGCCCTCGTCCGGGCGAATCGTGTCGAAAGTGAACTGTGCAAGAAACAACTGCTGCGAGTCCGGCAGCACGCTCAATAGAACGCCCTGACCCGCTGTGTCCGGGTTGAACCAGGCGTCGTTCAGACCCGGATTGATCACGAAGCCGGCATCTGCGGTGGGCAGCTCTCCCGGCAAGTTGGTCCGTTCGGCATCGGTCACGACACCGTCGGCAAGGGCAACGCAGAGCGGCTCGTTGTCCG
>JBCCZC010000521.1:0-3514 GCA_039188505.1 Pseudomonadota bacterium | reverse complement strand
GGCGGTCATCAAGGCAGGTCAGTACGCCTACCGCGATCGTCGGCAGCGCAAGCGCCAGTTCCGCGCGCTTTGGATTGTCCGGATCAACGCGGCGGCGCGTGAATTCGGCCTGTCCTACAGCCGGATGATGAATGGCCTGAAGAAGGCCAATGTCGAAATCGACCGCAAGGTGCTCGCCGACCTGGCCGTGCACGACATCGCGGCTTTCGGCAAGCTGGCGGACCAGGCGAAGGCCTCTCTCGCCGCCTGACGCATCGGGACGCACTGCGTTCCCGCTGATGTGCGATGGATGGGGAAGGGCTCGCTCTTCCCCATTCTCGTTTCTGGGCCCGCGATCGGGCCTCGAGCAAGAGACGCCAAGAGCAACAGACGGAAAGTGTCATGAACGATACCGTGGTGGACCTTGACGCGCTGGTCGCAGATGCGACGCAGCGGGTCGAGGCGGCCGAAGATTCCCGAGCCCTCGACGACGTTCGAGTGGCTTTTCTCGGCAAGAAGGGCGCGCTGACCGCAGCCCTGCGTTCGCTGGGCCAGCTGGCCCCGGAGGAACGCCGCGCACGCGGCCAGGCCATCAACGAGGCCAAGCAGGAGGTCGTTGGGGCGATCGAGGCGCGACGCGAGTCGCTGGCCCGGGCGGAGCTCGACGCGAAGCTCGCGTCGGAGACGGTCGATGTGACGCTGCCGGGGCGCGGCGACGCCGCCGGCGCCATCCACCCGGTGACGCGAACCATGAATCGCATCATCCGGATCTTCGGTCGCCTGGGCTTCGACGTGGCGGAAGGGCCGGAGGTCGAGACCGATCACTACAACTTCGGCGCCCTGAACTTCCCGGATCACCACCCGGCGCGGGCCATGCACGACACCTTCTACTTCGGTGACGGCCGCCTGCTGCGTACGCATACGTCGCCGGTCCAGATCCGAGTCATGGAGAAGACCGCGGCGCCGCCGATCCGCGTGATCGCGCCGGGCCGTGTCTATCGGAGCGATTCCGATCAGACCCACACCCCGATGTTCAATCAGGTCGAGGGGCTGTTGATCGGCGAAGGCATCACGCTTGCAGACCTCAAGGGCACGCTGCAGGCGTTCGTGGATGCGTTCTTCGAGCAGCACCTCGAGATGCGTTTCCGTCCGTCGTACTTCCCGTTTACGGAGCCGTCGGCTGAGGTCGACATCGCCTGGGAGAAGGGTGGGAAGAGCGCCTGGCTGGAGGTGCTCGGCTGCGGGATGGTCCACCCGAACGTGCTCCGTTCGGGCGGCATCGACCCGGAGCGCTACAGCGGCTATGCCTGGGGCATGGGCGTCGAGCGGATGGCCATGCTGCGCTATGGCGTCACCGATCTGCGCCAATTCTTTGAAAACGACTTGCGTTTCCTGCGCCAATTCGCCTGATTTCCCTGGAGTTTTTGAGCCATGAGATTTTCCGAGAAGTGGCTGCGTGAGCTCGTCGATCTCGACGGCATCTCGCGCGAAGAACTGGTCGATCGCCTGACCATGTCCGGCCTGGAGGTCGACATCGTCGAGCCGGTGGCCGGCGAATTCGAAGGCGTCGTGGTCGGCCGCATCGAACGTGCCGAGCCGCACCCAGACGCCGACCGGTTACGGGTCTGCACGGTCAACGACGGTAGCGGCGAGCATCTGCAGATCGTCTGCGGCGCGCCGAATGCCCGCGACGGTCTGGTTGCGCCGCTGGCCCGCGTCGGTGCGGTCCTGCCTGGTGATTTCCGCATCAAGCAGGCCAAGCTCCGGGGCGTCGCCTCGTCCGGCATGCTGTGCTCGGCAAAGGAGCTCACCCTGTCCGAGGACGCCGATGGCCTCCTCGAGCTCCCGGAGACGATGACACCGGGCGACGACCTGCGTGACGCGCTGGGCCTCGACGACGTCAGCATCGAGATCGACCTGACACCGAATCGGGCCGACTGCCTCGGCATGATCGGCCTGGCCCAGGAGGTTGCCGCCATCTTCGGCCGGACGGTGAAGGTCACCGCGGATCCGGAAGTCGACGCCACCATCGACGAGACTCGCGGGATCCGCCTCGACGCGCCGGCAGACTGCCCCCGCTACCTCGGGCGCGTGATCCGCGGCATCGACCCGACCGCCGAGTCTCCGCTGTGGATGACGGAGCGCCTTCGCCGGGCTGGTCTGCGTCCGATCAGCCCGACCGTCGACATCACGAACTACGTGCTGCTCGAGCTCGGCCAGCCGATGCACGCGTTCGACCACGACAAGCTCCAGGGCGACGTCGTCGTCCGACGGGCGACGGGCGCCGAGGAGCTGAAGCTTCTGACCGAGGCCGAGGCCAAGGTCGACGAGCGTTTCCTGATGATCACGGACGACAGCGGCTCGGTCGCCATCGGTGGGGTCATGGGCGGTCTCGGCACCAGCGTGACCGACGAGACGCAGAACATCTTCTTCGAGTGCGCGTATTTCGACCCGGCGGTGATCGTCGGAAAGGCACGCGAACTGGGTCTGCACACGGACGCGTCGCACCGCTACGAGCGCGGCGTCGATCCGGCAGGGCAGCGCCGCGCACTCGAGCGCGCCACCCAGCTGGTGCTGGAGATCTGCGGCGGCGATGCGGGGCCGATCACGGAAGCCGTCGCGCCGGAGGATCTTCCGGAACGCAAACCGGTCCATCTCCGCTCGCACCGCGTGGGCTGGCTGCTGGGCACGGATATTCCATCGGACGATATCGTTTCGATCCTGGTCAGCCTCGGCATGACGGCGACGCCGACCGACGACGGCTGGTCCGTGGTGGCGCCGAGCCGCCGCTTCGACATCGAGATCGAGGAGGATCTGATCGAGGAGGTCGCCCGGATCTACGGCTACGATCGTCTACCGGGGCGTCCGCCCCAGGGTGCGATCCCCGCGGTATCGATGCCGGAGGAGCGTTATGACGTCGACCGGGCGCGCCTTGCGCTGGTGGATCGCGGCTACGCCGAGGCCATCAACTACAGCTTCATCGCCCAGGACCGTCTCGCGCCCATTGACGGCGATGCGCTCCCGCTGGCGAACCCGCTGTCGGCCGATCTCGCGGTCATGCGGACGACCCTCATCCCGGGTCTTCTCGGCAACCTGGCGTTCAACCAGAACCGGCAGCAAGCGCGCGTGCGGCTGTTCGAGGTCGGAACCGTGTTTCCGCTAGTGGACGGTGACGTGGTGGAGCACCAGCGGATTGCAGCCGTTTGCTGCGGCGACGCGCTACCGGAGCAGTGGTCGTCGAAGGGCAGGGTCGTCGACTTCTTCGATGCGAAGGGGGATCTCGAAGCGCTGCTCGCCCTCGCCGACGAGACCGGCTTCAGCTTCCGGCAGGCCCGCCACGACTGGCTGCACCCGGGCCAGTGCGCAGACGTTTACCGCGATGAGCGGCGAATAGGCTGGATCGGCACGGTGCATCCGGGCTGGACCGAGAAGCTTGAGATCCGGGGGCGGGTCCTGGCCTTCGAGATCGATCTGGACGTGCTGGGCGACGCGCGGCTCCCGGCCGCCACGCCGCTTTCGCGATACCCCTCGATCC
>JBCCZC010000520.1:0-3526 GCA_039188505.1 Pseudomonadota bacterium | reverse complement strand
GACGGGAGAACCGTGCGCCTCGTGAAGCCCCCTGGCTCTGGTACCGATGCCACCGTCTCGTCGGAGGGCGACACCGCAGTCAGCTTTGCCCGCGTCCGAGTATACGTAGCAATCCCGGGAACGTTGCGGATACGGCATCATTGGACTGTCAACAATGATTGCGCTGCGCCGGAAGCACGTTTGCCCTTACGCCACGGGCTTGGCTAATCGGCGTCTAGAAGGTCGCGCCTCTTCCGCCCCACGTTTCGTGCCGATCCTGACGCGCTCAGGGCACCTGGAAATGGTTCCGCATGCGCGGGTGCGTGGGCTCGATGAGCTCCGGGAAACTACAGCCGGGGATCACAGCCACGTCGTAGATCTGATCGACGTTGCCCGTGAACTTGAGGAAACCGGCGACTGACTGGTCGTTCGTGTTGACGATCCAGATCCCCGAAAAGGTCTCGTCGTACCGTGCCTTCAGTGGCGGGGGCTCGAGCACGTTCCCTTCCCGCACGCTGGAGAGGCCGACGAACACGAGCGGACCGTAGAAATCCATCCCGCGCGTGAAGCCCTGAAGCTCAGCTACCGTCTCGACCGCCCCGCCGGACGGTTCAAGGCGACAGAGGAGCCCTTCTCCGGAGTTGCAGAAGTAGACGTAGCCATCATGCCAGCGGGGGCTGTGGGGCATGATCAGACCGTCAACGATGATCTCGTTGTGCTCGACGCTCATCACCGTCCCGCTGCGCTTGTCACCCTGACGCCACTGGCCCGGCTCGTCGGCTGTCGAGAAGGTGGTGACGTAGGCCGGCTCGCCGTCCTTGAGCGTCATCCCGTTCAAGTGACAGCGGTCCTCGGGAACCAGCTTGGAGATGAAGTGCGGCTTCCAGCGCGGGACGAAGCTGTAGTCCGGGTCGAGCGTGCACAGGCACGAGAAGCTGGAGTTGACGACCCAGAGCCCGTCATTACCCCAGTCGATGTCGTGCAGGTTGATCATCCCCGTGTAGTGGGCGGATCGCGTGATGAAGCAGGCATCGACGCGCTCATCGACGGGGGCGTTGAGCGCTTCCTGGTGAGCCCTGCGCGCCAGCTCCTCCTCGGAGGGTTCGTCGGTTTCGTCCTCCGATTCCTTCTCCGGTTCCTCGCCCTTCGGGTGAATCCGCGGCGCGGTGATGTCGTCCTCGATCGGCTGGAGGGGTTGCTTGAGGCGATCGATGAGACCGTCGACGCGCGCGAAGTTGATCACCTGCGTGAAGACCCCGAGGGTGAGACCTCCTTCCGTCGCGGCGAGGCCCATGGGGCGGTGAAAGCTCTTGAAGTTGACGTCCAGCGACTCGCCGTCGCTGCGCACGAACATGAACCGCCCGGCCTGGTAGGACGTGAACGCCAGTGAGATGTCGAGCGAATTCAGAATCGTTGGGAGATTCGGCGAATACTCGCAGCTGAAATCGAGGGACTCGTAACGTGCCTCGTCGTCGTTCGCGGTTTTCTCGGTCATGGTCGGTCCCGGATCTCGGTCTGGCAGGAGCTTGCCTCGTGGACGCCGACGGCGCCAGCGAAAGTGCCTCGCTAGGCTTGAATCCGGAGCGCTGAATGCGGTTCGTGTAAAAATTCACGCTGCGGTGCATCTAAACCACCAAGCCAGACGCGAACCACCGCCTTGACCCACGACCTTCAACAGATCCTGATCGACAACGCCGCCAGCCTCGAGCGGATCGCCCGGCGCTACGCCGGCCCCAACGATTGGCAGGACCTGCTGCAGGAGATCACCGTGAATCTCTGGCGGGGCCTGGATCGCTTCGAGGGGCGGTCTGCGCTCAGCACCTGGGTCTATCGGGTGGCCGTTAATACTGCGCTATCCCATGTGCGAAAGAAGCCGTTACCGGTGCTAGCGGGCAGCGGCGAGCTGGCCGAGAAACGGCCCACCGCGATCCACCCGGGCGACCAGCTGGCGGTGCTCGAGCAGTTCCTCGAGTCGCTCGATCCGGTCAACCGCGCAGTGCTGCTCCTCGATCTTGAAGGGCTGCACCGGGACGAAGTGGCGGACGTGCTGGGCCTGTCGCCCGGCGCCGTGGCGGTGCGCATGACGCGTCTGAAGGAACGATTCACCCGCGAATTTCTGGAGGCAGCCTGATGGAATGGGACCAGCTCAAGGATCAGTGGCAGGCGCAGTCCGCCGATGCCCAGCCGGCGCCGCCGGCAAAGATCGACAAGCTCCGGAAGCAGATCATCCGGCGCGACCGGCTCGAGACCATCGTCGCCGTCTGCATGATGCCGTTCTTCGTTCTCACCGGCGTCTTTGGCGCGATGGACGGGAACTGGGCGATGGTTGGCTTCTGCGTCTTCCTCCTCGGCGCGCTGATCTACATCCCATGGCGGCTCTGGAAGACACGGCAGATGCTGCCGGAACCGGACCCGAATCGGCCCGTGCGCGAATACCTCGCTGCAGAGCGCGAGGCGATGCTGGGACAGGCAGAGATGCTGAGAAACGTCTGGCGCTGGTATCTAGCACCCATCGCCATCGGCGCCGTCGGTGTCTACGGCAGCACCACCGGCATCGGCATGCAGCTGCTTGGCTACGCGGTGGTGGTCCTGCTCGTGTGCGTCGCCATCGACTACCTGAACCGCCGGGTTGCGCGGAAGCAGATAGGGGACGCCATTGAGGGCATCGATGCCCAGCTGAAGGCACTGGAAGAGTAGCGCCCCGAACCCCGAACATTGCCCGTCGCCGGGTACCAGGAGAGATCAGAACGATGAACAGGAAAGCCATGAACTGGAGAACCAAACCTGCGGGCACGGCCCGCACCTTCCTGGCAGCGATGGTGGCGGCGATGACGCTGGCGCCTGCCGCCCTGGCCGAGGACAACGATATGCAGGCATGGATCGACGAGCAGATCGCAAGCGGGAAGAACCTCGCGATCACCGCGATGCATCTCAAGGACGGCGAAGTGAGCTACTACGCGGGCGGCACGACCACCGCCGGGGAGCAGATCACGCCGGATGAGAACACCCAGTTCCAGATGGGCAGCATCACCAAGCCTTTCACGGACATGCTGCTCGCTGAGCTCGTGGCGAACGGCGCAGTGAAATACGACACCACCATCGGCGAGCTGATGGACGTCGAGCCAAAGAATCCCGCGGTGGCGGAGATCACCCTGCAGTCGCTGGCGACGCATACGAGCGGCCTGCCGCGGTTGCCCGTGAACCTGGTGCCAGCGAATCCGCTCGATCCGTACGCCGGTTACGACGACGACCTGCTGAAGAAGGCCGTCGTCGAGGCGCGCAATCTCCAGCCGCTGGGTGATCACTACGCCTACTCGAACTTCGGTGTCGGCCTGCTCGGGTACCTGCTCGGCGAAGAGCAGGGCGACGGCTACCAGAAGGCGATGATGGCGCTGGTGGTGGAGCCACTGGGCCTGACCGAAACGGGATTCACCGAATCCGGCAACGTCGCGCAGGGCTTCCGCAGCGGCGACGTCGTTCCCGCCTGGAGCATGGATGATGCGCTCGCCGGGGCAGGTTCCTTGTGGGGAAGCGTCAGCGACTTCAG
>JBCCZC010000519.1:0-3527 GCA_039188505.1 Pseudomonadota bacterium | reverse complement strand
GGGGCGGCGCCGGAACTCCCCGATCTGCCGATTCAATACGCCGACTTCGTAGCCTGGCAGCAAAGCGAGGCGAATCGATCGCGGCTGGATAAGGAGCTGAACTACTGGCGTTCCCGCCTCGGCGGCGAACTTCCCCGCGTCCAGCTGCCCACGGATTTCCCCAGGCCGCGCAAGCAGACCTTCAACGGCGCGGTGGTGGAATTCGCGATCACGGAGGCGACGACGCAGTGCCTGCGCGAACTCGCCCGTGAGCATGCAGGCAGCCTGTTCATGGTGCTGGTGACGGCCCTGAACGTTCTTCTGTATCGCTACAGCGGTCAGCGCGATCTGTGCATCGGAACGCCCGTGGCCAATCGGCAGCGGGCCGAGCTTGAGCCGCTGATCGGCCTGTTTGTCAACACCCTCGTGCTGCGCACGCAGGTCGATCCCGAGCAAAGCTTCACCGGACTCCTGCAGCAGGTGCGTGACACCGTGCTCGAGGCTCAGGCCCATCAGGATGTGCCCTTCGAACACCTCGTGGAGGCCCTGGCGCCGGCTCGGGATCCGAGCCTCAGCCCCCTGTTCCAGGTCAAATTCCGGCTCGAGAATGCACCGGCGGAGAACGTCCAGTTGCCCGGCTTGAGGCTGGAGCGTCAGCCCCAGCAGCTCACGCTGGCGAAGCTGGACCTCAGCGTCGACATGTACGAGACGTCGGACGGACTGGTCGGTGGCTTCGAGTACAACACGGATCTTTTCGAGCGGGCGACGATCGAGCGTATGGCGTCTCAGTTCGCCGAACTGATCGCCCGCCTGGTGGACGAGCCGGGCGCGCCGATCGGTTCCATCGGCGCCTTGACGGCCGCTGAGCTGGAGCGCCAGCGGTTTGCCTGGAACGCCAATACCGAGACCTATGCAGACACGTCCTGCTATCACCAGCTCTTCGAGCGCGCCGTGGCCGCGTCACCCGAATCCCTTGCGGTCATCCATGATGGCGTGGCGCGCGAGCAGCTCACCTACGACGAGCTGAACCGGCGGGCGAATCGCCTGGCGCATCACCTGATCGACCGCGGCGCGGGGCCGGAGGCGGTCGTGGCCATCTGTCTACCGCGATCGATCGATCTCGTGGTGGCGTGGCTGGCGGTCCTCAAGGCCGGTGCGGCCTACCTGCCTCTGGATCCTGACTATCCCGCGGACCGCCTGCGGTTCATGCTCAACGATGCGGGTGTCCGCGTTCTGCTGACGGTCAGCGAAACCGCATTGCCCGGTGCAGCGGCGCGCGTGGATCTGGATCGGATCAGCATCGATGATCTTCCCGACGATAACCCGGCCGCCGCGGTCAGGCCTGACAATCTCGCCTATCTGATCTATACATCGGGCTCGACGGGACGTCCCAAGGGCGCTCTCATTGCTCATCGAGGTCTGGTCAATCTGACCGAAGACAAGATCAGGAAGTGCGACGTTCGCGCGGGAGACCGCGTGCTCCAGTTCTTCTCGTTCAGCTTTGATGGTTCGGTGCCGGAATTCGTCATGACGCTCGCCGCCGGCGCCTGCCTCGTCGCAGCACCGGCTGCGTCTCTTCTGCCAGGCCCGGGTCTGCGCGATCTGCTGCTTCGCAACGAGATCACGCACATGACACTGACGCCGTCGGCTCTGACGGCCTTGCCCTACACGGCGTTTCCGAAGCTGCGCATGGTGCTGGTCGGCGGCGAGGCGCCGTCACGCGAGCTCATCGCCAGATGGAGCGAGGGTCGGCGTTTCATCAACGCCTACGGGCCAACGGAAACCACGGTCAACGCCAGCATGGTGCCGTGCGGAAACGGTCACCCGCTGACGCCAACGCTCACTCCGAGCGCCAACAAGCAGCTCTACGTCCTCGACGAGGATCTGCAGATCGTACCGGTCGGCGCCGTCGGCGAGCTGCACATCGGTGGTGTCGGTCTCGCCCGCGGCTACCTGCATCAAGCGGCCCTGACCGCGGAGCGCTTCATTCCGAACCCCTTTGCCTTGGGTCCCGAGGATGCGCGGTCCCAGCCGGACGATTCCGTGCTCTACAAGAGCGGCGATCTGGCGAGCTACCTGCCGGACGGACGGATCCGCATCATCGGGCGGGTGGATCAACAGACCAAGATCCGCGGTTTCCGTATCGAGCTCGGTGAAATCGAACGCGTGCTGGAGCAGCATCCGCACGTGGACGCCGGTGTTGTGATCGCGCGCGATCATGGCGACGACAAGCGGCTGATTGCCTATGGCGTCGCGTCCGTCGATGACCCGGACGAACCGGCCAAGGTGCGCCGCTTCGTGGCGGAAAAACTGCCCCAGTTCATGGTCCCGGGGGCTCTGGTGTGGTTGCCGGAGCTGCCGCTCACGAGCAATGGAAAGCTCGATGTCGACGCGCTCCCGTCGCCCGGAGGCCGAGCGCAGCGACGCGATACGTCGCCGCGCAGTCCCCGGGAAGAGCTGCTGGCAGGGCTTTTCGCCGAAATCATCGGCGTCGACCGCGTGGGGATCGATGAAAACTTCTTCGACCTCGGCGGGCATTCCCTGCTGGCGACGCGGCTGGTGTCGCGCTTGCTCGAGCAAGCGGGCATCGAGATCACCGTCATGGATCTCTTCGAGGCGGGCTCGGTGGCAGAACTTGCTCAGCGCATCGAGCAGAAGCAGTATCTCGACCCGCTGCTGGGCGCCATCGAGGATGATGACGAGCGGGAAGAGGTCGCCCTCTGACCATGCTGCGTACGGGACAACTTCGCGCTGATGTCGTGCTCGAACCGCTATGGAATCAGTGGTATGCGTGGAGCTATCTGATCCCACCGGCCTGCGCGGCGCGCTACGTGGCTCATTCACACCTCCCCGTGATGCAGTCCTTCGTCGATGCGCCTCAGGTCCATGTGGACGCGCTGCGCGACCCGGCAATGATCGGCGGACCGTTCATTCAATACGGCATCGAGCGTGCGCAAGAGGTCGCAGCGCTGCTGGAACGAACGCGACGTGATCAGCGTCATCTCCTGGCCCTGGACAACGCCATCACAGCTCTGGAGGCGGCCCTGGAGGCGCATCCGCGCGGTGCTTCCCTGGAGCCGCTCTACGCCGAGTTGCCGCCGGCCCTCGGTGGCATGGTCGAGCTGGTCTACGACGCGCGCGACCGTCCGTCGATCCGGTTCATCGAGGCGCTTTTCTACCGCAGCGACTTCTATCGAAGCACCGCGCAATCGATCGCGCTCCGGCGCGTGCCTGACGTTGATCAACGCGCGTTCGTGATGAGCACGCCCAGGCTCGAGGCAGACCTGGAGTGCCATTTGCCGCTGAGTTTCGCCGACCCGCGCTTGGACGACCTCTGTCGCCTGCGGACGCGCTCCGGAAATATCGGCGAGCTTGCCGAGGCACTCGAACTGAACCGGACGCAGCGAGAGGCCTTCGCGGCGCTGTTCGTCGAGGGCCGGGATGCCGAACCTTCCCGGCCGCATGGCAATGAGGTTCGCGTGCGCTATCTCGGTCACGCCTGCGTTCTGGTCGAAAGCGCCGACGTGGCGGTGCTGGTCGACCCGCTG
>JBCCZC010000518.1:0-3531 GCA_039188505.1 Pseudomonadota bacterium | reverse complement strand
TTCGGCTTTCTCCCGGTACCGATCATCATTACCGACCCAGCGGTGGACGGCGGCCTCGGTGCCATCGGCCTGTTCTTCCATGAAACCGAAGAGCAGGCGGAGCAACGGCGCGAGGCCCTGGAGTCATCGGAGGATGGCAGTCGGTTCCTTCTGACACCGAGCATCAGCGCGGTGGCAGCTGCCGCTACCGGCAACGGTTCCTGGTTCGCCGGCGGCGGCCATGTCGGTTTCTGGAAGGAAGGTCGACTCCGCTACACCGGCTTCGGCGGCTACGGCGACGTCAACATCGATTTCTACGGCACGGGCGACTTCAATCTCATCCGACCGATCGAGATCAACACCCGGGCCGCGATGATCGGCAACACGCTGAAGTTCAAGGTTGGCGAGCGACCGCTCTTCGTCGGGATCACCCAGCGCTATACCGATGCGAAGATCAGCCTGGCCCGCCCACGGGACGTGCCCGCCCAGCTCTTTGATCCTTCAGTTGACGGCGCAACGGCGCAGGAGATCCGGCTCGCCCTGAGCCGGGACGTGGCCCTGTCGGCCCTGGGCTTGGTTGTGGAACTGGACACACGAGACAACTTCTTCAGCGCCCACGCCGGCTATCGCTATGAGTTGCGTCAGCTCTGGTATCGCGATGCGCTCGGTAGCGACATCGACTACGACCTCACGGCGTTCGAGGGCCTGAACTATTGGCCTCTCACGGAGGCCTGGCGGCTGGGACTGCGGCTGGACTTCGAGTCGACGGACGCGGACCGGGTTCTGCCACCGTTCGCGACGCCGGGTGTCTCCTTACGCGGCATCCCGGCCGCACGCTACCAGGGCAACTCGGTCGGTGCCGTCGAGGCGGAAGTCACCTGGCAGCTCAACCGGCGCTGGTCCGTCAACGTGTTTTCCGGCGTCGGTCGTGCGGCGGGCAAATTCAGCGACCTGTCGGACGCTACAAGTCGAGTCACCAAGGGCGCCGGCTTCCGCTACCTGATCGCCAGCCGCTATGGCTTCGAGGCGGGCGTCGATGTTGCCCGCGGACCCGAGGACACGGTGTTCTACATCCAGGCAGGATCGGCCTGGTAGGCACCTTGTCCGGCCGCCGTGCCGGGTGTACCCTGCGCCGCAGGTGGTGCCGGCGTCAGCCGGCGAAGAGGGAACCCGGTGCGAATCCGGGACTGTACCCGCAACTGTGAACCGCGAGCTCGCGGCCCAGATGCCACTGGAAACCCCAGGGATTCCGGGAAGGCGGCCAAGAGCATTGACCGGTGAGTCAGAAGACCTGCCACCGCGTCGTTCGTCCGAGGCCGGGACCAGCCTGCAGGGACGGGAAATTCGCTTTCCTTCGTAACGACAAGCCGTGCCCGTCGTCGGCCATCTTGGCCCGGGCCTGACTCGTTACGCGGTGCTGCCAGACGACTGCCGCATCGACTACCGCCAAGGAAAGCCAGCATGAAACCCCTCTCAGCTCTGATTTCGACGGCGCTGCTCGGAAGCGCGACCGTGGCCGCGGCCCAGGAAGCCGCAGACCTGGAACCGCTCGTCATCACCGGCACCCGCATGGAGCAGCCGATCACGGAGACAGGCTCGACCGTCTACGTCATCACGCGCGAGGAGCTCGAGCGCCATCGTTTCGATTTTCTCGTCGACGCGCTCGCCCGCGTGCCGGGTGTGACGATCAACCAGAACGGCGCCTTCGGGGGCCAGTCGTCCGTGCGCATCCGCGGCGCGGCGAGCACGCAGACGCTCGTCCTCGTTGACGGCGTGCCGGTCAACGATCCCTCGAGCCCCGGCGGCGGCTTCAACTTCGCCCGCCTCGACCCGGAGAACGTCGAACGCGTGGAGATCCTCATGGGCCCGCAGTCGACCCTCTGGGGAACCGACGCGATCGGCGGTGTCGTGAGCATCACGACGCGGCGCCCAGGCGCCGGCTTCGAAGGTGACGTGTTCGCGGAGTACGGATCCTTCAACACCCTGCGCGCTGGCGCGTCGCTGTCCGTCGGCGGCGAGGGCGGCGATTTTCGCATCGGCATCAACGGCATCGACAGCGACGGCATCTCGAAAGCCGACGAAGACAATGGCAACAGCGAGGACGACGCCTACGACAGCTTGTCTCTCAACGCCGCCGGCGGGCTGAATTTCGGTGCAGCCGGACGCCTCGACGTGTCGCTCCTATACACGGAAGCCGACACCGAATTCGACAGCTTCGTCTTCGGCGACCAGGGCAACGTTGGCGATGGCGACGAGCTCAGCGAGACCGAAGAGCTGACGGCCAATCTGCGCTACCGCGTCGATGCGCTCGGCGGCCGCCTGTCCAATCTCTTCATGATCGGCTACTCGGACATCGACCGGAGCAACTTCAGCGACGGCCAGCCCAGCTTCAGCGCCACCGGCGAACGGTGGATTTATCGCTACCAGGGCAATTTCGAGCTCACCGAGCAGCACCGCCTGACCTTCGGCGCCGAGCGGGACGACACCGAGGCCAACGGCGAGGACGTCGCCATCGACGGCCTGTTCGGCGTCTATGAATATCGACCGACCGATGCTTTCACGCTGACCGCTGGCCTGCGCCGCGACGACCACGACGTCTACGGCTCGGAAACGACCGGCCGCGTCGGCGCCGCCTACAACCCGAACGGCCAGGTCACGCTCCGAGGTAGCTGGGGTGAAGGCTTCAAGGCACCCACGCTGTTCCAGACGACCTTCTTCTGCTGCGGCGCCGAGGCACCGAACCCGAATCTCCTGCCGGAGATCTCCGAAGGCTTCGATCTCGGCGTCGATTACCGGACCGCCGACGGCCGTGGACAGGTTTCGCTAACCTGGTTCGACATCGAGACCGAGAACCAGATCGACTTCTCCTTCGCCCTCGGTGGCTACGAGAACATCTCCATCGCAGAGTCGTCAGGAATCGAGATCAGTGGTCGCTACGAGGCCACCGATTGGCTCGCGCTGACCGCGGACTACGCGTACGTCGACGCCGAAGACGGCGCGGGTTCTCCGCTGGTTCGCGTGCCGGAGAACACCGCTGACGTCGGTCTGGATTTCGTGCCCGACGGTCCCTTCTCCGGAACCCTGCTGGTCCGCTACAACGATTCGGAGCCCGACCCCAATGGTGAGGTCGATTCCTGGGTGCGGGTCGACCTCTCCGCGCGCTACACGCTGTCCCGGAATGCGGAGATCTTCGGCCGTATCGAGAATCTTCTCGACGAGGACTATCAGCAGATCCTCGGCTACGGCACGCCGGATCTGTCCGGCTACCTCGGCTTCCGCTACCGCTTCTAGCGGGGCCATGGCGACCCGCGCGCGGCCGAGGGTCGTCTCCCTCCTGCCCTCGGCCACGGAGATGGTCGCGCTGGTGGGCTGCGCGGACCTGCTCGTCGGGATCTCGCATGAGTGCGATTGGCCGGCCAGCGTCCGTGGCCGGCCGATCCTCATCGGATCGCGCCTCGTTGACGCGGGCTCGAGTGGGCAGATCGATCGCGACGTCCGTGCGCTGGTCGGCGATGCCCTGAGCATCTATCGCGTCGATGCAGAAGCGCTCGC
>JBCCZC010000517.1:0-3536 GCA_039188505.1 Pseudomonadota bacterium | reverse complement strand
GGCCTGCGCTACACCGATGAGGACAAGGACTGGATCGGCCGGAACCAGGTCTTCATCCAGGCGCTCAACGGCGGCTTCGATCCGAACTTTACCGTCGATGACCTGGTCGAGCCCCTCGACGGCGCCGACTTCGCGCGCTTCCCGACGGGCGTGGTCCGTGACAGCGAGTCGTGGTCCGAGCCGACCTACCGCCTGAACCTGTCCTATCAGTTCTCCGACGACATCTTCGGCTACTTCACCTATGCGCGCGGTTTCCGCAGCGGCGGCTACAACGACCAGACCGGCACCACGGGCTTCCCGATCACGCCGGAGCTGGCGGCGCCCTATGAGCCCGAGTTCGCCAACTCCTACGAGTTCGGCGTGAAGACGGACCTGCTCGACGACCGGCTGCGGTTCAACGCGACCTTCTTCAACGTCGACTACGAAGACGCGCAAAGGGCTCTGGTCGCGACGCTCGAGAACGAGTTCGGCCAGACCTTCCAGGAAACGCGGTTCTTCAACGCGGCCGAGCTGAACGTCAAGGGCATCGAGCTCGAGGCAACGGCGCTGATTTCGGACAACTTCACGATCAACGCCAACTTTGGCTACCTCGACGGCGAATACGACAAGTTCGAGGCAGACACCGACGGTGACGGCACGATCGACGTCGACTTCAGCGACCGTCCCCTGCAGCGCGCACCCGAGTACCAGTTCACGGTCGGGGGTACGTACGACCAGCAGCTGAGCAACGGCGGAACGATTCTCTACAACCTGAACGCGTACTACGAGGACGAGTCGGTCTATATCTATTCCGACGTCGACTCCTCCTTCGACACGTTCATTCCGTCGAAGACCCTGATCAACGGCAGCGTGACCTACTTCGCGCCGAACGATCAGTACTACGTGCGCCTGTTCGCGCGGAACCTCGACGACGAGCGCTACGTGAACGCGGCCCAACCGGTCGCCAACCTCTGGACCTTCGGCACCTACGGCGAGCCGCGTACCTACGGTCTGGAAGTCGGCTTCGGCTGGGACTTCTGACGCCAGCAACCTGCCGGCCCCCACAGGCCGGCAGGAAACGACGAAATCGGGCGCAGGTGGCGCAGCGCCCAAAGTGATTCCTCCCTATTTCGGGCCGACCTAGTCGGCCCGCTCTTTTTCCGAATTCGGATGACCGGGGCCTGGCCATGAGCGCACTGATACTCCACCACCACGATCCTTCACCGTTCGCCGAAAAGATCCGTCTGCTCTTCGGGCTCAAGGGGCTTTCCTGGCAGTCCGTGCAGGTTTCCATGGTCATGCCGCGCCCGCACATGACGGCCCTCACCGGCGGCTACCGGCGGATTCCGGTGCTGCAGATCGGCGCCGATGTCTACTGCGATACGGCGCTGATCTGTCGCGAGATCGAGCGGCGGCATCCCGAGCCCGCTACGGGGGCGTCGGGCATCGGCATCGCCCTCGGTCAGTGGAGCGATCGCGCATTCTTCGATGCGGGCGCCTCGCTGGCCATGGGCACCGACGAGGTACCCGGCGAGGTCATCGAGGATCGCAAGGCGTTCTTCACCCACCTGGATTTCGACGCCTTCCGCGGCGATCGCACCCACCTGCTCGGGCAGCTCGGCGCCCACGCCCAGCTGATCGAGGACGCCCTCGCCGACGGCCGAAGCTTCGTGGCCGGCGACCGCCCGGGCTGGATGGACATCCTCGCCTGGTTCCCGGTCTGGATGGCGCACGGCTACGTGGCCGAAGCAGGCTCGGTGCTGGCGGGCCTCGAAAGGCTCGCGGCCTGGTCAGCGCGGATGGCGGAGCTCGAGCACGGGAGCCGCGTGGACATCGAAGCCGAGGAGGCCCTGGCCATCGCACGGGAATCGACTCCTGATGCCGGACGCGGCGTCTCCGACGCGCTCGCTGACCTCGCGGAGGGGGCCCGCGTCGCGGTCACGCCGGCGGATTACGGCAAGGACCCGGTGATCGGCTCGCTGGTTACCCTCGACCGGCACGAGATCGCAATCCGGCGTAGCGATCCAGCGTGCGGCGAAGTGGTTATCCACTTCCCACGAATCGGCTTCCGGGTCGACGTCGCATGACCGCGACGCCCACCGAACCCTGGCGCTGCTACGATGACATCGAGATCGATGTTCCCGTCGAGTCGGCGTCTACGGCCGTGTCCCGCGAGGAGATGATTGCGTTCGCGAGCGAGTACGACCCCCAGTATTTCCACACGAACCCCGAAGCCGCGGCCCGCGCGCATCAGGCCTTCGACGACGTCGTGGCCTCCGGCATCCACACCATGGCCATCTGGCGCAAGCTCGATCACGAACTGGCGCACGACATCCGGTGGATCTGCGGCGTCGCCTGGGAAGACGTCCGTTGGCCGCACCCGCTCCGCCCTGGCGACCGGGTGCGCGCGCGCTCGACCTTCCTCGACAAGCGCCCCTCCTCCTCGCGCCCGGATCGCGGCGTGGTGACCTGCCTCTACGAGCTGGTGCGGGACGATGACGAGGTCATCTGGTCGTGCCGGGGGATCTCGCTGATCGAGCGGCGATAGCGTTGGCGGCGCAGTAGATTCGTCCAGGCCTGACTGGTTGCTATGCTCAGGCGACCCCCCAGGTGCTGCTCCCCATGCTCGATCTCCCTGCTCGTTTGCTCATTCTGTGCTTGCTCCTGCTCACGGGTCGCGCGGAGACCGGCGTCCCGATCCTCGGCGACGCGGAACTCGCTGCTCGAGCTTCCGCCTTGCCGACGCTGGTGCGATGTTTTCACCTGGCCGCCCACGGCAACGATGGCGAGGCGGCTTCGCAGCTACGCGATGTCTTCCGCCGGGCCTATGTGACCGAGGCGCGGATCATCGTCGATCGTTTCATGGCCTTCGATGCGCTCTCGCCGGAGGAGCAGGCGGAGGGCTGGAGCCCCGGCGACGTCGCGCCGCAAGCGGTAGCAAGGATCCATCAATACTACCGACAGGCCAGGGTCGTTCTCGGCGACGCCTCCGTGGGGGAACTCGGCGGTGCGTTTCTCGCCGGGCTCAGCGCGGCCGAAGCCAGGCTGATTCCGAATCGAAGCGAGGAGATGCAGTGCCCGGATACCCCGGGCGACTCGCCGGCGCTATGCGATGTCGTGACACCAGGCATCAATGCCCTGCGAGACGCCTACGAGACATCCGGTTGCCGGTCCGTCGACGTGGCCACAGGGCTACGATCACCATTCCGGGAGTAGTCTCTCCGCCCCAGTCAGGCCAGGAACTGGGCAAGGCTCGCAGCACCCGCGCGCGCATCCCGCGGACTGCCGGGATTTGCTGATTGTCGGTTGCCGCCTCGAGGTGCGCCGTCAGAGCAGCGGCCTCGGCCATGCGAACGTTGGAAAGGAGATCGGTGTGGATCAGTCAGGTCATCGCAGGGTGATTTTGGACCGCAAGAGGTTGTGTGCGTCAAGTTGTGCAAAAAGGTGATCACGGCTTGAGGCACGTTAGGCTGCTTGGCGCAGCAGCTCCTTCTTCTGCTCTTTCAGCAGATCCATGTTGAGGTAGCGATTGGCTTCCAGCCAGGTCTCGTGGGTTT
>JBCCZC010000516.1:0-3544 GCA_039188505.1 Pseudomonadota bacterium | reverse complement strand
GCCTGGTATCGCAGCACGCCTGTCTTGGCCTATGCCGGCACCATGCTGTCGATCTGGCTGGTGCTCGGCCTCGTCATCTATCCGGGGATCAACGACTACAAGTCGGGCCGGGGGCTCATGCTTGCGGTGGAGGAGCAGCTGGCGCCCGAGCAGCCGCTGGCGCTCGTTGACTGGAAGGAACAGACCATCCTCCAGGCCCGGCGACCGGTCACGAACTTCGGCTTCCTCGTCCCCCGGGACCAGCAGATCAGCGACGGCATCGCCTGGCTCAACGCGCATCCGCGGGGGCGCTTGCTGGTCCAGGGGCGAAGCATGAATCCATGCTTCGATCGTGAGCAGGCAATCGTCGTCGGGTACGCGAATCGTCGGGACTGGTACCTCGTGTCGCCCTCGGCCGTACTTCCGGCCTGCGACCCCATGACGCCCGGTCGTGTTCAAGCAGGAGGCTGACCAAGTGAGTACCGGAACCAACAGCACGCTGCCACCGGTGATCGTCACCGGCGCCGCCGGTTTCATCGGTGCGCACCTGTGCAGCCGCCTGCTCGCGCGGGGCTACCGGGTCCACGGCGTCGACAACTTCTGTGATTACTACCCGCCGACCTTCAAGCGCGCGCGCGTCGCCGCCCTCTGCGCTAACGAGCGCTTCGAGCTACACGAGCACGGGCTGAGGGACCAGGCCCGCCTCGAGGCGCTGTTCAGCGCCGTGCAGCCCGCAACGGTCTTCCACCTCGCAGCCCAGGCCGGTGTGCGCTACTCCATCGAGCAACCGCACGTCTACACCGACTCGAATCTCGCGGGGTTCATCAACATCCTGGAATGCTGCCGCCATTTCGGCCGCCCGCATCTGGTCTTCGCATCCTCGTCGTCGGTCTACGGGGCGAGCGCGCAGGCCCCTTTCCGCGAGCGCGACGCGGTCGATCATCCGGTGTCTCTCTATGCGGCGACAAAGCGCGCCAACGAGCTGCTCGCCCACAGCTACGCCCATCTCTACGGTATCCGGATGACGGGACTCCGGTTCTTTACGGTCTACGGCCCCTGGGGGCGGCCCGACATGGCGCCGATGCTATTTGCCAGGGCGATTCTTGAAGGCCGGAAGATCACGGTATTCAACGAGGGCCGGATGCAGCGGGACTTCACGGAGATCGAGGACATCGTCGACGGGATCCTGGGTGCGGCGACTCAACCGCCGGCGAAAGCCCGCGACACGACTCGCCCGGATCATTCCACCGCTCCCTATCGCCTCTACAACCTCGGACGCGGCGAACCCGTACCGCTGATGCACTTCATCGAGACGCTCGAACGCCATCTGGGCCGTCCAGCGCGCATCGCGTTCAGACCGATGCAGCCGGGTGACATGGTCGAGACCTGGAGCGACACCACCATGGCCCGTGAGGCCATCGGCTTCGCGCCTCGGGTTTCGCTGGACGCGGGGATTCAGCGCTTCGTCCAGTGGCTCCAGACCGAGGAGCTCGACCTCAACCGGATCCTGCCGCAGGCCTGAGCCAAAGGCAGCCGTCGGCCGCCTTGCCGTCGATGGCGGCCAGACGCTCCTCGTGAGCGCCAAGCTCATTCGCAGACGCCGGGCGCACGAGGATCTCCCGAGGGCCTTGCAGGTCCAGCGCCGCCGGTCCAGTCCCGTCCGCGGCCGCATCCATGTCGAGACTGAGGCGGGTCTGGCCGCCGGTCATGCGCAGGTAGACCTCGGCCAGGAGCCGGGCGTCGAGCAGCGCTCCGTGGAGGTCCCGGCTGGAGTTGTCGACGTCGTAGCGTCGACACAATGCGTCGAGACTGTTTCTCATGCCCGGATGCTTGTCGCGGGCCATGTCGAGGCTGTCCAGCACCCGGGAGTAGTCCGCCACGAGCCCTGGACTCGGATCGAGCAGGCCGAACTCATGGTCGAGGAAGCCCACGTCAAAAGGCGCGTTGTGGATGATGAGCTCGGCGTCGCGGATATAGTCGATGAACTGCCCGGCGAGATCGGCAAAACGCGGCTTGTCGGCCACGAACTCGTCCGTGATGCCGTGCACCTCCATCGCTTCCGGATCGATCAGCCGGTCCGGATTCAGATAGAAATGGAAGTTGTTGCCCGTCAGCCGCCGATCGACCAGCTCGACCGCGCCGATCTCGATGATCCGGTGGCCGTCGCGGGTCTCGAGGCCGGTCGTCTCCGTATCGAGCACCACCTGGCGCAGGCTTGCCGTATCCATCATCCGTCAGTGTCCTCTCGGGATGCCACCGCGCGCGAGCGCGTCGGCACGTTCATTTTCCGGATGCCCAGCATGGCCGCGCACCCAGTGCCACTCGACTTCGTGGGGACCCAGAGCTTCGTCCAGCGCAACCCACAGATCCTGATTTTTCACCGGCTTCTTCTGCGAGGTCTTCCAGCCGTTACGACGCCACTTCGGCACCCACTGGGTGATGCCGTCCTTCACGTAGCGGGAGTCGGTATAGATCGCGACTCGGCAGGGACGCTTGAGCGCCTTCAATCCTCCGATGACCGCCTGCAATTCCATGCGGTTGTTCGTCGTGTCCGGGGCGCCGCCGGACAGCTCGCGTTCGATGTCGCGGAAGCGTAGGAGCGCCCCCCAGCCGCCCGGGCCCGGATTACCGCTGCACGCACCGTCGGTGTAAAGCTCAACGAGCGACACGACGCTGCTCTTCGACCTCTGGCCCACCACCGCGGACGCTCAGCGATCCGACGGTCCCGGTCACGCCGGCAATGCGCCGGCGGCTCGACTTGCCCAGCGGAATCACGCGGGCCCCATTGCGCGGCTTGGTGAAGACCGCGAGGTAGCCGCTCGACAGGAGCCCCAGCGGTGCCCCCGCACGGGAGTCTTCCCAGCCGAGGCCCACCCGCTCCCACCAGTTCCGATGGGCCAGCACCGGACGGGCGCCGTCGAAGCGGAAGGCGGACCGGACCACCTCCTCGCGGACCTCCTGGCAGGTCCACCAGCGCCGCACCCACGGCGGAGGCTCACGCCGCCAGCGAAGCGAGCGGCCTCGAGGGTTCAGTCCGAGGACGGCCAACGTCCCTCCGGCGGCGAGCACGCGTTCGCACTCGGCCAGGAAGGCCGCCGGATTCTGGATCGCCTCGAGTGCGTGCTGGACCACGACGAGCCGGAGCGTCTCCGAGGCGATGGGCAGTTGGTCCGGCACGGCGCAGACCGGTTCGCGAACGCCCGACGCCGAGCCGTCGACCGCGAACACGTGGCGCGCGGAGAACTCCAGATCACGGAGGACCGGCTCACCCACGCCGCCGATGCTGAAGACGGCGCCGAAGGACCCGAACACGCTGCCCAGCTGCGCGCGGCAGGCATCGGCCTCCGCCTGCAGGAGGTCCCGGCCGACGGGTGTTTCGAACCAGGCGATCGGCACGTCAGGCGGGAGCCGCCACCGGCGCTTCGATGCCCAGTTCCGTGGCCAGCGCCGCCAGCGCGAAGTCGACGATCTCTTCGCGGCACGAATAACCCATCACGCCGAGGCTCCACAACCTGACGGCCCAGGCCCCGAGGCCTGCGCCGATCTCCATGTCGTGGCGCTGCAG
>JBCCZC010000515.1:0-3547 GCA_039188505.1 Pseudomonadota bacterium | reverse complement strand
CTGCCGCGCGAACAGAGCCGCCGTGGCGAGAACCGCCGCACCGGCGAAGATCAGGAAGATGGCGAAGACGATGCCTTCGGCGCTCACGACGCGCCTGCAAGCCCCGTCGTGGTGCGGCGAGGGCGCCGGGGGAACTGGCGCACGGCCTGGCGCAGCCGGCGCAGCAGCTCCGGATTGGTGGCGCCACCGTAGCGGAGATCCACGTAGAGGCTGGTGATCTCGTTGATACCTCGCGCCTGCTGCGGTAGCGCGAGCATCGCCCGGCGCGCGAGGTCGCGGGGCCCTTCGGACGGCGCCCGAGGTACGCCGCCGCGCCCCAGCTTGCGACAGAACTTGGCGTACTCGCGAGCCGGTGCGTCCAAGCCCCCCAGCCATTCGCCGCGCAGCACCATGCGCGTGATCAGTCCCATGATGATCGAGACGAGGATCGTGAGGGCGATGACGGCGGTGCGCGTGCTGTCACCGCCTCCGGTCAAGCGCTCCAGCAGCGAATCCTGCCGCTCACGGTTGAATTCCAGGACCCAGTTGTTCCAGAGGTTGTGAATGGCGTCGAACTGGTTGCGAAGCGATCGCAGCCAGTCGGCGTCAAGGGCGTTTCGGCCACCGAGGATTTCACGGGCACCAGCCTGGATGCGCTCCGGTGCGACGGCGGCCGTGGGGTCGACTCGGGTCCAGCCGCGACCCTCGAGCCATACTTCTGCCCACGCGTGAGCGTCACTTTGACGCACCAGCACGTAGTTCGCACCTTCGTTGTGCCAGCCGCCCTGGTACCCCGTGACGACCCGCGTGGGGATACCCGCCGATCGCATCAGGATCACAAAGGCGGACGAGTAGTGTTCGCAGAATCCGTTGCGCGTCTCGAAGAGAAAGTCATCGGCCGTGTCCCGACCGAGCGGCGGGGGTTCGAAGGAGTAGACGAAGTTCTCCCGATTGAAGAACGCCAGTGCCCGCCGAACGATGGCCGCATCATCGTTGCCGATCTCCGACCGCCACTCGGCGGCAAGCTCGGCAGTCCGCGGGTTGAAGCCATCGGGGAGGCTGAGCGCCGCCGAACGGGCGAGCGGAGAGAGCTCCGGATCCATCACGTAGTCGGGATCGGATACAACCTCGTAGGCAAACAGCTCGATGATCGGTCGCTGCCGATAGAGCGTGTGATCCTGCTGCATCCGTGCTTCGGAGTCGACGATACGCATTGGCACATCGAGCCCGAAGAGCCAGAATCGTTCGGAGGGCTCGAGCGCGATGCGATAGCGCAGCGGTTGATCGACCCGGGTCGCGTCGATCTCGGCGGCATAGCGCAGGCTTCGGATCGGACGGGTCCACGTCCTGCCGTCGAAATTCCACAGTACCGGGCCGCGCCAGTAGAGCTGGTCGGTTCGCGGGACCGGACCCTCGAAATTGGCTCGGAAGGCCGGCGAGTCGTCGATGAAGAGGTCGACCATCGATCCTGGCGACATCTCCCCGCTGACACCGGTCTTCGCGTCCAGCGCATCCTCCGGCATGCCCCAGAGCGGCGTGTTCAGTCGCGGGAACAGGACGAACAGAGCGATCATGATCGGCAACGCCTGCAGGACCATGACGCCGACCGCCTTGACGGTATCGAGCCAGGTCTGCGCGCCGACCCTGCTGCCGGAAGCGCGGCTGGGCTGGACCTCGTGGACGATCAGGGCACCGGTGATCAAGACCACCGCGACGACGATATAGGCAACCAGATAGACCGACTGGCTGAAGAGGAACTGGGTCACCGCCACGAAGTAGCCCAGGGAAACGAGAAAATAGACGTCGCGTCGCCGGTAGGCCTCGGTCAGCTTCAGGGCGATCATGACGCATAGCATGGCGATGCCGGCCTGTCGTCCGAGGATGGTGCCGTACTGCATGGCGATGCCCGCAACCGCCGCCAGCGTCACCAGCAGTCTCAGCACGCCGGGCAGCGGCGGGCGTCGCATGTACTCGTGCGACATGCGCTCCGCCACGGCCAGCGCGAAGAGCGGGAGATACCACCAGGGTGTTCGTTCGATGTGCGGCAGCAGCACGACCGCAAGGGCGCCGACCAGCCACCAGAGCGTGGCCGTGTCCGGCGCCTCGCCAAGCCTGCGGGACCGCTGGTCCCGGACGGAGATGGTTCTCGAGAGGACTCCGATCACGCGTTGTACTCCGCAAGGGAACGGAGGCAGCGGTGCAGATGTTCGGAGCCGCGCCCGGGGCCGATGCTCTCGGCGGGGAGTTCCAGCGTGTACTCGAGTCGCGCCTCGTGGGCGTCCAGCGCCCATCGGGTCAGCCGCGACAACCGCTCCTCGATGGCGAGGCCGCGCGTGTCGTCGAAGCGGAGCGCGATACGCTCGCTCTGATGCTGCGCGAAGGTCTTGGTCGTCATCTGGTCGGTGCGCGCCGCGACCTTCCAGGCGATCCAGCGCGAGGGGTCGCCGGGCTGGTATTCGCGCAGGCCGTGCCATTCCTCGTCGCCCCGGCGCTCGGGCCGCCCCGTTCCCCGGTCGCCCCCGCGCGGCAACGGCGGCGCAATGGCCTCGGGACGTGGGTAAACGAGGCAACGCGCATCGGGTTCCAGCCAGCACCAGCTGAAGAAGACACCTACCGGGTAGCGTGTGAAGACTCGGGTCCTGCGCATGGGCATCCATCCCCGCGTCGTGGTCTGCTGCCGCGTCTGGAAAGCGACGCTGCCCGCCCCGGGCACGTCCGTGACCATCGGATCGCCATCCTCGCTATCAGTCCAGATTACCGCGCGCGGCTTGCTGTGGTCGTTCATCACGGTCAGCGTGAACGTGGCCAGCTCACCGGCGTGGACGGGATGTGCGTTGACCTGCGTGATCTGCAGGTCGACGAGGTTGCGCACCGTGTAGAGCGGCATCAGCAGCGCAAACCCGCCGATCAGAAACGTCAGCATGAGCGCCATGTTGTTGTTGTAGTTCAGCGCCCCAGCGATCATCATCAACGTGAAAAAGCCGAAGAACACGCCGAATTTGGTCGGAAATACATAGACCCGCTTGCTGGTCAGGACGATGGGCAGCGCCTCCGGGCGCTTGCGGCGCTGGAACGTCGACATCACGCGGAAGCCGAGGTCCTGCCAGTCGATCGAACGGGTGGCCATCCGTCAGCCCGCGAAGCTCTCGAGGCGGCGTGCGGGATTCACGGCACCGGGGTCTGCTCGAGGATTCGCGCGGCGATTTCCTCGGCGATGGCTTCCGTATTCGGCGCGATCTGGAGGCGGTGCGCCGCGACTGGCACGAACACTTCCTGGAGGTCTTCGGGAATCAGGTGCTCGCGACGTTCGAGCAGCGCGAGCCCGCGGGCGCAGGCCAGCAGCGCAAGGGCGCCGCGCGGCGATAGCCCCGTCCGTACGTCCTGAGCCTCCCGGGTCGCTCGAACGAGCGCCTGCAGGTAGTCGAGCAGGGCCTCGGACGCGTGCACGGCGCGCGCCCGGGCTTGGAGTTCCAGCAAACCACGGGCATCGAGCATGGGTTGCGCGTCTTGCAGCAGCGCCTTGCGATCGTGTGCCACGAGGAGGCGGCGCTCGGCGAGCTCGGGCGGG
>JBCCZC010000514.1:0-3567 GCA_039188505.1 Pseudomonadota bacterium | reverse complement strand
CACGCCGATCGCGATCACGAGGCCCAGGACGGCGCCAAGGATGCCGAAGAGCCCCTCGAACAGGTAGGTGCCGTCGAGGTGGAAGCCCATGCTGGGCCAGGGGGAAGCGCCGGACAGCAGCGCCGCGACGAGGACGATGGCAACGACGATCTTGAGCATGGATTCATTGTCCTTGGCGCGAGCCCGGGGCGCGAGTGCCGGAAGTCGGGCTGGCGCATATCGCGCGCTGCTGATGAAATAGGACCATGGACTCGGAGGCGGAACTGACGATCGTCAAGATCGGCAGCGCGGTGACGCGTGCCGAATCGGGCGGTCTCGATACCGACGCGCTCGCTCGGCTCGTGGAACAGATGGCCACGCTCCACGCGGAGGGCAGGGCGGTCTGCCTGGTGTCGTCGGGCGCCGTCGCGGCCGGTCGGGATGTCCTTGGCGCGGCGCCGCCGGCCCGCCGCTCGGAAATCATCGCGGATCGGCAGGTCTGTGCCGCGGTCGGCCAGATCGAGCTCATGGCGTTCTATCGCAAGGCGTTTGCGAAGCACGGCATCGAGGTGGCGCAGGTCCTCGCGACCCGCAGCGACTTTGCGAGCCGTCGACACTATCTGAACATGCGCCAGTGCGTCAGCGCCCTGCTGGCACGGGGCATACTCCCGATCATCAACGAGAACGACGTGGTCTCGGTGTCCGAGCTCATGTTCACGGACAACGACGAGCTGGCGGGACTGCTCGCGGCCATGCTGGCGGCCGATCGGCTGATGCTCCTGACCAACGTGGACGGCGTCTTCGACGGTCCGCCCGACGCCGCGGGAAGCCGAATCATCAGCGACTGGTCGAAGGCGGGCTCCAAGCCGCGCCTCGAGCCGGCCGGATCATCGGATTTTGGCCGCGGCGGTATCCAGACCAAGATTCGCAACGCGGAGAAGCTCGCCGCGCTCGGCACCGAGGTCTGGATCGCCAACGGTCGCCGCCCTGATGTCGTGACCCAGGCGCAGACCGGGGCGGCCGTGGGGACGCGCTTTCCGCGCTCCGATCGCCGCGCATCGGGTCACCGGCGTTGGATTGCCGGCGCGCCCAAGAAGGAGCAAGCCGGTGTGGTCATCAACGACGGCGCGGAGGCTGTGCTCCGCTCCCCGGACCGCCTCGCCAGTCTCCTGCCCGTCGGCGTCGTGTCCGTCGAGGGCGAGTTCCAGCGCGGGGACGTCGTGCCGATCATGAATGCGGCGCTGGAGGTGGTGGCCTACGGCCGTGCGGAGCAGTCCAGCGAGACGGTCCGGGCCCACGTCGGTCAGCGCAACCGCCGTCCTGTTGTTCACTACGATTACCTGTTTGTTCTGGAGTCCAGCTGATGGAACCGATTCACACCCACCTTGCCGCCACGCGGGACGCCTCGCGGCAGCTCACGGTGGCCTCCGAGGAGGTCCTGCAGCAGGTGATCCTGCGCATGGCCGACATCCTCGACGAGTCCCACGAGGCCGTTCTCGCAGCGAACGCGCAGGACCTCGCGCGGATGGATCCCGAGGATCCGAAGTACGACCGCCTCCGCCTCGATCCGGAGCGGCTGGCGGGAATCGCCGGGGACGCGCGTGCCGTGGCGCGGCTACCGTGCCCGGTCGGCGAAGTCCTCGAGCAGCGGACGCTCGACAACGGGCTCGGGCTGCAGAAAGTGCGGGTGCCGGTCGGGGTCGTGGCGGTGGTCTACGAATCGCGGCCCAACGTCACCTTCGATGTGGTGTCCCTGTGTCTTCGAACGGCCAACGCCGCGGTGCTCACGGGCAGCCGTGTTGCTGCCGATTCCAATGCGCCCCTCGTGGCTATCCGCCCCCCGGCGTTGGCCGAGGCCGGTCTGCCTCGCGAGGCGGTCTACCTGGCGCCCGCGGCGCGCGAGGCCCTCAAGCCGATCCTCGATGCCACCGAATTCGTCGACCTCGCGATTCCGCGGGGTAGCCAGGGGCTGATCGATTTCGTGCGCGACAATGCGCGCGTGCCGGTCATCGAAACGGGGGCGGGCATCGTGCACACGTACGTCGACGCGGCCGCGGATCTGGCAATGGCCAAGGCGATCATCACGAACGCGAAGTCTCGCCGCGTCTCCGTCTGCAACGCGCTCGACACGGTCGTCCTGCACTCGGATCACCTCGGTGCGCTGCCGATGCTTCTCGCCGAACTCGGCGAACTGCACGGGGTCGAGGTGTTTGCCGACGAGCGCGCCGGTGCCGTGCTGGCAGGCGCCTATGCCGGTCCACTGCATCCGGCGGCAGAGGAGGATTTCGGCCGTGAATTCCTGGCGCTGAAGATGTCCGTGAAGGTCGTCGACGGGCTCGACGAAGCGCTCACCCACATCGCGCGCTACAGCTCGAAGCACAGCGAGGCCGTGGTGACCGAAGACGAGACCGTCGCCGAGCGCTTCCTGCGCGAGGTCGATGCCGCAGCGGTCTACCACAACACGTCGACGGCCTACACGGATGGCGCCCAGTTCGGCATGGGCGCGGAGATCGGCATCAGCACCCAGAAGCTGCACGCGCGCGGACCCATGGCGCTCCCGGAGCTCACCTCCTACAAGTGGATCGTCCGGGGCACCGGGCAGATTCGATCGGCCTGAGGCAACACCCATGACCGAAACGATGAAGCTGCCGGTCAGCAGCGCGGACGGCGTCAGCAGCGCAATTTTCGCGACGGCCGAAACGGAGCTGCCCGACGACGCCCCGGTGCTGTTCATCAAACCCGCGCTCGGCGTGCGAGCCTCCTTCTACGCGGGTTTCTTCGACGCGCTGGCGCCCCACGGGCTCCGGGTCGTAACGAGTGACTGGCGCGGCCATGGCCGGAGCAGCGTCCGGGCCTCGCGCCGGATCGATTTCGGCTACCGGGAATTGCTCGAGCTCGATTTCCCGGCTGAGCTCGCGGCCATCGATGCGCGTTTTCCGCGAGCGCCCGTGCACCTCCTGGGGCACAGCCTGGGCGGCCAGCTCGGCCTCCTGTTTGCCGCGGCGAACCCCGGTGCCATCCAGAGCGTCATGGCTGTCGCGAGCTGCTCAATCTACTGGCGGACCTTCGGGCGGAAGCCAAGCATCGGTGTCTGGGCATTCACCCGCTTTGCCCGCTGGTCCTCGGCGCTGCTGGGCATCTTTCCCGGCGAGACCATCGGCTTCGGCGGGCGGGAGGCACGGACCGTGATGCGGGACTGGGCGCACCAGGCCGGCACGGGCCGCTATGAACCGGTCGGTTCCGATATCGACTACGAGACGCGGCTGGCGCGCTCGGCGACGCGGGGTCTCATTCTCACGGTCGAGGGCGATAGCTTCGCGCCCTGGCACGCCGCCGAGCATCTGCGCCAGAAGATGCCGGACGGCCTGGTCGACCACGAGACGATTGCCCTACCCGGGGCGAAACGGGCGCATTTCGACTGGGTCCGGCAGCCGGACGTCGTGGTGCCGAGGCTCACGGCGTTCCTCGCCGGCGGGAGCGGCTAGCTCTTACGCCCGCGCTGTGCCGGCTTGCCCAACTCAGCGCTGGGTAGCGTCAGGGCGAAATCGGACAGCCGAGTTACTCGCTCGCCTGCCGCTCGTAAGCGTT
>JBCCZC010000513.1:0-3581 GCA_039188505.1 Pseudomonadota bacterium | reverse complement strand
GTCGGCGGCGCTGTCGCTGTAGGTCCATTGCCACGTCGCGGGGTAGCCGCGCTTGGCCAGGAGCGCGAGTTTTCGGCGACCGAAGCAGTGATCCGTGCAGACCATTCCCCCGGCCGTTCGGTTGAGCTGCGAGCCGATAACGGGCACGTCGACCCCCCGCTCGCGCAACAGCTCGACCACGAGGTCTTCCGCGGCGCCGGTCACGATCACGGGCTCGTCGCCCGCATCCTGATGGGCGCGAAGGCACGCGAGGCCCTCCTCGTAGAACCGCTCCCGACTGCCCTGCGCCCGCGCGTGGTCGCGCATCGCCGTGCGGAATGCCTCCTCAGCAACGCC
This sequence comes from Pseudomonadota bacterium, assembly GCA_039188505.1. Lineage (GTDB taxonomy): Bacteria > Pseudomonadota > Gammaproteobacteria > Xanthomonadales > SZUA-38 > JBCCZC01. Next base: position 3,245 of record JBCCZC010000513.1, on the reverse strand, counting down.
AGCTGTCGCGACCCACAGCAGAACGGACGCGAACCGCCGTCGACCGTCCGGCAGGAGTCCGGCCACGATGGCCAGGGGCGCCGCCAGTACCACGCCGAGCCACCGCACTGGAGCGCCGCGAAGCAGGGTGAGGAAGAAGCCAATGAACGCGTCACCGGATCGAAGCGTGCCGTCGAAATCGAAAACGACGCGGGTGCCCGCGATGCTTGCCGGCCCTGCCGCGAGCTCGTTGGTTTGTGCTGGGGAAACGGAAGCAGCGCGTTGCCCGGGTTTCATACGGCGCCCTTTGAATCGGTGACGCGTGAACGGTAGCGCAGGGGGTGGCTGCAGTCTTGATCGTTGCACGCCGCCCTTGCCGGCAATGCCTCGAGGGCCGAGCGTCCCTGGATAACGCCGAATGCGCATTAATGTGTATCTGGATACAAATGTGTGTATTAGTATGCCTTCAGGCACATGCAGTACATAATAATACTGCATAACATGCATCCCTACAGACATGAGGCGGCGACATGGCGGAAGACGGCGGTCACTACCGGCGGGTGAACATCCTGATCAGGGAAGACCAGCACGAACAGGTTGTCGGGGAAGGACTCAACATGTCTGGCCTGGTGCGCGGGCTGCTGGACGACCACTTCAATCACGCGAAGGTCGTGCTGTCGCTCTCGCCGGAGGCCCGGAGGATCTACGAGATGATCATCTCGAACTTCGGGGTCAGCGACGCGGTGCTGGAGCCGTACGTCCTCAAGGCGCTGGATGCGTTCCTCGAGGACCGGATCAAGACGATCGAGTCGCTGCGCAACAGCATCAAGGGCAGCGACTCGTAGGCGCGCCGCCGTGACGTTAGATGGCTTGGGTGTCGGTTTCCTCCAGAGGGAACTGGCGGGAAGGGAGGCCCGATGGGCATGGAGCCCAAGGGGAACCGACACTCAAGGCATCTACGGTTGGGGTTTGATGAGGCAGGGCAGCCTAAAGCGCAGGGACGCGCCAAGCGGCACAGGGACGTGCCGGCGCCAGGGAGGAAACTGACCAGAGGCCGCAGAAAGTCGGCCGTGTAGCCGGGAGCGGAGACTCCTTGCAGCCATTCATGGAGGAATATCGATGTTGAAGCTCGTATTGGGTGTCGTACTCATCGCACTGGGGATCGCGGCGTTGACGGGTCGCCTGCTCTGGCGGCCGAAGAACGTTCCCGCCTTCGTCATACCGGCCGGCGGCATGGTGGCCATGCTCGCCGGGATCATGAGCCTGGCGTCGGTCAGCTTCGTTTGGGTCGGCGCCGACGAGGTCGGCCATCTCAAACGCATCTACGTGGCGGAAGATCTCCCGACGGGGCGGATCTTGGCACTGCCCGGGCAGAAGGGGCCCCAGACGCAGATCCTCGGACCGGGATTCCACTTCATTCCGCTGGTCGACGTGCTGTACGACGTCGAGTCGTTTCCGGTGGTCGAGGTCCGGGTGGGCCAGTACGGCATGCTCACCGCGCGGGACGGCAAGCCCCTGCGTGACGGCCAGTTCATCGCCGACGAGTGGCGCGAGGCGAGCTTCGAGCAGATGCTCGACGCGGGCCACTTCCTGACGCAGGGCGAGGGGCAGAAGGGCCCGCAGCTGACCGTTCTGCGGCCCGGCAAGTACCGCCTGAATCGCTATCTCTTCGACGTCGATCTGAGGCCTGCAACGGACGTCGACACGGGACACGTCGCCGTCGTCCGCTCGAATATCTCGGCGAAGGACTCCCAGTGTCCGGACGTGGTGGAAACCGCCGTGTCGGTCGCCAACAGCGACATCGCGGCGCCGATCGTGCCGCGCGGCTGCATGGGCGTGTGGGACGTGCCGCTGCCGCCCGGACGTTACTACCTGAACGAGATGGCCTACGTCGCGACCGTCATCCCCACGCGGGTGCAGACCTGGACCTACCAGGGCGGCTACACGCAGCGGGAGGTCAAGCTCGTCATCGGTGACGACGGCTCGATCAGCCAGGAATTCTCGCAGATGGTGCGGCCGATTCCGGACAATGCGGCGGATCAGGCGATCAACGTTCGCGTCGAGGGTTGGACCGTGCCGGTGGAGCTCCGGGTTCTGGTGACCGTCCAGCCGAAGCTTGCGCCGACGGTGGTGGCCACGGTCGGCACCCTGACGGAGGTCGAGAACAAGATCATTACCCCCGCAATCCGCGACGTGCTCCGCACGATCGGCGGCGCGCAGGATCGCCAGGTGATGGACTTCATCGAGAACCGGGATTCGCTCTCGCAGCTCGTCGAGCAGTCGATCGTGCCCGAGGGCCTCAAGGCCGGTGTTACGATCCAGGAGGTGCGTATCGGCGAGCCGGCGATTCCGCCCGAGCTCATGGTGGCGCGGCTCCGCGAGCAGCTGGCCGGCCAGCTCCGCCAGACCTACCTCGAGGAGCAGAAGACCCAGCGCGAGCGGATCGCCGTCGAGCGCGAGCGGGCGACAGCCAATCAGCAGGAGCGGCTGGTGGCGGCCGAGATCGCGAAGCAAGCCGCCGAGCACCGTCGCGAGCAGCTGCGCCTCGAGGGTGAGGGCGAGAAGCTGCGGCTCATCGAGATCGCCCAGGGCCAGCAGGCGCAGGCCGGCGTCCTCGGCGAGGACAAGGTGCTGCAGCTGCAGATGCTCAAGGAGATCCTGGCGGTCGCCGAGGCCAACCCGGAGATCATCAAGGTGCCCATGGTCCACGTGACCGGCGGCGGATCGCTCGAAGGGGCTGCCGCCGTGCTTGGGGCCTCGAGCAACCTGTCGGGGCTGGTCAAGGGACCGACCGCAGGCGAATAACGCAGTTTGGTGGGGGCAAAGGCCGGCCCGGGGAGGTATCGGGCCGGCCTTTCTTTGCTCGGGATGTTGTCCCGGGCCTACCGGACGACCTCGGGCTTGCTGCGGCGCGCCAGGCCCGGGGGCGAACAACGGCTTGAGGGCGCTGGATGGCGGCGTCGACGGCCTCCTCGGACAGATCGACCGTCGAGCGTGTGGCCTGCGAGGGGGCCCCGGTTGGGTCCGGTCGCCATCCGCGCGAGCATGGAAGTCACGGCGCTATTCCGGCTCGAACCGCAAGGGACGCCGCCCGATGTCGATCGCGGCCGGACGGGTTGGCGCGGCACGGCCGAAATGCTTAATCTCACTGGTGTTCCCAAGGATCGGTGACACGATGCTCCATGCTTTCCTGCCGCTCCTCGCGACGGCCTCGCTGGCGCAAGGTCCGATGCTGACGCGTGACGAGATCCTGGCCGCGCACGCCG
>JBCCZC010000512.1:0-3590 GCA_039188505.1 Pseudomonadota bacterium | reverse complement strand
GTAAGAGATTACGTGCGCGCCGTCAAAGTGCGCAGAGATTGCCTTGAGTATTTCGTCTGTCTTCTCGGCGAGCCAGAGTGTTTTCTCGTCCGGTGACTTGAGCGAGTTCAGCTCGGCGAGTAGGTCACTCCAGGTTGCCATCTAGCGCTCGATTACCAGTCCAAGCGGTTTCTGCCAATCCCCGAAAGACGCGTCCAATGGTGTCCTGATGGCACCGGATTCTTGGTGCGTGCGGCACGACTCTGCAAGCTTGGAAAGCTCGGTCAACTCGACGTTCTGGTGCTGCAACCGATCGCGCAATGCTTCGATCTCCTTTGCCGCGGACTGGGTCATGGCGGGCTCCTCCTTCCAATGACCGTGGAAGGCTAACACAGCAAGTGTCGCGGCCACATTGATCGAGGTTACAGGTAGTTGCCAGCCGAGGAGGCAGTCTCGGGCATGGGCTGTTACTGCAGGCGTTACTGCAGCGAAATCCCGCTCCACGCTGAAGGCGCCGCAAGTTCCTGATATTGTTGGTGGGCCCGCCAGGATTCGAACCTGGAACCAAGACATTATGAGTGTCCTGCTCTAACCGTTGAGCTACAGGCCCGCTGCGCGAACGATAACCGGCCTCCAGCCGCAGGGGCAAGACGGTAGCGGGGTCGTCAACCGCTTTGCCGGAACCGGGCGAGGGAGTAGGCTGGGACAGGGAAAGGAGCTTCGGGGGCAGGGATGATCAGGGCGTACGGATGGATTCTCCTGGCGTGGCTTGGCGCTGCGGTTCCTATGGCCCACGGCGGTGTGCCCACCCAGGCAACCATCGACAACGGGCGCGGCCCGGTCCGGGTCGTCGTGCCGTCGACCTACGATCCCGGCGAACCGCTGCCACTCGTCATCGTGCTGCATGCGCGGGGCACGTCGTCGGCGCAGATCAGCGATTACCTCGGGCTCATCGATCTCGTCGAGGACGGTCGCTTCATCCACGCCGATCCGGTGGGCAACGAGGACGAGCTCGAGCTCAGTTTCTGGAACGCCACGGACGCGTGCTGCGACGTCTTCGACTCCGGCGTCGATGACTCCGGCTACCTGCGCGGCCTGATCGAGCGGATCCAGGCGGAGTACGCGGTCGATCCGCAGCGTATCCATGTCGTCGGAGCCTCGAACGGCGGCTTCATGGCCCATCGGATGGCCTGCGACCATTCGGACCTGGTCGCGTCGGTTGTGTCCCTCGCCGGGGCCACCTTCAATGACGACGCCGACTGTGCGGCGGACTTTCCGGTACATGTGCTCGAGGTCCACGGCACCGCGGACGAGACCATCCTCTACGACGGTGGCACGACCGAGCGGACCGGAAACCGGTACCCCGGCGCTCAGGAAACCGTCGCGAAGTGGGCGCGTTTCAATGACTGCTCGGAGACCAGTCGACCGGGACCGGAGTCCTTCAATCTCGACTTCTCGGTGGCCGGGGAGGAGACAACGGCGCTGATTTTCGACCAGGGTTGCGCGGAGGGCGGCTCGGCTGAGCTGTGGACCATGGAGGGGGCGACCCATACGGCAAACCTCCCGGGGTTCGCTGCCCTCGGGCAGGAGAACGAGTTTGCGCCGAGGGCGCTGGCGTGGCTGCACGACCACCCCAAGCCGGAGGGCACCGCGGGACAGGAGATCAACTACGGCCTGGCCGGCGGCTGGTTCAATCCCGCGACGCCGGGGCAGGGCTTCCTCTTCGATATCGAGCCGGAGAGCCAGTTCATGTTTGCCGCGGGCTTCACCTTCGACGATGCGACCGGCGCCAAGGGCATCGACGGTGACGAGCAGCGCTGGCTGACCGCCCAGGGCAACTACACGGGCAATCGAGCGGAACTGACCGTGTTCCAGACCCGAAACGGGCGTTTCGATGATCCGACGGCGCCGTCTACCGCGAGCGTGGGCACCATGGTCGTCGAGTTCAGCAGCTGCACGGCGGCGACGCTCACCTACGATCTGCCGGATTTCGGTCTGGCCGGCGTCATTCCGCTGAGCAAGCTGCTGCCCGACCAGCTCTGCACCCGCATCAACAGCGGCGATGTCGTGCTGGCTGAAAAGTCGACGATGCGGCCGGAGGGCGCGACCCAGGATGTCAACTACGGGCTGCTGGGCGGCTGGTTCGACCCGGCGACGGCCGGCCAGGGTTTCCTGTTCGATTTCTCCACGGACAGCCAGTTCATGTTCGTGGCCTGGTTCACCTTCGATCGGGCCGACGCCGCCAAGGGCAGCATCCCGGGGGCCGAACAGCGCTGGTTCACGGCCCAGGGCAACTACAGCGGGGCGCGTGCGGACCTGACGCTCTTCGCAACCCGTGGTGGCGTCTTCGACGATCCGACCGAACCGATCACCGATCCCGTAGGAACCCTGGTGATCGACGCCAGCAGCTGCACCTCCGCGACAGTCACCTACGATCTCCCGGACGTCGGCCTCGCCGGTCAGATAGCCATCGAAAAGCTCCTTGAGGACGAGATCTGCACGTCCATCAACGACGCTGCGCTGGAGCTGGGTCGTTAGCCGGCCTGCAACCAGGTCGGCTGCGTGAAGTGGGCGACCAGGAAGTCCATCATCGCGCGCACCTTGGGTGCGACGAGGCGGCCGCTCGGGTAGAGCGCCCAGATCGCTGATTCGGTGAGTAGCGGTGCGTCGGGAAGAACCTGGACCAGTCGACCTTCTTGGAGCTCGTCGCCCGCATTCCAGTGCGACTGGATGCCGATGCCGAGCCCCTGCTCGATGAGCATGCGAGAGGCCTCGCCGTCATTGGCCACGATGGTGCGGGGCACGGTCATGGTCGTGCCGTCCTCGAATTTCCATCGATCGCCGTCGCCGAGGACGACGCACCGGTGTTCAGCCAGCTCCGCGGGGGTCTCAGGGCGGCCGTGCTCGTCGAGGTAGCCAGGCGCCGCGACGAGGAGGCGCTCATCCGCCGCCAGGCGGCGTGCGACCATGCTGCTATCCGCGAGCGGCGCGTTACGGATGATCAGGTCGTAGGCGCCCTCGACCACGTCGAGCACCTCGTCGGACAGGCGAAGATCGAGCTCGACCTCCGGGTAGCGCGCCAGGAATGCGGTCAACGCCGGGACCACGTGCCTGCGGCCAAAGGAGCCGGGCATGGTCATCCGCAGCCGGCCCTTGGGCTCGGCGCCCTGGCCGCTCAAGGCGCCCACGCCGGCATCAAGCAGCTCGACGGCCTGCTGGGCGAAGGGTAGAAACGCGGCGCCATCCGCGGTCAGGGAGACCGCCCGAGTCGTCCGGTGGAACAGGCGAAAACCCACGGTCTCCTCGAGGCGAGCGAGCCGCGCGCTCGCGCTGGCGGGCGAGAGCTCTAGGTCCCTGCCGGCGGACGCCACAGCGCCCAACTCGGCGACGCGCAGGAATAGGCGGAGCGAATGCAGGTCCATTTGTGGGGTTTCGGCGAAAAATGAACCTCGATTCTGCCTGATTATTCTTGATATCTGAAACAATGGGTGCGTGCTCGCGGGCTGCCCGCAAAGCGCGTTCTGCGGCGGCCGAGGCAGCTTGGCGCGACGATCTCCGCTGTCGGCCTGGTGTGGCTGGTAACGCTGCCGATGACTACAGCGATCGTGTCG
>JBCCZC010000511.1:0-3592 GCA_039188505.1 Pseudomonadota bacterium | reverse complement strand
GTCGTGACGCTGCTCATCGCGCCGGCTCTGGGGGGAATGGCCTACCTCTGGAAGCGCATCAACGGCACTGCTCGGGATCGGTCCTGAACGCCAGGGCGGTCGATCACCTCCGCGGCACCCACGCTAGTCCACACAGACCTCGACGTTCCCATCGACGATTCGGGTCTCGAACGATCGGATCGGCACGGTCGCGGGCTTGCCCTTTGCGCTGCCGTCTCGGATATCGAAGGTGCCGCCGTGGAGTGGACACATCAGGCGCGGGCCGCGCAGTCTACCGTCATCGAAGGTCGCGAGCCCGTGCGAGCAGAGGTTCTCGACGGCATGAAACGCGCCCTTCACGTTAGCGACCACGAGACCGTTCTCCCCGATCTTGACGCATCGGAATTTCCCCGGGGGAATCTCGTCGACCGCTGCGACCTTCACGAATTCCGTTGTCACCCTTCCTGTCCTCACCCTGCGCGTTGCCGTCGCGGCATGGTAGGCGACCTGATAGAAAAAAAACAGTCCAGCCTGTTTCTTTCAAAAATCCCGGGTGCTACCATCGACCGATCGATCGAACTGGAGGGGTGTGATCATGATGACCTTCATCGCCCGCATGAAGATCAAGCCGGAGATGGAAACCGAGTTCATCCGGCTGGCCCGCGAGCTCGAGAGGCACGTCCACGCCAACGAGCCCGACACGCTCTACTACGAATTCTTCCGCCTGCGCGAGGACTTGAGTTTCGCAGTGATCGAGAAGTTCACCGACGAGGCCGCGGAAGAAGCGCACCAGAACACCCCCTACTTCAAGGAACTTGCCCCGCCGCTGATCGAGTGTCTCGACGGTACCTACGTCCGCGAGTATCTCGACCCCCTCGATTGAACCCTTGAGCGAGGCTGCCATGAGCGAGCTGGCCCAGGCCCGGATCCAGGCCACGACGTTGGCCGACCTGCTGCTGACCGCAGCGGATCAATACCCCGACACGGACGCCGTCGTCCTGCCCTACCGGCGCAAGACCTATGCCGAGGTCCGCGACGGGGCGATGCGTCGCGCGCGAAGCCTTCGCGCCCTCGGCGTCGGCCCGGGGGACCACGTCGGCATCCTCCTGCCGACGAGCATTGATTTCGTCGAGTCACTCTTCGCCATCTCCATGGTCGGCGCCGTCGCCGTATCGGTCAACGCACGCTACAAGCCGATGGAGCTGGCATACGTCGTCGAGAATGCCGACCTGGTCGCGCTGCTCACCACGGACAAGATCGCGGAGGCGGTCAACTTCGTGGAGCGGCTGCGCGATGCTTTCCCGGATCTCGGCAAGCCGCAGGACGCGCTCGATCTGCGTCTCATGAACGCACCGAAGCTGCGGAGCATCGTGCTGTACGGCACGAGCGATCAGCCGGGCTTCATTGCCCAGGATCGCTTCGACGGCCTCCACGAGCAGGTCGATGAGGACGAGGTGCACCTGCGCCGGCTCCAGACCCTCGTCGGGTCCTACGCACTCATGCTCTACACCTCGGGCACCACGGCGAACCCCAAGGGCTGCCTGCTCACCCACGAGGCCATTGTCCGCAACAGCATTGCCCTGGCCGACCGCTACGAGTTGACCGCCGAGGACAGCTTCTGGTCGCCGCTACCGATGTTCCACATCGCCGCGATCCTGCCGCTCGTGGCGATCTTCGCGAAGGGCGGCACCTACGCCACGATGCTTCACTTCGACGGTGGCGAGGCTCTGAAGATGATCGAAGCCGAGCGGGTGACGGCCACCTACCCTTGCTTCTGGGCGATTATGGGCGACCTCATCAATCACCCGAACTTCGCCAGCACCGATCTCTCGAGCATCAAGATGATGAACGCCAACTTCGCCGTGCAGCCGCCTGCGGTCGCCGAGCGCATGGAGGCGGCGATGCCCAACACGATCTACGTCGGCACCTTCGGCATGACCGAGACCGCGGGCACGGTGACCACGAGCCGCCTGAACGACACCCGCGAGCAGCGCTTCGAGCGCCTCGGCGTGCCGCTGCCCGGGCTCGAGATCAAGGCCGTGGACCCCGATTCGGGCGATGAAGTGCCGACCGGCGAGAAGGGCGAGGCCCTGATCCGGGGCTACAGCGTTTTCACCAAGTACTACAAGTCGCCCGAGAAATCGCGCGAGGCGCTTGCCGACGGCTGGTTCCACTCGGGCGACCTCGTGTCGATCGACGCGGACGGCCAGGTCATGTTCCACGGCCGCATCAAGGACATGCTCAAGGTCGGCGGGGAGAACGTCGCCGCGGCCGAGATCGAGGCCTGCCTGCAGCAGCATCCAGCGGTGAAGCTCGCTCAGGTCGTTGCGGCGCCGGATCCACGCCTGCAGGAGGTCGCAGCGGCCTTCATCGAGCTTCAGGATGGCGAGAGCGCTGATCCGAACGCCCTCATCGACTTCTGCAAGGCGCGCATCGCAGGCTTCAAGGTGCCGCGCTACGTGCGCTTCATCGATGAATGGCCGACATCGTCGACCAAGATCCAGAAATTCAAGCTCAAGGACCAGATCGAGGCAGAACTCGCCCAGGAGGCCGCATCATGACCACCTTCTTCGCCACGCTCGAGGTCGCCGCGGGCAAGGAAGCCGAATTCGAGCAGCTCCAGAGCGAGCTGTCGACACTGACCCACGAGCAGGAGCCCGGCTGCTTCGTCTACGACGTGATCCGCCATCGCGAGAAACCCAACACCTACGCGGTCTACGCCCGGTTCAAGGACGAGGCCGCCTTCGACGAGCACATGGCCATCGACTTTCACGAGCGGCTCGTGCCGCCGATCCTGGCCTGCCTGGCCGACGGCGTGGAGATGGACCTCCAGTTCTTCGACCACGTCGCCTGACGGCTACGGGATCACGCTCGCCCTGGCAGCGCCCTGGCGCGAGGCCAGCAGCGTTCGCGCGGCGGTAACGAGCTGAAGGCTGCGCGTGCCGACCACCACCTTGAAGCGAACGAGGCCATCACCGGACTCCTCGACGTCCGTGGCCTCGAGATCGCGCGCGAAGTGGAGACAGGCGCCAGCCAGGACGTCCATCTTCTGCTGATCACCGTCCACCCGGGCGCGCTCCCATGCCTGAAAGGTCTCCACGGAGCGGCACGCGACGTCGCCGGCCCTGAGATTGGCCGCCGTGGCATCGGCGGCGAAGGCAAGCAGGATCAGGAACAGCAGGGGGTTCATCAGCGGCATGGTGGGTGTCCGTCTTGAGCTGCGCTCAGGCTAGCCAAGGGATCCCATCGCGCCCATGGCGAAAGCCGCTATCCGGCCGGCACGAATCCGCCCATTGGGACGCCCCCCGGCACGACTCAGCCGGTACGCAGGCGTTCTGCGAGGACCTGATGGAGCTCCAGAAAGGTGAATGGCTTCTCGAGGAAGAGCAGGTCGGCATCATCGTCATCCCTGCCGTCCATGACGACATCGCGGGGAAATGCCGACATCAACACGACCGAAACCGGGATCCCCGCCGCCCGGATACGACCATGCAGCTCGGGACCCGTCATCTCCGGCATCCGACAGTCTGTAATCACGATCTCGATCGAGGGATCTGCCGCCAGCTCCGCCAGTGCCTGCTCCCCGTTGGCGGCGCCGGCATGCGTCAGGCCC
>JBCCZC010000510.1:0-3607 GCA_039188505.1 Pseudomonadota bacterium | reverse complement strand
GACCTAGGAGAAGCAGACCCGGATCCGGTGTGCAGGTCCGCCATGCAGCGGGAAGCCTAAAGACCCGGCGAGCAACTCCACCTGAACCTTTGGTTCAAGGTCGTTGGCCCAGCATCGGCACTCGCGGAGGATGACCCTTTCCATGCGCCGCGGGCGTGACGATTTCCGCCCTTTTACCGACCCTGCTTCCACGCCGTGAGTACCGCGCTTCGGACGCGCATCCGCGCCATGCGATCGGCGCTCGACGCGCCGACGCGCCGACGGGCCGGCGCTGCCGTCAGTGCACGGATACAGGAGCAGTCGGAATGGCAGGGTGCGCGGCGGATTGCGGGCTATCTCGCCGTCCGTGGCGAGCTCGATGTTGGAGACCTGCTGGCGACGGCGCACGCGGCCGGGCGCTTGTGCTTCGTGCCGGTCATCGAAGCCAACAGCGGCATGCGGTTTCGCCGCTGGTCGCCGACCGTCACAATGACGCGGAATCGGTTCGGCATCGCCGAGCCGGCGTTGCCGGACGACTGCGAACCAGCGGAGCTCGACATGGTGCTCGCGCCTCTGGTGGCTTTCGACGAGCACGGGAATCGTCTGGGAATGGGCGGCGGCTACTATGACCGCTACCTGGCTTTTCTGGGCCCCCGACGAACACGCAAGACCGGTCCGCTGATCGTCGGCATCGGCTACGAATGCCAGCGGGTAGACGCCCTCGAGGCGTCTCCCTGGGACGTCCAGCTGGACTGCATGGCCACCGAGACGCGGTGGCGCGACTTTCGGAATCAGGAGGAGTGATGGGTTACTGGTTGATGAAGAGCGAGCCGGACGAATTCGGCATCGACGACCTCGAGGCCTGCAAGGACGGTACGGAACCCTGGGACGGAATCCGCAACTACCAGGCGCGCAATTTCATTCGCGACGCGATGGAGATCGGCGACAGCGTGCTGTTCTACCACTCCAACTGCAAGGAGCCCGGGGTCGTTGGCATCGCGGAAATCGTCTCCGAACCCTATCCCGACCCGACCCAGTTCGACCCCGAGGACAAGCATTACGATCCGAAGAGCGATCCTGACAATCCCCGCTGGCTGCTGCGTGACGTGAAGTTCGTGCGCAAGCTGAAGCGCACGATCGGCCTGAAGGAACTTAAGGGCTACCCGGAGCTTACCGAGTTCCGCCTGGTTCAGCGTGGTAATCGGCTGTCGATCATGCCGGTCGACGAAGCCCATTGGACCTTCATCCTGGATCAGGAGTAAGGCCGTGGATCCCAGAGAACTGAAGCGGCAAGCGGCCGCCGTGGCCCTCGAAGACGTCGAGGACGGCATGGTCCTCGGGATTGGTACGGGCTCCACCGTGAATGAGCTCATTGGGCTTCTCGGAGACTCGAACCTGCGCCTCGACGGCGCGGTCTCGAGCTCGGAGGCAACAACGCGAGGTCTCGAGTCCATCGGTGTGCGCGTGCTCGATCTCAATTCGACCGGACCGCTCGAGCTCTACATCGACGGCGCCGACGAGACCGATCCGCATGGTCGACTCATCACGGGCGGGGGCGGGGCGCTCACGCGGGAGAAAGTCATCGCCGCCGCGAGCCGGCGATTCAGCTGCATCGTCGACGACAGCAAGTGTGTCAGCGTGCTTGGGGAATTCCCGCTGCCGGTCGAGGTCATTCCCATGGCGCGCAGCCACGTGGCCCGGCAGCTCGTCGAGCTCGGTGGGCGGCCAGAACTCCGGGATGGCTTCGTCACCGACAACGGCAATCCGATCCTCGACGTGCGCGGCCTCGATCTGACCGATCCTGTGGCCATGGAGAAGCAGATCAACCAGGTGGCTGGCGTGGTGACGGTCGGACTGTTTGCGGTGCGTCCGGCGGACCGGGTCATCGTGGCTTCCGCTGCAGGCGTGCGGACCCTCTGAGCAACTCCGCCCCGGTCTGGGGTGCGATCAGGCCTGCGCGCCCGTCATCTGGAGTAGCTGGCGGATACTGGACAGGCCGCCACGGATGGCGTAGGCCCGGTACCCAAGCTTGCTGAGGATGAAGGCCGCCGAGGCGCTACGCTCCCCCGTCTCGCAGTAGACGACGTAAGGCAGCTCCTTGCTGTGGTTGTGCATCTCCTCGCGGAGCCGGAAGAGGGGAGCGTTGACGGCGTCCCTCAGGTGGACCCGTTCGAATTCGTCCTCTAGGAGAACGTCGACGACCATGCCGCCGTGGCGCGTCAATGCCGACGCCTGCCCGGGGGTAATCCAGTCGACGACCGGATGCTTCAGCAGGTCGGCGAAGTCACGCTTCGACAGTCGCATGAGCGTGCCGGCGGTCCGAGCCTTGACCGTTGCATTGCGGCGGTCGTTGCTGATGAGGGCGTCCTCACCAAAGCTCTCGCCGTCGGAAAGCACCGCCACGACCTTGTTCTGGTCGCCATCGTTCTTGAGAACCTCGAACTCGCCCCGCTTGATGACGTAGAAGTAGTCACCCTCGTCGCCTTCCTGGATGACGGTCTGCTCGGGCATGATTTCCTGCTGCTCGAAGCATTCGAACATCCGCTGCACGTTACCTGCGGGCAGCCGCAGGAGCGCGCGGCTCTTGAGCATGCGGAACACCCAGGCCGCCGATTCGGAAGCCCCCTGAAGCGCAAACTGCGGGGAGCGACTGATCTGATCCCAGGTCAGGACCTTTTCCAGGAATCCCCGATCGAAGCGGATGACCCGGGCGGCCGCGCTGGCCACGGTCGCTGTGAAGCGCCGGGGCTGGAGGTCACCGACGGCGTAGCGCGTGTTCGGGGAGTTCGCGTCGATCTCACGCTCGCGGCCATCGCTGTAGCGACCGGCCAGGCGTCCGGAAAGCAGAAAGATGGTCTGTCCGTCGTTGGCGCCCGCCTCGAAGACGACGTCCTCGCGGCTCAGGTCCTCGACCATGCCTTCCTGGGCCAGGAGATCCCGATGCTTGGCGTGCATGGTGTCGAGCGGATAGAGCTTCGCCAGAACTTCGGACTCGACGGCCATGCGGGTGCCTCGCCTCAGTTCGGGCTGGCTTCGGGGTCGACCAGCGGCGGCGTGGGGTTGGTCCCCGGGAACACCGGATCGTTGACGAAGTTGAATTCGGCGAAGAAGGGGATGTCGAGCGCCGCTGCGACCTGGGTCGAGCAACGCATCGGGTTCGCCACGGAGAGTTTCTTCAGGACGATCGCGGAGGTCTCCTCGGCATCAAGCGAGTTGACCGTCATCTGTGCTTCGGCCTGGAGCTCCTCCATGGCGTCAGCGGACGCGACGAGGAAGTTTCCGCCGCCGGCGACGTAGCCCTCAAGCGGGATTACCCGGTGCGGCGTGACCTCACCAGGCCGATACAGCTCGATCATGTAGCCGCTCGCGGTCAGGTCGATGTCGGCCGGCGTCGGGTTGTGGATCTCGACGGCGTGCTGGTCCTCGTTGGCCGCCACGAACTCCGACAGCACGAGGTCGATCTGCGCGCTACGGCAGTCGCTGGCGTGCTTGCCGACCTCGTCGAAATTGGCCGTTTCATATTCTTCCCAGAGCGCCTCGATCTCGAACGGATCGAGCTCGTTGGCGTCGCCGAGGCAGGCAGCGGTGTTGCGGCGCAGCATTGGTTGAAGCAGCTCCACCTCACCCG
>JBCCZC010000509.1:0-3613 GCA_039188505.1 Pseudomonadota bacterium | reverse complement strand
ATTTGGTCGTCGAATGGATGACGAGGTCCGCCCCGAGCTCGAATGGCTGCTGCAGCGCCGGCGACAGGAAGGTGTTGTCCACGCAGACCAACGTGTCGCGGGCGTGGGCCCGTTCACACAGGTGCTGGATGTCGACGAGGCGAAGCAAGGGGTTGCTCGGGGTCTCGATCCAGAGAAGCTTGGGCTCGCGGGCCAGAGCGTGCTCGAGCGCCAGCGGGTCCGTCTGGTCGACGATGGCGAGCTCGAACTGGCCTCGCCTCGCGAGGTGGGTAAAGAGCCGGTAGGTCCCGCCATAGCAGTCATGGGGGATGACGACCAGCTCTCCTGGCTTCAGGAGTTGCCCTACCAGATGAACGGCGGCCATGCCGCTGGCGACCACCGTCGCGGCGGCCGCGCCTTCGAGTTCGCAGAGCGCGTTGGCGAGGGCGTCGCGGGTCGGATTGCCACTGCGGCAGTAGTCGTACTGGCGCTTGACGCCGAAGGACTCGAAGCTGTGGGTCGTCGACAGATGCAGCGGCGGAATCACGCTGCCATGCTGGGCGTCGGTGTCGATCGCGGCGCGGACGGCGCGCGTGGCGGTGTCGAAGGCCTTCATGCCGTTCCCCCGGGCAGCAATGCCGCGCTAGGGGTCAGGGCACGAGGGAGCGCCAACGCGGTACAGGCCGGGCGGCAGCGACAGTAGCAAGAGTTGAATACGTGCATCGTGAGTCTCCATCCATCGTTGTCGAATCACGAGCAACTCCGAAGAAGACTGCGGGTGGACCCATCGCGAGAACGCTGTCGCACCAGCTCATCTTTGCGGCAACTGCCGCAGGAGTTGGCACCTGTATCGAGCTGGTTGGACTCGATGGTTGCCCCGGCGTCTTCGGGCCTTTCCCTCAGCCGGTCTCGATGAGTGCTTCCAAGTGAGCCACGGGTCCGGGGCGCTGTCAAGCGTCCGGAAGTCACGGTGGCCTGGATGATCAGCGCAGGAGTTCGGCTTCGAGCAGGGCTTCAAGGGTGGTCGCGTCGGCCGGATCGCCGGTGTCGAGCGCCGCCCGGGCGATGATCGGCGTCGCCGTGACCGTCCGGGCGAAGGCCGCGGAGCAGGCGTAGGCCGTGCCGTTGACAAACAGGTTCGCGCGGTCGCCATCCTCCACGAAGGCCCACCGCGACCAGGGACAGCGGACCTGCTGGTGGGTGTCCGATGGTGACTCGACGAGACCGTCGGCCGCATCGGGCAGGCGGTAGCGGGTGAGAAAGCCGCCCAGCCAACGCGTGAAGGTCGCTTCGTCCGCCGCCGCCGCGGCGGTGACCAGCTCCCGGGCCCGGTGAACGACCGCTGGATCGATTCGCGCGGGATGGTCGCCGGCAGCGTCTCCGGTCAGGCGTAACGCTTCATCGAGGGCCTCGGATCTTGATTCCGCGAAATCGACCAGCAGCTCGCCAGCCGAGGGCGCCCGGAGGCCGACGGACCAGGTGAGACAGTCACCCACGGCGACACCGTGGTGCGGCACACCGGGCGGCAGGTAAAGCATATCGCCGGGACCCAGGGTCCAGGTATCGGTCGGCGTGAAGCGGCGCAGCAGCTTGAGCTCGCTGTCCGGCCTTGCCTCGAGCTCCGGGGCCGGTGCCGCATCGATCGACCAGCGACGATGGCCTGCGGCCTGCAGGAGGAAGACGTCGTAATGGTCCCAGTGCGGGCCGACGGATCCACCGTCGACGGCAAAGCTCACCATGATGTCGTCGAGGCGCCAGTCGGGCAGGAAGCGGAAGTCCGTCAGCAGGGCCCCGACAGCCGGATCCCACTTGTCGACGTCCTGAACCAGGAGCGTCCAGTTCTCCGGGGGCAGGGAAGCAAACCGATCGTCGTTGAAAGGGCCATATTCCACGGCCCAGCGACCCCGATCGTCGGGTCCGAGCACGAGCCGTGCCTGGGCATCCTCGTGGCAGGCGAGGGCCGCGAGATCGTTGCCGTCGATGGCCGGGTCGAAATCCGGCCTGGCGTTGCGGAAAAGCGCCGGCTGGCGCTGCCAGTGCTCCTTGACGAAGCGACGGGCATCGAAGCCCTCGACGACGGACGCAGCCACCGGGTCACCGCATCCGGGCGAGGGCCGCGGCGTCGCCGACATAGGTCTCTGGCCGAAGCGCCAGCAGCGCCTCGCGGGCTTCTGGCGGAATGTCGAGCGTGTCGACGAAGGTCTGCAGCGTCTCCGGTGTAATCGCCTGGCCCCGGGTGAGGGCCTTGAGCTTCTCGTAGGGTTCCGGGACGCCGTAGCGGCGCATCACCGTCTGAATCGCCTCGCCCAGCACCTCCCAGGCGGCATCAAGGTCCTCGGCGAGCCGCTCCCGGTTGGTCTCCAGCTTGCCGAGCCCTCGCTCGAGCGACGCGAACGCGATCATGCCGTGGCCGAACGCGGTGCCGATGGCGCGGAGTACCGTGGAGTCCGTCAGATCGCGCTGGAAGCGGGAGATCGGCAGCTTGTTCGAGAAGTGGTCCAGCAACGCGTTGCTGATACCGAGATTGCCTTCGGCGTTCTCGAAATCGATCGGGTTGACCTTGTGCGGCATGGTCGACGAGCCGACCTCACCGTCCACCAGGCGCTGGCGGAAGTAGCCCCAGGAAATGTAGCCCCAGACGTCGCGCGAGAAATCGATCAGCGTCACCTGGGCCCGGCGGAGGGCGTCGAACAGGCGAGCCACGTAGTCGTGGGGTTCGATCTGGATCGTGTGACGGTTCTGCTGCAGTCCGAGTGCGGCGATGAATCGCGCCGTGAGCGCCTGCCAGTCGACTTCCGGATAGGCGACGCGATGGGCGTTGAAATTGCCGACGGCGCCGTTCATCTTGCCCAGAATCTCAACGGCCTCGAACTGTCGCCGGTGTTCGTCGAGGCGAGCCACGAAGACGGCGAGCTCCTTGCCGAGCGTCGTCGGCGACGCGGTTTGCCCGTGAGTCCGGGACAGCATCGGCACCTCGGCGAGTTCAGCCGCCAGCGTGGCCAGCCGGTCAGTCAAAGCCGTCAGCGCGGGTGCAACGACGTCCGCGCGGGCGTCGGCGAGCATGAGGCCGTAGGCGAGGTTGTTGATGTCTTCCGACGTGCACGCGAAGTGCACGAACTCGCCGCGTGCAGCCAGCCCCGGATGCAATTCGAACTGTTCCTTGATCCAGTATTCGACCGCCTTGACGTCATGGTTCGTCGTGGCCTCGATCGCCTTGACGCGGGCCGCACAGCCCTCGTCGAAATTGTCGAGCAAGCCGTTGACAAGGGCCGTTTCCTCGGCCGTGAAGGGCGGGCATTCCCCGATGCCCGGCTCCGCGGCCAGCGCCTGGAGCCAGCGCAGCTCGACGATGACGCGGCGGCGGATCAGGCCGTATTCGCTGAAGATGGGCCGAAGGGCTGCGGTCTTGCCTGCGTAGCGGCCGTCGACGGGTCCGAGCGCGGTCAGCGGTGCCAGGTTCATGGAATCTGCTCGTGCAAAAGTCCGCTATTGTACCCGGGGTGCCGGGTGTGGGCTCCATCGTTTTCAATTGTTTCATGGTCACGCGCGTCGTGGTCTCCCCTCATGGAGGTTTTGCCCATCGGCGGTGTCCGCGCGCGGAAACCCGAACAACGGCGGGCGATGCTGCTAGACT
>JBCCZC010000508.1:0-3624 GCA_039188505.1 Pseudomonadota bacterium | reverse complement strand
GTTACAATTAACGTCGAATAGTGCACACGGAGGTTGACATGAATGCAACGGACGCACCGGATACCGACCGCATGCAGTGGATCATGCTGATCGGCCTGCTGGTCGGCATCTTCGGCTTCTGCGCCAACGAGATCTGCGAACAGCTGGGCGTTACCGGCGGCTGGTCCATCGCGGCGTCGGTCGTCACGCTCATCGGCTTCCTGGGCTTCGCGGCCGGCCTGGTCGGCATGCGGCAGCCCAGCGGCGAGGTCCTGACCTCGGTCATCGACGACGAGCGCATTTCCTTCCTCCGCTCGCATGCATACGCGTATGCCTTCGGTGCGATCATCGTATTGCAGGTGACCATGCTGCTGTTCGGGGATGGCCTCGCGAGACTCACGGGCATCGAGCTCGGCATGGGCTTCGCCGCGATGCTCACGCTGCTCGTCGGACTGGCAACGGCCCTCGGCCGCTTCATGGTCCTCAACCGATGACGGGAGAGCGGCTCCACAACACGCTGAAGGTGCATCGCGCCATGCACGACCTGACCCAGGCGGAGCTCGCCGAGCGCATCGGCATCACTCGCAAGAGCATGAACGCGATCGAGCGCGGCCACTTCGTGCCCTCCACGGTGCTCGCGCTGCGAATGGCGGCGTTCTTCGAGGTGAGCGTCGAGACGCTGTTTCGGTTGCCGGAGACAACCTGATGCCAGAGGGGCTCGGGGCCTCGATGGCCCCGTTGCCCAGGCCGCTGGCGGCCCGCTTTCAGAAGGCGAAGGACACCTGGAGGCCGTACTCGCGAGGCGGACCGCTCGTGACGAGCCTCGTACCATCGCCGGAGATGAAATCGGACACGAGGTAGAACTCGTCCGTGAGGTTTCGGCCGTACAGCGCGATGTCGATGTTCTCGAGTTGATAGAGAGCGTTGAGATTCAACAGCGTGCGGGAATCGAGTTCGGTCCCCGGCGTGTTCTGGATGTCGGCGAAGCTCTGGCCCTGGTAGGTGAGGCTGCCCGAGATCGAGAAACGATCGGTCAGGAAGACCTGGCCGCCGATGGCGCTGGTCACGTTGGGCGACAGGGCAAACTCGTTGCCGGACAGATCCTGTCCCGACAGGTCATCGAAGAAGTTCGTGAACTCCGTCTCGGACAGCCCGACGCTCACATACATCGAGGCGTTCTCGTTGATCGCATAGCGACCCTCGAGCTCGAGCCCGTAGATCTCCGACTCGCCGGCATTGATCGTCACGCAGGACAGCGGGCCCTGCGGACAGGACGCAACCTGCTGATCCTCCCAGTCGCCGAAGTAGGCGTTGGCGTTGACCACCAGATCGCCGTCGAGCCAGACCGAGCGCAGGGAGACCTCGAAGTTGTCGATGTATTCCGGCTCGAATTCGACGACTTCACCGGTCAATGCGATCCCGGTGCCGCCCGCGCGGTAGCCGCGCTTGTAGAAGGCGCTGAGCGACACGTCGTCGCTGACGTCGTAGGTCGCACCGATCTGCGGCAGGAAGGCATCGTAATCCGTGGACTCGGCCGGATTGTCCGTCGGCGTGAGCAGCGATTGGAGGAACCCGTTGATCTGGGCCACCCCCGCTTCGACGGCGGGTCCGGATCCCGGTGCCAGCATCTCGGAGAGCATGCCGGCCTGGACCGGATCGGGCAGTTCCGTTCCCGGCGCCAGCGAGTTCAGGCTGTTCTGCAGGTTGTCCTGTTCTTCGTAGTCGTAGCGGAAGCCCAGATTGAGCGTCCAGCGGTCGTTCACCGCGTAGTCCCATTCGGTGAAGAAGGCGGCGTTGAACCGCTCGGTCTCCGAGGGAATGAAGGCATCGACGCCGACGGTCGGCGGGTAGAAGACCTGCAGCGACGGCGGAATGGGAAAATCGGAGATGGCCAGGTTCACCCGGCCGCGGGTGTTGTTCACCACATCGATTTCGGTGAGCCAGATCCCCGCGACGCCGCTCCAGCGGCCCTGCTCCATGGTGAGGCGAAACTCCTGCGACCAGTTCTCCTCGGTCAGGTCGCGGGCGCGGAAGGAATCGCCCCCATCGGGGCCTTCGTCGTCGTCATCGAAGCGGTCGTACTCGCCGTCGAGAAATGCGGTGATCGACTCGAACGACAGCGTGTCGCTGAAGTCGTAGCCGATCTTCACCGAGCCCGACAGCGCCTCGAAGTCCTCTCGCGCCGGGAGGTTGGACGAGCTGATCCGGTCCTCGATGTCGTCGATGAGATCCGCCCGGTAGATCTGCTGACCGCGCTTGGTCTCCCCATACTGGGCGATGATGTCGACGCTCAGGCGATCGGTCGGGTTGGCCAGGTAACGGCCACGGAAGGTCTGGTTGTCCCGGGCATCGTAGCTGTCGTCCGGAATCGTCGTGTTGGTGACGTACCCGTCGGTCTCGAAGGTCTCCGCGGTGAACCGCAGGGCCGAAGTGTCCGATACGGGCACGTTGACCATGCCCTCGAAGCCGAGGCGGCCGTTGTTGCCGGCCTCGAGCCGGACGGCGCTGTCGAAGCCGGACGGGTCCGGCGCGCGCGACGTCATCACGACCGCGCCGATCAGCGCGTTCCGGCCAACGTTGGTCGACTGCGGGCCGCGGAGGATCTCGACCTGCTCGATGTCCCAGAGCGCGCGGGGACCGAAGCGCCGCGCAAAGCCCGTGAAGGCCACGCCGTCGATGAACAGGCTCCCCAGCTCACCGCTGCCGCCGCCGGTCGACGCCGAGCTGGCGCTCACGCCGCGGATGCCGAAGTCCTCGCCGTTGAAGAGCTCGAAGGCGTTGGCGGTCTGATTGAAGATGTCCCGCAGGTCGAAGAGGCGCTGCTCGATAATGAAGTCCTGGTCGAAGACCGCGACGCTCTCGCGCGTGTCCTGGAGCGACCGCTCGATCTTCTGGCCCTTCACCACGACCTCTTCAATGCGATCGTCGCTCCCGTCGGCCTCGGTTTGAGCGCGAGCGTCGGGGGTGGTCAGGGAGGAGAGGGCGAAGGCGATACCGAGGACGAGAGGAAGCCGTGTCATGCGGGAGCGGTCTCAAGTGTGAAGGAATCGGGAAAAGCCCGAAATGATAATGAGAACTGTTCCGATCGACAACTTTTGGGACGCATCAACCCGTACGGAGCGGGAAGGTAAACCGCATTGCGAATCATTCTCACTTGATTTACCCTTCGCGGCTTGCCACTTGCAGGCATCACCGAGCCTCGGCACCCCGACTCGATTCGCCCTAGGAGAAACCATGATCCGTGCCAAGCTTCCGGCGCGCCCCTGGCGCCGGCCTGTACAACTCGGCCTTGCAGTTCTGGGCGTCAGCGCCTGCTCGCTGGCCCTCGCCCAGGAGGCGGCCGACGAGGAGTCAATGGCGCTCGAGGAGGTGGTCGTCACCGGCCAGAAAATCGAACGGTCCCTGCAGGACACGGCGACAAGTGTTGCCGTCTTCGACGCGGGTACGATCGACGAGCAGAACTTCATCGGCCTCGGCGACGTCCTCAACCAGACCGCCAACGTCTCGACCGCCTTCAACGACGGCGTGATCACGATTCGCGGCCTCCGCAACAGCGGCGCCGGCGCCTTCGACAACCCCAGCGACGTGTCGGCGGTGTACGTGGACGGTGTCTTTCTGCCGAGCAGCCTGTTCACGTCGGGGGCG
>JBCCZC010000507.1:0-3630 GCA_039188505.1 Pseudomonadota bacterium | reverse complement strand
GTTGAGCCCTTCCCCCACCTGGCGGTAGCTGGGCGTCCGGATCGGTGTCAGGGCGGGCCCGCTGCGGTCGAAAGCGAGCATGGCCGGCTCGAACGGCACGCCGAGGAACTCGCACAGTGCCGTCAGCGTCTCCTCGGGCGCGGCCACCAGATCCTCGTAGCGCAGGCGGTGAACGTTGAGGTCGAGCGCCTCGACCTGCTGCTCCCAGGCCGCCGTCACAGCCGCGTAAAGCGCGACGGTGTCCTCGAGGGTGAGGAAATTTGCCATCGCCGAATTCAGGTCGAAGGGCTGCATGAAGCAGCTCAGGCAGGCGTCCCGCGGATCACGGATGAGCTGCACGATCGGCGCGGTGCCAAAGAGTGCGCGGATGAGCCCGCCGTGGATGAGGTTGAGGGGCATCTTGTCGACGAGCCGACGGACTCCGGAGTCCGGGAAGCGGTCGCGGTAGCGCCGACGCGAAACGGCGGCGCCCGCCTCGTCGAGGCCGATCAGGCCAGCCGGGTAGCCGCCCTCGAGGCTCGACTCGAGCTCGATCGCCTCCTGCAGCAGCGCAGGAATCTCGTCAGCCGTGGCGAAGGCCGGATGGGCATCGAGAATGCGGCCGAGCAGCGTGGTGCCGGAGCGCGGAAAGCCCAGTACGAAAACCGGGGCATCATCCGTACTCGCGGCCACGGCGCCGCGCGCGAGGTCGCCCGACTCGATGGCGGCCGCGACGGCCTGGGTCCGCTCCACGAAGCGATTCGGTCCCGGAGCGACGCGCTCCCAACGTTCGGCGCTGGCTTCGTTGCCGACGGTGAAGGCAGCCCAGGCGTCATCGCTGCGGCCAAGCTGATCGAGCACGATCCCGAGCTCGGCGCCGACACGCGATCGCATCGCATCGGGCAGTGACTCGAGGGCGATCGCTTCGAGCGCAGCCGCAGCGCCCGCGAGATCCCCGCGGCGCACGCGCAGCCGGGCCTTGAGGAAGGCGTAGTTCGGGTCGAGACGCACGGCATCGCCAACCTGGTCGATGAGCGCTTCGGCCTCGTCGAGTCGCCCCTCGTGTTCATGCACGTCGATCAGCACGTAAAGCGCCGGCGCGTGCCCGGGGGCATAGCGCAGACCGCGCTTGAGGTGATGAGCGGCACCGTCGAAGTCGCCCTTGCCGGAGAGTGCCATGCCCATGCCGACGCGCGCGTCGACGTTTCTCGGTTCCGCGGTCAGGGCCATCTCGAACTGTTCGGCGGCGTTTCCGTATTGGCCCATGTCCAGCAGCAGCTGGCCGGCGTTGAGGCGCAAGGTGGCCGAACGGGGATCGATCGCAAGCGCCCGCTGGAGGGCGGCGCTCGCCTCGTCCACGCGGCCGAGCTCCGCCAGGGTCGCGGCCAGCGCATTCAGGCCTGCAAGGTGATCCGGGCGTGCGGCGACGACGCGCTCCACGGCCTGCAGGGCCGCGGCCGGGTCTCCCGTGTTGCGCAGCGCGGTACCGAGCGCGACGAGGATCTCCGTATTGTCAGGGGCCAGCTCGTCGGCGCGGCGTAGGGCCTCCCGCGCCTCGTCCCAGGTGCCCATGCCCAGCAGCGCGTTGCCGAGGTTGAACCATGCGGACGGATTCTCGGCGGTCAGCTGGACGAGCCAGCGGAAGCGCTCCACGCCGATGTCGAGCCGACCACGTTGGCATGCCACGACGCCGGAGAGTTCGAGCAGCGGTGGGAAATCCGACTCGGCAGCGAGCCCCTGTTCGCAGAGATCCTCGGCGCCCTCGAGATCACCACGGGCAAACGCCTCGCGCGCCTGATCGAGGAGCGCATGGACCGGGCGATCGCCCGGCGCGGATTCCTCGCGATGGCCGTTGACTGACTCCATGAAGGGGATCTGCCTGAAAAAGAAAGCCGAGCATGATGCCCTGAAACCCCGCCTGGCGCGAGTCTTCGACCGCTGACGCGCACTTCCCTTAACGCGACCGGAGGCGGCCCCCGAGGTTTCAGTCCCCCGGCGTTCATGGTTAGATGGCGCCTCCTCTGGCAACCGCCCCGCAGGACCGTGAAGCGCCGCAACGTCCTCGTCATGGCCACGCTCGCCTCGATCACCGCACTGGTGATCCCCGTGCTGGTGGCCGGCTGGATTGCCCACGACGAGGCGGTCGACGACGCCCGTAATTCGCTACAGCGTCGCGCTGATGCCCTCGCCAACAGCACCTCGACGGTGATGACGGATGTCGCTCGGGGGCTGCGGGATCTCGACGCGGTTCCGCTCGAATGCACGGCCCCCGTGATTCAGCGGCTGCGGGAGCTCGTTTTCGACGTACCCGAGATCGCGGAAACGGGCCTGATGTCGCCGACGGGCGAGCTCGTCTGCACGAGCTGGGGCGCACCGGAGAAGCCGCTGACCTTCGATATCGAGCCCATCCCCGGCGACATGAGCCTCAAGGGCCCCGTCATCGGACGCATGATCGGCCGCTACGTTCTTGTGGCCGAGCGCGAGCGACCCACCGGCGGCTTCAGCAACGCGCTGATCCAGCCGCGCACGCTCATCGGCCTCGCCGCGGGCGAAGTGAACCGGACGGGCTTCGCTGCCCTCTTCTCCCGCTCGCAATCGCGGCCGATCGTCTCCGTTGGCCTGCTGCCAGAGCTCGCGGCGCCGTTCGGCGAGCAGCCGGTCAACCCGGCCATGTTCGATGACGGCCTCGAGCGGATCGTGGCGTCGGCGCCCGTCGCCGGCTACCCCGACCTCGTGACCGTTGCCGCGGAGTCCCGTCGCGCGATCGTCGGCTCCCAGTGGCGCTCCACCAGCCTGATCATCGGCGTCGGCATCGCCACGGCGCTGGCGCTGGTCGGTCTGGTGCTCTGGTTCGCGCGCCGCCGCCTGTCCCTCCAGGGCGAACTGGAGCGGGCGGTTCATGACCGGCGCCTGCGGGTGCGCTACCAGCCGGTCGTGGATATCGACACGGGACGCTGCGTGGGGGTCGAGGCCCTGCTGCGCTGGCACAACCGGACCCACGGCGAGATCCGTCCCGATCAGTTTGTCCCGATCGCCGAGGACACGGGTCTCATCGACGACATCACGCGGATGATGATCGAGCGCGTGGTCGGGGAACTCGCCCCGATCCTGCGCGAGAACCCCCACATGCACGTCGCCGTCAACGTCTGGCCCGAGCATGTGCGCAGCGACTGGATCCTGCCGTTCATCGAAACGACCATGGCGAGCGGCGGCCTCTACGCGGGCCAGCTGGTCTTCGAATTTGCCGAGCGGACCTTCACGTCCGCGGACGGTCCCGGCACGCGAGAGGTCCTGGATTCCCTGAGTCGCATGGGCGTCGGCCTCGCCATGGACGATTTCGGCGCCGGCTATTCGACCATGGCGCACCTGCGTGAGCTCAAGCTGAGCTACATCAAGATCGACCGCCATTTCGTCGCGGCCATCGGCGCGGACGCGGTGACCTCGAACCTGGTCGACGCTATCGTCGATATCGCTGATCGCCTCGAGGTCCGCGTCATTGCCGAAGGCGTCGAGAATCCGGACCAGCGCGATTATCTGCGCCGTCGCGGTGTGCACAACATGCAGGGCTTCTACTACGCCCGCCCCCTGTCGCTGCGTCAGCTCCGCCAGTTCCTCGACGAGTTCGAGAGCACCTGGGATCCGACTTCAGCG
>JBCCZC010000506.1:0-3643 GCA_039188505.1 Pseudomonadota bacterium | reverse complement strand
TCTTCGAGGTCACCCCGGAGGGCATCAAGCGCGACCAGGAGATCGACCGAAGCCAGCCGGTAGATCCTGCGACGGGACGCCGCTTCGATCGCGCCATCATGGTCGTCCTTGCACTCGCCGTCGCCTACTTCGCCGTCGACAAGTTCGTTCTGACCGGTTCACCCGAGGTCGCGACGTCGGAAATGGCCGAAGCCGTGATCGAGCGCTCAGGCCCACCCATGGTGGCCGTTCTGCCCTTCATCGCCACCAGCCTGGAAGGCGACGGCAGCTTCTTCGCCGACGGCGTTCACGAGGACCTGCTCACCCAGCTCGCCCAGCTCGAATCCCTCCGGGTGATCTCCCGGTCCTCCGTCCAGCACTTCCGCGAGGGTGAGCGCAACCTGCGGGATATGTCGCCCAACTCGCTCGGGTAGCAGAACTTCGTAGGTGCCGGAACCGTAACGGCTTGTCAGGGCGAGCCTTTCAGTGGAGCAGAGGCGAATCCGCCAAACGACAACGGCCGACTTCCCGAAAAGGAAGTCGGCCGTCAACGAATCCTGCCTCCCGCGAAGCGCGGGACGGGCTCAGGATTGTTTGCGCTGCAGCTTTTCCTTGATCCGCGCTGCCTTGCCCTCGCGACCGCGGAGGTAGTACAGCTTGGCGCGGCGGACGCGACCCTTGCGCTTCACCTCGACCGAGTCGATCAGCGGCGAGTAGGTCTGGAAGACGCGCTCGACGCCTTCGCCGTGCGAGATCTTGCGAACCGTGAAGGCCGAATTCAGGCCGCGGTTGCGGATGGCGATAACCACGCCCTCGAACGCCTGCAGACGCTCGCGCGTGCCTTCGCGCACTTTCACGTTCACCACGACGGTATCGCCCGGGGCAAACGGCGGGACCTCGCGGTCCATCTGCTCCTGTTCGAGCTGGTCGATAATGTTGCTCATCACACTCACCTTGCTTCTTCGTCGGCGCGGCCCGTCTGCCCCGCCATGTATTCTTCGATGAACTGCGCGAGCAGCTCCCGTTCTTCCTTGCTCATGCGTCGTCGCCGGAGCAGATCGGGTCGCCGTTGCCACGTGCGTCCCAGGCTCTGCTTCAGGCGCCACCGCCTCACCTGTTCGTGATGCCCCGACAACAGTACCGGCGGTACGTCACCGAAGTCGCCGTGCTCCGGCCGCGTGTAGTGCGGACAGTCGAGCAGGCCGTCGAAGAACGAATCCTCGACCGCAGATGCCGCCTTGCCCAGTACGCCCGGAAGCAATCGAGCGACAGCATCCACCACGATCGCGGCAGGCAGTTCGCCGCCGCTGAGCACGTAGTCACCGACCGACCACGCCTCGTCCATCTCTGCCGCCACGAGGCGTTCGTCGATGCCTTCGTAGCGACCGCAGACCAGCACCAGCCGGTCCCGTTGACTCATTATCCGGGCCGCTTCCTGATCGAAGCGCTTCCCGTCCGGCGCCAGCAGCGCCGTTGTTGCCGTGCCACCGTCCGACCGTATCGCGGCCAGGCACTGGCGAAGCGGTTCGGTCGCGAGGACCATGCCCGGACCGCCGCCGAAGGGCCTGTCGTCGACGGTGCCTCGCTCGTCCGACGCGAAATCCCGGGGATTCCAGCAGCGGAGTTCGAGCACTCGTCGATCGATCGCCCGACCGACGACGCCGTAGCCCAGGGTCTTTCCGAATTCCTCCGGAAAGAGGGTCACGACGTCGACTCGCATTACCAGTCGATCTCCCACTCGACGATCATCCGTCGCGCCTCGAGATCGACGTCGACCACTGCGCGGCCGAAGGTGAACGGAATCAGCCGTTCCTCGCCATTGCGAACCACCAGCGCGTCGTTGGCGGTCCCCGGGACGACGCGTTCGACAGTGCCGAGCGCCTCGCCCTTCGTATTCACAACTTCGAGTCCCACCAGATCCACGTGGTAGAACTCGCCCGGTACCGTTTCCGGCAACCGTGACCGGGGCACGCTGATCACCCGTCCCACGAGCGCTTCAACGTCTTCGCGACGTTCCCGACCCGCGATCCGCATCAGCAGTCCCTTGCCGTGCGCCTTGCCTTCGAAATCGTCCACAGTCTCCCCACCGAGGAGCAATGGACCGTAGTCGAAGATCGCGCCCTTGGGCTCCGTGAAGGAGTAGATCTTTATCCACCCCGCGAGCCCGTGGACGCCGACGATGCGGCCAAGGTCGACGAGTCGTATCGCGCCTTCCTCAACCATCGCCGGTCACCCCTGCGGGGCGTTTCAGGCTTCGGCGGCAGCGCCGGTCTTGCGGGCTTCCTTGACCAGCGAGCGGACGCGATCGCTCAGCTGGGCACCGACGGAAACCCAGTGATCAATCCGATCGTTCTCCAGGTGCAGGCGGGTTTCGGCGCCCTGGGCAATCGGGTTGAAATAGCCGACGCGCTCGATGTTGCGGCCGTCGCGCTTGTTGCGGCTGTCGGTCACGACAACGTGATAGAACGGCCGCTTCTTTGCGCCAGTGCGCGAAAGTCGAATCTTAACCATGGTCCTTCGAGTCCTCGAACGGGCCGGGCTTTCCCGGCTCGAATTTTCTGTGTTCGAACAGCGGCCACGCGAAACTGTCGCAAATGCACCGCGAAGCCGCGGAATTCTACAGAGTTCACCAGCGAAAGCCAAGCACCGCGGCACCTGGCGGGAGAACGGAGATTCGGGCGCCTGCCCGCTCAGCGCATCGGGGGCATCCCGGGGGGCATGCCACCGCCCATACCGCCGCCCGGCGGCATGCGTCCCTTGAGCTTCTTCATCATCGCCTTGGGGCCGCCCTTGCCCATCTTCTTCATCATCCGCTGCATCTGCGAGAACTGCTTCATGAGCTTGTTCACGTCCTGGATCTGCGTGCCCGAGCCCTGGGCCACCCGGCGCTTCCGGGAACCCTTGTTGAGCAGGTCCGGGAACTGGCGCTCCTGCGGAGTCATGGAATTGATGATGGCGATGCTGCGCTTGAGCTCGCTGTCGTCGACCTTGTTCTTCACGGCGTCGGGCAGCTGGCCCATGCCGGGCAGCTTGTCCATGAGGTTGGTCAGGCCACCGAGGTTCTGCATCTGCTCGAGCTGCTCCTTCATGTCGACAAGGTCGAACTTGCGACCCTTCGACACCTTGCGGGCAAGTTTCTCGGCCTTCTTCTTGTCGACCTTGCGCTCGACTTCCTCGACCAGCGTAAGGACGTCGCCCATGCCGAGGATGCGCTGGGCAATCCGGTCCGGATGGAACGGCTCGATGCCGTCGATCTTCTCGCTGACGCCGATGTACTTGATCGGCTTGCCGGTAATCGACTTGACCGACAGCGCGGCACCGCCGCGGGCATCGCCGTCCGCCTTGGTGAGGACGACACCCGTCAGCGCCAGCGCTTCCGAAAAGGCCTTCGCCGTATTCGCGGCGTCCTGACCCGTCATCGCGTCGACGACGAAGAGCGTCTCGTGCGGATTGATCGCCGCGTGCACCTCGCGGATCTCGGCCATCATCTCGTCGTCGATAGCCAGGCGACCGGCCGTATCGACCAGCAGCACGTCCATGACGGCCGTCTTCGCGGCCGCCACCGCGCCGCGCACGATGGCGACCGGCTTCTCGTCTGCCGCCGACGCGTGGAAGTCGACATCCGCCTGCCCGGCCAGGGTCTCGAGCTGCGCGATGGCCGCAC
>JBCCZC010000505.1:0-3666 GCA_039188505.1 Pseudomonadota bacterium | reverse complement strand
GATGTCCGGTCAGGCCGTCAGCCGCAAACTCCTGCTCGTCTTCGCGCTGCAGGTCGTCTCGATCAGCTTCGCCGTGGTCTGCGGGGTCTTCATGTCCGCGAAGATCCTCGAGGACTCGCTGATCCAGCAGGCCCTGCGCGAAGAGGCGGAGCTGTTCGCCAGTCGTCTCGCGCTCGACGCCGAGACGCCGGCACCGGACACCGTCAATCTGAAGGCGTACCTGACCGGTCGAAATGATCACGACATGCCCGCAGAGTTCGAGAATCTCGAACCGGGCTTCCACAAGGTCCACATGGACCACGGCGATCGGAAGGCGCTCGTGTTCGTGCGTGAGTTCGACGACGAACTGATCGTTCTGAAGTTTGCCGAGGAGCAGGTCCAGAATCTTGCGCTGTACTTCGGGCTGGTCCCGCTGGCCCTGGTGCTCCTGGTCATCTACGGCACGACCTTCGTCACCTATCGCCTGTCTCGGCGGACGGTCAGCCCGATCGTCGACCTGGCCCGACGGGTCGAGAACCTCGATCTGGATCACATCGATCCGGACGTCTTCAATCCCGACGAGCTGCCGTCGACCAACCAGGAAGTCGTCAGCCTGGAGCGCGCGCTGGGCAAGCTGAGCGAGCGCGTGCAGGAGATGATTCAGCGAGAGCGCGCCTTTACCCGAGACGCCAGCCATGAACTCCGCACACCGCTGACGGTGATCCAGATGGCGTCGGACATGCTGCTCGGCAACGATGCGCTCGACGAGTTCCAGCGGCGGACGCTCCGCCGCGTGAAGAGCGCGGCCCGGGAAATGCAGACGATGCTCGAGGCGCTGCTGATGCTCGCGCGCGCCGAGGCATCGCACCTGCCATCGAAGCAGTTCCTGGTCAACGATGTGGTCGAGACCGAGCTCGAGCGCATCCGCTTCCTCTCCCAGAACCGCTCGATCCAGGTGCGGACGGTGGAGGAGTGCACCATGGAAATCGAGGGCGTGCCCAGCGTGCTGGCGATTCTCATCGGCCACGTGGTGCGGCGCGTCATCGGCGCTGCCCGCGACGACACCGTCACCGTCCGGATTTCCGAGGGCATGGTCACGGTCAGCGCCGATGGTGCGGAATCCGGCGATGGTCCGCGACTTCCCCGGCGCGAGTGCACCGAAGGCGAGACCATCATCGAGCGCCTCTCGCGGCTGTTCGGCTGGCCCGTCGAGATCGAGGACCGCGACGGCCGGACCCTCCGGGCCGCCATCGATTTTCCCAGCTACACCCAGGTCTCTGCCTCACAGCGCTCGGTCGGCCACGGCTGACCCGGCCAAAGGCCGGATCTGTGCTTATAGATCCACAAACCGAATCAGTCGACCGACGCCTCGTTGACTCGGGCGGGTGCGATTCGAGGGTTCGGGCGAACGGGCCTCGAGGAAATCTCGGCTAGAAAACGCTCAAGCTGATCCGGCGCCGATGCGGCGCATAGCGGTGCTCATAGACGAAGACGCCCTGCCAGGTCCCCAGATCCAGTCGACCAGCGCGCACGGGCAGCGTAAGGTCCGTGGCGGTGAGCGCGGAGCGGACGTGGGCGGGCATGTCGTCCGGCCCCTCGGCATCATGTTCGAAGCGCCGGTCGCCGTCGGGCACGAGGTCCGCGAAGAAGCGCTCGAGATCCCGCAGCACGGCGGGATCCGCGTTTTCCATGATGAGCAGTGACGCCGACGTGTGGTGAATGAAGCAGTGGCAGAGGCCCTCGAGCACGCCTGCAGCGTCGACTTCCCCGCGAAGCTCGTCCGTGATCTCGAAGAAGCCGCGGCCGGTCGTGGCGATCGTGAGCTGCCGCCGGATCATGGACCCGACCACGCGGCGATCATCGGACCATAGCCGGCGCGATAGTCCGGGTAGCGGCAGGCAAAGCCGGACGCGCGCAGACGCGCGTTGCTGACGCGCTTGCCCTGGCTGCCACCGTCACCCCTGGTGAGAGTCGGGCCCTGAACACCCAGCGTCTCGGCGATCCAGGCCAGGACCTCGTGACGCGGGACCGACGCGTCGTCAACGCCGTTGTAGCAGCGCTCGGGAGCCGCGAGTTCGGTCAGCCACGCCAGCGTTGCCCCGCAGTCTTCGCGATGCATGCGGTTGGTCCACTGGGGGGGTACGGCGACGACCTCGTTCGCAGGCCCGCGCGAGGCCACCCGAAGCAGACGCTCGCGCCCGGGACCATAGATGCCGCCAAAGCGGACCGCGACGGGCTCGGCGGCGCCGGCGTGCGCCACCGCCTCGGCCTCGAGCAGAATCCGCCCGTTGAAGCCGGCGGGCTCCGTGACGGAAGCCTCGTCGACAACGCTCCCGTCGTTCTGGCCGTAGACCGCGGTGCTGGAGACGAACAGCAGGCGCGCCGCTGTGACCTTCTTCAGCACGTTTCGGAGACCGTCCACGAAGATCGCCCGATAGCCTGCCTCGCTCCGCTCGACGGGCGTGGGGCAGTAGATCAGCGCGTCCCAGGCGCCGGCAACCGTGTCGAGCGACGCCGGATCAAGCAGATCGACCGACAGGCCGCGGATTGGATCAGGAATCGCGGCCACATTACGCCGCAGTCCGGTAACGGCCCAGCCCGAACGGGCCAGGGCCAGTCCCGCTGCGGTACCCACGTCGCCGCAACCGGCGATCAGGACGCGGCGGCTCATGCGGGGGCCGGAACGCCGGCATCCTGCTCCCGGTGCGGCAGGTAGCGCAGCCAGATCAGCCAGACGACAAGCGCGTCGAGGATGATAAGCGCCTGCCAGAGGTAGAGATGGAACCACTTGAAGGCGGTCATGCTCCACTGGCCGAGGTAGAACAGGCTGATGATGCGCACGAGGTTCAGCCCCTGGATGGCCAGGAAGCCGATGCCGAAACCGATAAAGCGGTGCTTCCAGGGGGCGGGGAACGCGAAGATCGCCGCGAACAGGATGATCAGGGCCTCGACGCCGTTGCAGCCCGGCTGGATCTCCACCGCGAAACCCGACTCCGCCCGGATGATCTTCCCGCTGGCGATGACACCTTCATCGAAGAGCTTGATGATCCACACGGAGATGTCTGCAATCACGGACGTGAACGGCAGAATGACGTGCTCCTGGACCGGCTTCAGCACCTCGACGGTGAAGAGCCCCACCAGCAGTACGATGAATAGTATGAAGAATCGGGTCACCGCTTGTTCTCCGTTGGCCTTCCTGCCCCTCACCGCTGCCCCTGCGGGCCGGCATCCTAGCCGATTTCCGCGCTCTGCAGAATATGCGACCTGCGGCCTGTCGGACACGTGAATTCGTCGGGAGCGGTCGCGTGGTGCCATTCCCGTGCATGCATGCCCGGCTGCCGCTCCGGGTTGCCGCGTGGCTGGAGGCTTGGGGCGGGGGCGTTCGCCCGGGCGACGCTTCTCGTGCCTTCGATGGGGGTAGCCGGGGGGCTCGGGTGGAGTAACAGCCCCCGCGCACGCAGGCGCGGGGGCGTTCGCCCGGGCGACGCTTCTCGTGCCTTCGATGGGGGTAGCCGGAGGGATCTGGTGGAGTAACGGCCCCCGCGCACGCGGGCGCGGGGGCGTTCGCCCGGGCGACGCTTCTCGTGCCTTCGATGGGGGTAGCCGGAGGGATCTGGTGGAGTAACGGCCCCCGCGCACGCAGGCGCGGGGGCGTTCGCCCGGGCGACGCTTCTCGTGCCTTCGATG
>JBCCZC010000504.1:0-3676 GCA_039188505.1 Pseudomonadota bacterium | reverse complement strand
GCCTGCGCGAGCGACTCCGGCAGCTCAAGGGTCTCCGCGATTTCGCCGGCGGTCAGGCCCTGGTTCGCGAGACGCAACGTCTGGTCGTGGATGAACCGGTAGAGATCGCGCTGCAGGGCGAGCTGCTCTCGGATGGCCTCCGCGCCCCAGGTCGGCCAGTGGTGGGCCGGCGCCAGCACCTCGGCGTCGGGAAAGAGCCGCATCGCCTCGTCGATCGCTCCGGACCAGGCCGACGCGTCCCGGACCGGCGCACCGCGCAACGTGTAAAGGTTGTGCTGGGTATGCATCACCAGCTCGGAGATCGCGAGGAGGCGCTGCTTCGGCAGATAGAACACCAGCTCGGCCGGGGCTTCCGTGTTCGGCGCGTTCTGGAAGATGAACTCGACGCCGTCGATCATCAGCGGCTGCGGCGTCCGGTCGATGGTGATGGTCGGCGGCAGGACGGAGATGGTGCCGCGGGCCGGCGCCTTGCCGAGACCGGAGCCAACGTGGCCGCGGGGCCCGTGCGCGAGGCGCATCCCGTACATGAAGGCCGCCCGTCGGGTCATCGCAGCGCCGGCCAGCACGTTCTCGCTGGTCGCCGCCTCGAGGAATCCTGCCGGCGCCACGACGTCGATGCCCGCCGCATCCTCCGGCGAGACCACACCGAGCGCGCCGCCGAAGTGATCGACGTGGCTGTGCGAGAAGATCACCGCCGACACGGGCCGCGGGCCGAATTCGGCCTCGACGAGCGCCATTGCCGCACGCGCCGTCTCCGCCGCCGTGAGCGGGTCGACAACGATCCAGCCGGTCTCGCCCGCGATGAGCATCATGTTGGCGAGGTCGTAGCCGCGCACCTGGTAGACGCCGTCGGCGAGCTCGAACAGGCCGTGGACGTTGTTGAGCGTCTCCTGACGCCAGAGGCTGGGATGCACCGTGTCCGGCGCTTCCCCGTCGATGTAGGCGTAGGCCGCGGAATCCCAGATGACCATCCCGTCGGCGTCCTCCACGCGCACCCGTGGCTCCGCCCGGAGCAGGCCCCGCCGGACGTCGTCCTCATCGCTGCGATCGGCCAGCGGCAACGCGTCGAGCGCGGCGCGGTTCGCGTCCGCGGTCGCCGCGAGGGCCGCGGTGTGACCGTGCTCGTCGGCATCGGCGCCGAGCGGGACTTCGGGAGCCGAGTCGGAGCAGCCGCCGAGGAGCACCAGGAAAAGGCAGGGAATCAGACGAGCGGCCATGGAAACTCCGGGAGCAATCACTGCGAGCAGCCTGTCGATTCTGGCCGAAGCGGTGGCGCCACCACTCGGCGGCGACCCGCGACGGTGAACCCGACATGCTGCGGGTCACCATAGCGTCCAGCGGCGCAGAGCGCAGGTCGCACGATCAAGCTCTGCGGCGGCGCGGGAAAAGCCCACCGGTTTCGTCGGCCCAGGCGGACCATGCGGACCCGAAGCGCTTCGCGAGGGCGCGGTCCTCCGCGCGGACCAGGCGAACCTGGACCGTGGCGAACAGCGCCAGTAGCAGCAGCGCGACGCCATCGGCGGCGATGAGTGCGAGGCCGCCGTACAAGCCCAGGTCACCGAGATACATGGGATGCCGGACGATGCGGAAGAGCCCGCGCTCCCGCTCCAGGGCGCCCGCGGCGGTCGCGCTGCGGAGCAGCAGATAGTGTGTACCGATCACCCCCGCACCGAGCAACGCCAGCCCCTGCGCCGCGACGGGCGGAATGGGCAACCGAGGACCGGTCTCGGGGTGAAGAGCCTGATAGAAGACGGCCCAGCTGACGATCAGCAAGCTCAGCTGCACCTTGCAGCACCACCACGCCCGGGCCTGCCAGCCCTCTGTCCGGCCGCTGATCGCCGCGAGCTGAACGCAGGCCAGCGCGCCGAACAGCACCGCAAATGCGCCGTAGCCGACGACGGGCAGGACGCTTGCCCAACCGCTGAACTCGACGTTGAGCAGGCGGAAAGCCTCGGTCGGAAGAAACAGACCCGCCTGCCACGCGGGAACGAGTGCGAGGTCCACGACGATCCAGGCGAACCAGGCGAACAGGCCGGCGACCAGGATTGCGGCCAGGGCAGTCAGGCTGAAAAGCACACGCAGGAATCGTTCCATCGGGCGGACCATCGCACAGCGGTCGATCGAGCGGCAAGCTTCCGGACACGCCGGTATGCTGACCGTATAACCTTGCCAGGAGCCATGCCATGCACGTCGACGGCCAGTGCCACTGCGGCGCGCTTCGGTTCGAAGCCGAGGTCGATGCCGAGCAGGTCAAGATCTGCCACTGTACCGATTGCCAGATCCTCTCCGGCACGGCCTTCCGGACCGTGGCGCCGGCGAGCGAGGATCGGTTCCGCATGCTGGCGGGCACGCCAAAGATCTACCTCAAGACGGCCGAGAGCGGCCGCCCCCGGGAGCAGGCCTTCTGCCGGGACTGTGGCACCCAGATCTACGCGACTTCCGTCGGGCCGGCGCCGCGACTCATCAACATCCGCGTCGGCACGCTGAGGCAGCGGGCCGAGCTCACCCCGAAACATCAGATCTGGTGCCGCTCCAGCGCGCCCTGGCTGACGCAGATCGCGTCGTTACCCGCCGACGACCGCCAGTAACGCACCGCCTCATCAGGTCTCGTGGCCGAAGGGACAGGTCGGTTCACGCTCCACCAGATCGAAGACGAACAGCATGCGGGCCATCCCGGTCAGGACGGCGCCGGTCAGGCCCAGCTCGAGGATCTGCCCGTCGTCGAAGAATTCGCTGAGGCGGGCGTGGAGTGCCGTGTCCAGCTGGCCGGACGCATTGGTCAGGACCAGCTGCTCGGCCAGCGCCAGCACCGCGGCATCGGCCGGGTCGAGGGCCTCCTCGTTGCCGGCGGCGATCGCGTCGACGTCCGCCTCCGTGAGTCCCGCGGCCAGCGCCGCGGGCCGGTTGCCGAGGTTGCAGAAGCGGCAGCCGTGGACACTCGAGAGGCGGAGTCGCAGCAGCTCCTTGTGGCGCGGCTCGCAGCGCCCGCCGTGGAAGACCTCGCCGTAGAAGCGGTCGGCATACCAGGCGTACAGGTCGGGGCGCAGCCCGAAGACCTCGAAGAAGGTGGCATCGCCGCGGAGCGCGCTGGCCTTTTCCCAGCCCTCCCGGACTCGTTCCTGCAGCTGGTCCGGCGGGACGCGTTGTAGGGCTGGCTGCGGCATCTGTCATCTCCCGGCTGCGGTTGAAGGATGGAAAACCGGTAGGCTGGCCGCACCCGACCCTGGAGAACACCATGCCGGTTCGCCGCGCAGTCACCGTGTCGATGATCCTGCTCTTCGGCGTGTCCCTGTTCAACTACATGGACCGCTACATGCTCGCGGTCCTCCTGCCGGCGATCAAGGCCGACCTCGACCTGACGGACACGCAGCTCGGGATCATCAGCGGCTTCGCATTCACCCTGTTCTACGCGACCCTCGGTATCCCCATCGCCCGCCTCGCAGATCGCTACTCGAGGCGCAAGATCATCAGCGTTGCGCTCGCGATCTGGAGTGCCATGACGGCGCTCTGCGGGCTGGCGCAGAGCTTCGTCCAGCTCACCATCGCCCGGGTCCTCGTCGGCGTCGGCGAAGCCGGCGCTAGCCCGCCGTCCCATTCGCTGATCGCTGACTACTATCCCGTTGAGCAGCGCACCCGCGCCATCTCCATCTATACGCTCGGCGCGCCGATCGGGATC
>JBCCZC010000503.1:0-3693 GCA_039188505.1 Pseudomonadota bacterium | reverse complement strand
CAGGACGGTCCTGAAGCCGTCGGTAGAAGCGGCGTCCTCGCGCTCCCAGTGAAAATACACGGTCCCGTTCTCGATATCGTCGTCCGGATCGACACGGAATACCACCGAGGACCGCTGCAGGCACCCGTCGCTGCTGTCCAGGCTCACCGGCGCCTCGTGCATCTCAAACGGCTCGCCCGTCTCGACACTGCCTGCGCTGAAGCGATGGCGATCGGCGGCCTCCACGGAGCGGTGCTGGAAAGCGAAGGACAGGAGGCACGAGCTATCCGGCATCCCTGCGCAGCGGGGTGGCCGGACTGTGACACCGGTCCAGCTGTCGAAGACGTCGTCCGGGATCACGGTGATCCGGACCTCCTTTCGCTGGAAGACGCTGCCGTCCCGCTCGATTACCTTAGCGATGAGTCCGTGCTGACCCAGGGAGGGGTTCGCGTGCGCCAGGATCGGCCCCTGACCCAACGCGCCGTCGAGGGAGGAATCCCATGCGATCGTCAGCCCGAACCGCTCGGACGGTACGGGAACCCGTCCGGGCGCCTGGAGGTAGCGGGCGAAGCCGTGGAGCCCCCAGCTCGCCGGCACCACGAGGCCGTCGAAGGGATAGCTGATCTCGATCCAGGTTCCGGCCGCCTTGTCGAACGCGCAGCGATCTGCGGTCGGCGGGAAGCCAGGACCCGCAAGCGGATTCTCCGCGAGGACCACCGAAAGCAGGAGCGCACCCAGGATCATCGTCGGGCCGCCTCGCGCGCCACCTCGAGCGCCCGCAACGCTTCGAGGGCATCGCTGAGCCGATAGCCGACTTCGGGCGCCCCGGATAGCCGTGGCGTATCGGGCAGCAGGAGGTGGCCCCTGGCCGACAGCAGCGGCAAGCGGTCCACGTGGGTCTCCGGTACGTAGAAAATCTCGCTCACGAAGTAGCATCCCTCGTTGAAGCGGTCTGTTCTGAGAAACAGCAGCAGCTCGCTCCCCCGCGTGAAGCCGCTCATGTCCCGCTCCCGATCGGAACGCAGCAGAATGCGTGCGTCGGACGGGAGCGGGCCCTGGAGCAGTTCCAGAACCTCGAACTCGGCGACGCGATCGAAGGCGGACTCCTGCCGGGTCACCAGAAAGTGGCCTTGACTGGTGGAGACAACGTCGCGAAACGGAAAATCCACCGGCTCGATCGCCGCGATCGTCGCATGAACGACGACGTCCGCGAAATAGGCGTGACGCGACACCGAACGGTGATCCAGTAGCCGACGCTCTTCGGGCATGGTTTGACGCCGAAGGTCCGGCTCGTAACCCGGGAGAGGCACAAATTCCTCGGCGAGCAACGGCGCCGACGCGATCAGGCAGAGCAACAGAAACGCAGTTGACGGCATGTTGGCCATGACTCCGTGAACGAACGCGCCGGCTTGTCGGGGCCAGGACGGGCGGCGGCACTGCCGGTCCGCGGGCTTGTTGCGGGGCCGACCGAGGCGGAGCGATTGATGTCATGCGCTAATCCGCTACGCTGCTTTCGCGGGCCGCACGCCGGCCGCGGATTATCGACCGGGAGCGATACGCCTTGCAGGAACGGGACGACAGCTCCGAGCTCTCGGACTTTCGGGTGGAGATGGTCGGCGATGCTGATGCCATCGTCTGTTCCCATCGTTCGGCTCGTGACCGCACCGCTTGCCCGCTGCTGATGCCTGCGCAAGAATCCATGGCCATCCTCACGGAGACCCGACCATGCGCGTGATGACTCGACTTGCCGTCGTTGCGACAACCGTAGCGCTGCTGGTCGGCTGCGCGACGAGTCCGACCGGCCGCACCCAGTTCCTGCTGATCTCCCCAGACGCGGCCATCGTCGAGTCCCGGAAAGCCTACGCGACGACGGTCCGGCAGCTGAATCAGGAGAACAAGCTGCTGAACGACCCGCTGCTGGCCGACCGCGTCCAGCTGATCACGGGCAGGCTCGTGACCGTCGCCATCGAGGACTTCCCGCACACCCGCGACTGGCAGTGGTCCGTGGCGCTGATCGATGGGCCCGATACGGTCAACGCGTGGTGCATGGCGGGCGGCCGCATGGCCGTTTACTCGGGGCTCGTCGACAAGCTCCAGCTCACCGACGACGAATTCGCCCAGATCATGGGGCACGAGATCTCCCACGCGCTGGCGAACCACACCGCCGAGCGCATGTCCGTTGCGATGGCGACCACCGTCGGCGTGGTGGCCGCCGGCATCGCGGCAGACGACAGCGCCTACGCCCTCGCCGGAGCTGCGCTGGCCGCGCAGCTGGCGATCCAGCTTCCCAACAGCCGAGCGTCTGAATCGGAGGCCGATCAGATCGGCATCGAGCTGGCCGCCAAGGCCGGCTTTGCGCCCGCTGCGGCCGTCACCCTCTGGGAGAAGATGGCGCAGGTCGGCGGCGGCGGACCGGCCGAATTCCTCAGCACCCACCCGGCGCCGCA
Organism: Pseudomonadota bacterium; assembly: GCA_039188505.1. Taxonomy (GTDB): domain Bacteria; phylum Pseudomonadota; class Gammaproteobacteria; order Xanthomonadales; family SZUA-38; genus JBCCZC01. Next base: position 1,267 of record JBCCZC010000503.1, on the reverse strand, counting down.
GAACCGCCAGGCCCGGCTGCAGTCGATGGTTCCGGCCATGGAACAAATCCAGCGGGCCGACTACGTCCAGCCCCACCCGGTCACCATCATCCGGGAGGGCAGCAACTTCTAGCCGCAGCCCGCTCCACCGCCACCCGGCCCGGGGCGGGGCCGCGCATTGATCGGTACCTACGCGGAATCGTCGCCTGCAGCGGCGTCGGCGACGAGGTGGTCGATCAGCAGCCGGACGCGCTGCGGCAGGTAGTCCCTGCGTGGATAGAGGATCCAGGTGGCATTATCCGTGATGCAATGGGCCTCCAGCAGGCTGACAAGCGTGCCCTCCCGGACGAACGACTCCACCAGATCGTAGGCGAGATAGGCGATGCCGAGGCCCGCGACGCTCGCATTGATCAGGGCGTCCGCGTTGTTGCAGCGCCAGGTGCCGGACACCGGTACGCGGAGGCTTCGGCCGTTGCGGCGGAAGGTCCACTGATTGTTCAGTGCGACCAGGCAGCGATGATCGGATAGCTCCTCGGGCGTCTGCGGCCGGCCGTGGTCCGCCAGGTATTCAGGGCTGGCAACGAGGCGCATGGGGCGTTCGCTCAGGCGCCGGGCTACGATGTTCGAATCACTGAGCTTGCCGAAGCGAACGGCCAGATCGAACCCCTCCTCGATGAGGTCCACCTGGCGCGTGCTGTAATCGATGTCGAGCTCGACGTCGGGGTAGCTGCGCGCGAATTCCGCGAGCGATCGCGTCAGCCGGCGCGACGCGAAACCGACGGCGCAGGACAGGCGGATCCGCCCGGTCGGTCGTCGTTGCTCGCCCTGCACCTGCTCGATCGCGTCCTGCACGGTACGTCGCGTTGTCGCCAGCCGCTCGGCCAGCCAGCGCCCGCTGTCGGTCAGCTGCACGCGACGCGTTGTCCGGTTGACGAGGCGGACACCGAGCCGGTCCTCCAGCTGCCGGAGCTGGCGGCTGATGTGGGCCACCGAGTGGCCCGTTTCGCGGGCGGCGGCCGTGAAGCTGCCGCGGCCCGCGAGAGCCAGGAATTCGTCAAAACCCTGCCAGAGATTCACGGCGAGCGGGCCTCCATTTTATTTCTTCAAGCGAACGATATCAGTCGATATCGAATCTATTATTACTGAGTGGAAAAGATCATTTCCCGCCTCGTAGCTTCCGTTCCCCCCGCTGATGCCTAGAATTCTGACCCAACGTGCCGCGACCCGGCGGCACCCCGATGCGGGAGAACACCATGCTTCGCTACAAACTTCTGGGGCCCTCGGGGCT
>JBCCZC010000502.1:0-3703 GCA_039188505.1 Pseudomonadota bacterium | reverse complement strand
GGGATGGACCTCTGGAATACGCTGCGGCCCCGTCCGCCGTCAAGGGATGCTGTCGAATCGGACGGTAGGGCGTTATCCTTCGCAACCGTTCCGACCTGGGCCGCCGCATGAACTTCCGCAGCGACAACGAAGCGCCGGTGGCGCCGGAGATCCTCCACGCCCTGTGCAACGCCAATGGAGGTGATGCACCGTCCTACGGCGCCGACCGCTGGTCCCTCGCGCTCGACGAGGCCTTCAGCGAGTGCTTCGAAACCCCGGTGCACGTACTGCCTCTGGTCAGCGGCACGGCCGGCAACGTCATCGCGCTCAGCCAGGTCTGCCCACCTTACGGCGCGGTGTTCTGCCATGACGAGGCCCATGTGCTCGTGGACGAGTGCGGTGCGTTCGAGTTCTACAGTGGCGGCGCCAAGCTCATCCCGCTCGCCGGGGACCACGCGAAGCTCGCCGCGGCGACGCTCGAGGACCGGCTGGGTTGGTTCGGCGTCAAGGGCGACCACGAACCGATACCGGCCGCGGTCAGCATCACCCAGGGCACCGAATACGGGGCCGTCTATCGCCCGGATGAGATTGCGGCCATCAGCACGGTGTGTCGTGCGCACGGCATGCGTCTGCACATGGACGGCGCGCGCTTCGCCAACGCCCTGGTGTCGCTCGGTGTCGCGCCGGCGGATCTGACCTGGCGCGCCGGTGTTGACCTCATGACGCTCGGCTTCACCAAGAACGGCGCTCTGGCGGCCGAGGCGGTGGTGCTCTTCGATACCGATCTTGTCGCCGGCCTTTCGCGCCGGCGCATGAAGGGCGGGCATCTGCTCAGCAAGATGCGCTACGTGTCCTCACAGCTCCTGGCGTGCATCGAGCACGGGCGCTGGCTCGACTTCGCCGGGCGCGCGAACGCGGGCGCCGCCCGCCTCGGGCGCTGCCTTGCCACCAGCAGCGAGGCTGCGCTCGCCCATCCGGTGGAGATCAACGAGGTGTTCGTGCGCCTCGATGACGCGCTGGATCGGCGTTTGCGGGACGCGGGCTTCGACTACTATCCCTGGCCCGGGACCGAGGGCGTATCACGTCTCGTCGTGCCCTGGAACGTGGCTGACGAGGACCTGCGCGCCTTCGAGGCCGTGGTCAGCGGCGCCTGAGCTTCAACCCCCGATACCCAGAAGCTGCTCGACCTGGATCACGCCGAACCACGTCAGGATCGGCAGCGGTAGCGTCGCCAGGGCGCAGGTCAGAACAAAGCCCGGCGCGCGGATCCGATCGGAGAAAGCTGCCGCCATGCTGATCCCGCCGCCCCCGCCCAGGATGGCGTTGCCCGGGAGGTTGAGAAGCACGGCAATCGTCAGGTAGGGGAAGCTGCCCTGGGCCCGTCCGACCCACCGGCCCAGCCGCGTCCGGCCCAGCGTGCGATCGTAGAAGTCGTCGAGTTCGCCGGCGCTGGGAATGCGGCGCGCAAGCCATGGCGGAATGTCGAAGCGGCGCTGGGCGGCACGGCCAATGGTGAATGCGCAGGCGAGGGCAACGATGGTGACCAGCCAGGCTGCCACGATGCCGGGCCGGCCGAAGGCCAGCATGATCAGCCAACCCAGCTCGACTCCGGGCATGAAGGGGATCGCGAGGCAGAGCCCGTAGATCAGCAGGGCGAGGGCGAGCAGCTCAGGGCTGGCCCGGGCCCGTTCGAGGATCATTTCAGCATGGCCCGCGCGTCCGCGACGGTCAGCAGCAGCGCGACGAGCACGGCGATGACCGTCAGGCCGACGATCCAGCGCATCGGCCCGCCGACCCGTACGGTGGCCCGAGAATGACCCATACCGAAAGCCTAATGTCCCTCCGGCCAGCCCTCGCGTGCCGGTGGTCATCGACCCAGCAGCACGATGACGGCGCCGGAGCCGCCCTCCTGGCGCCGTGCGGCGGTGAAGGCCAGCACCGCCGGATGGCGGCGGAGGTAGCCGGCCACGAAGCGTCGCAGCACCCCCTCACCGTCGCGCGAACGGCGTCCCTTGCCGTGTACGATCCGGACACAGCCGACCCCCCGCTCGCGCGCCTCGACGAGAAATTCGCCAAGACACCAGCGCGCGTCACGCACGGTCATTTGGTGGAGATCCAGCTCATCGCCGACCGTGAACCGGCCGCGCTTGAGGCGCTGGAGGACCCGGTGCTGGAGTCCGGGCCTGAGGTACTGGAGCAGCTCGCCCGTGTCCGCCTGCTCGGGCTCGATGTCGTGGGAGAGCAGCTCTTCCATGACCTCCCGCTCGCTACGCTCGGACATCCGGGGCTCGGGCGCCGGCGCGTCGCCGCGCGGCTTCACGCGCTCCTTGCGCGTGACCGGGCGGGCGTCGCCCACGCTGTCGCGGAACAGGGCGCGGTCCTCGTCGGAGATGTCGGTCATCAGCCTGCTGCCATCGAGCCTTTCGGAAACTGTCGACGAACGAGCGTCGACGAGGCGGCAACGGGACGCAGAGGTGCCTTCTCACCTTCCTGCGCACCCGCCGTTTTCGCTATATTACCGATCCTTCGAGATCCGCCGGTCGGGACCTTGCCCGGCCCCCCTGACCGATGCTGCGACGGACCGGGGGTGCGCGGTCGCCGGTCCGCCCGGCGTGGCAGCGGAATCCAGGCGGTGCTCAGCCCCGATGTTCATACTGATCAGCAACGACGATGGTCTCGACGCACCGGGAATCGCTACGCTCGAACGTCACGTCAGCACGCTGGCAGACGAGGTTGCCGTCTTCGCGCCGGACCGGGATCGGTCGGGCGCCAGCAACTCGCTCACGCTGGATCAGCCGATTCGGGTCATCGAGATCCCGGAGCGAAACCACGTGCGCGTCGCCGGAACCCCGACCGACTGCGTCCACCTCGCGCTGACCGGAATGCTCGAACGTGAGCCCGACATGGTCATCTCGGGTATCAACAACGGCGCCAATCTCGGTGACGATGTCATCTACTCCGGTACGGTCGCGGCCGCGATGGAAGGCCGATTCCTCGGTCTGCCGGCCATTGCGGTTTCGCTCGTCATCGAGGGGGGCGGTGAGCGCCACTTCGATACGGCCGGTCGCGTGGCTTTAGCGCTGATCGAGCGACTCCGGGACGATCCGCTACCCGCCGACACCATTCTCAACGTCAACGTGCCGAACTGTTCCTGGGATGAGCTCGGTGGCTTCGAGGTGACCCGCCTGGGGCATCGACACAAGGCCGAACCGTACGTGGAGCAGCGGGACCCTCGCGGCCGTCCCGTCTACTGGATCGGGCCCGCCGGGGCCGAGCAGGACGCCGGGCCCGGCACCGACTTCCACGCCGTGCGCCGCAACTGCGTTTCGATCACCCCGATCCACGTCGACCTGACGCGGTACCAGGCGCTGGAGAAGGTCAGCAGCTGGATTGCCAGCCTCGAGGCCTCATGATCCGCACCGGGCGCCACGGCATCGGCATGACCTCCCAGCGGACCCGCAACCGGCTCGTCGAGCGGCTGCGGGCGCAGGGCATCAATGACGAAAGGGTGCTGGAGGCCATTGCAAACGTGCCGCGGCACCTGTTCGTGGACGAGGCGCTCGCGAGCCGTGCCTACGAGAACACGGCGCTGCCGATCGGCCGCGGCCAGACGATCTCGCAGCCCTATGTCGTCGCGCTGATGACCGCAGCAATCCTCGAGTCGCGGACGCCGCACCAGGTACTCGAGGTCGGGACGGGCTCTGGCTACCAGGCGGCGGTGCTG
>JBCCZC010000501.1:0-3818 GCA_039188505.1 Pseudomonadota bacterium | reverse complement strand
GGTCCGCTCAGCGCGAGCGGACCGTTCCGCTAAGGTCCGGACGGCGTCACCTTCGAGCAACCGCTGACCCTCTCCGTCGGTGAGATCGACGCCTCGGCAACCGGGTCACTCGCCTTGGCAGGCGGTGTGCGGCTGGCCCTGGCGGTCGACCTCGCGGGTCCGGACTTCACACCGCTCGCCCGCGTCTTTCGAATTCCGCCCTGGCTACCGCCGCTGCCCTTTTCCATCCCGGGTACAGTGACCTTCGAGAATCGAACCCTTGGCTTCACCGCAACGGACGCGAAGCTCGGTCGATCGACGCTGAGCGCGACAGGTCGGCTGACGCCGCGGGCCGGCGGAGTCGATCTCGACCTCGATCTTGCAGCCAGCGGCACAGCCATCGAGGAATTGCTGGCCGTCCGGGGCGGACGGCTCTCGCCGCGGCCAGGTCCCTATGATCTCAGCGGCCGCCTCGAGCTGCGCTCCGGAGAGATCCGGATCAACAACCTCGTGGTGGAGCGCCCGCGTGGAACTGTCACGATGACCTTCGGCATCGCCCTGCCCGCCACGCTCCGGCGCATCAGCTTCGACGTGGTCGGCCAGGGCCAGGACATCACGGCCATCGTTCAGACAGTCGGTCCGGTCCGGTTCGACCCGGAGCCCTATCGCCTGGCGATCGAGGGTCTCCGCGAGAGCGGCGACTGGCGCTTCGACCGCCTGGAACTGGACCTGGCGGATGCGCGCCTGAGGGCCTCTGGCCTGCTCGACCTCAACGACGATCTCGCTTCGACTCAGCTTGCCGTCGAGGCATCGATACCGGATCTGTCCGCGCTGTCGCTCGAGACGGGGCAGGCATTTCGCCCATGGCCATTCGCCATCAGCGGTCACGTGGACGGAACGGCGGAGTCACTGGCGATCGACGACCTGTCGATCTTGCTCGGCGAGAGCGACCTGACCGGCCAGGTCCGCGTTCGCCGCGGCGACGTTCCGAGGATCGATGCAGACCTGCGCAGCCAGGTCCTGCGACTCGCCTCGCCGCTGCAAGCCGTCACGCCCGACCGATCGGCGGACGAGCCGCCTGCGGCCGATGGCCGGCTCCTGCCGGAGACCGCGCTGCCAGTGGAATTCCTCGAGCGAATCGACGGCGCGCTCGATATGCATGTGACGGCTCTGCGTTGGGGCGAGGCCGACCTCGCGAACTTCGCCCTCGACGCCGGCATCGAGGGCGGGATCCTCGATGTGGGCCGGCTCGCGTTCGACGGCGAGCGCGGATCGGTGCAGCTACGAGCCCACTCGCGGCCGGACGGCGAACGTCGGATTCACAGTCTGGATCTCTCGGCCGTCGAACTCGGCGTGCCGATCAGGAATTGGAATGATGACCTATCGACCCGGATCGATCTGGAGCTGGCCCTTGACAGTTCCGGGCTGACGCTGGCCGAGATCCTCGCCGACGCGTCGGGGATGGTGTTCTTCCACGCCAGCGGCGGCCGGATTCCGGACTGGCGCATCCTCGATAACCTGTACGGCAATCTCTTCGAACAGCTCTTCCGACGCATCAACCCGTTCCGCGACTCGCCCGAACCCGCGGACCTGGAATGCGTTGTCACCCCAGTAGAGATCGCCGATGGCGTGCTCACGAGCGCACCGAGCTCCCTGCTGAGCACCAGTCAGCTGCGGATGACGACGAACAGCCGCATCAATCTGGAAAACGAGGCCATCGATATCAGCATCCGCTCGACGCCGCGGCGCGCGCTGGGCGTGAGTGCGGGCGAGCTGATCAATCCCTTTATCCGCCTGCGCGGCACGCTCGCCAAGCCGAAGCTGGCCGTCGACGAATCGGGTGCGCTGTTGACGGGCGGCGCCGCTGTCGCAACGGCGGGCCTGTCGCTGTTTGCGAAGGCCGCCTGGGATCGCCTCGCCCGCTCGCGCGATCCCTGCCGCGACGCCGTCAAGCTGGGTCGAGAGCGTCTCTCAGACCGTTTCCCCCGGTGGGATGAGCCCCCGGCACGGTGACTCGAGGCGCTACTGCGGAATGAGCATCCGCTCGGCGAAGCGCGCGCCCTCGCCGTCGATCACGTCCATGAAGGCGAGGTTCAGCTCCTCGACGAACGCCTGGAATTCAACGATCTGGCGCGTATCGATATACAGGAACACCTTGATGTCGAATGACACGCCGCCGAACTCGGCGAAGCGGATCCGGAATCCCTCGTGCACCTTCGGGTGTTCTTCGGCCACTCGGACCAGACCGGCCAGGACGTTGCGCAGCTGCGTGGCGCTGGTGTCGTGCGCGAGGCTCAGGATGGTTTCGTAGAGGAATTTCTCGCGCGCGGCGAAGTTGTCGATCGACTCGTGCACCACGCGTGAGTTGGGGATCGAGATCACCGTGTTCCGCAGGGTGCGGATGCGCGTATTGCGCAGCCCGATCTCCTCGACCGTCCCCCGGACGTCACCGAAGTGGCAGAAGTCACCGGTCTTGATGATCTGCTGGCTGTAGAGTGTGATCGCGGCGATGAGATCCTCCAGGGGACGCTGCAGCGCGAGCGCGACAGCAACACCACCGACGCCGAGGCCGGCGATCAGCGTGGTGACGTTGAAGCCAAGGTTTTCGAGCCACGCGACAACGGCCACGAGAAAGATCACGACCTTGATCCCGCTGGTTCCCGGACGCAGCAGCGCCGTGGCGTCGCTCTGACCGTGCGAGCGCATGCGTTCGGCCATGACGTCGCGGACCAGGTTCACGATGCTGAAGGCTACCCAGACGAGCATGATCGTCAGCAGGGTGCCCGCGCGCTCGATGCCCTGGGCGGTCACACCGATGCCCATGTGCTGGAGGAGCTGGCGGCACACCACAACCACAAGCAGGAACAGCAGGGGCCCGCGAAGCAGGTTACGGACGCGCGACCGGTAAGGTGAATCGGCGGGCGTCGTCAGAATGGCGATGCCGCTCATGAGTGGGCGCCCGAGCAGGAAGATGAGCATCATCGCAGACAGCACGATGACCCATTTCGCGAACTCGACGCCGAGGAATTCGCCCTGCGGCAGGAAATCCTCGACCGCGTCCACGATAGGCGATTGACCGTACAGCGTGTGGAGTTCGGGAATCAGGGCCACCGTGGCCGTCGAAATCTTCCAGATCCGGCCACCGTCGCCGTCGGGAATGCGTTGGACATAGAGCTCGACCACGCGGTCCTGATCCTCGATACGTCCGAGCAGATCGCGATACGACGGCAGGCCGTCATCCGATGCGCCCTCGGGCACCGCACTCAGATTGTCGATATCGATCCACAGCTTCCGCTCGAGGACCTCACTGAAGTACTCCGCGAGCCGGGGTCCATCCTCGGTCGCATAGCCGCTGGGGAGATTGCGAAGATCGAGGTATTCCGCGGCCACCTCCCAGTCGTTCTCGTCCATCGCTGCGAGGAGGAGCGCAACGGTGCCGCGCGGCACGCCGGCTCCCAGCAGGGCCGGGTCATCGAACTCCGCCAGTGCCGGGGTGGCCTCCTCGGGGATCGCTTCCGCGTCCTCCTGGGCCAACGCGCCCGAGGCCAGGAGCAGCAGGCCCGGGAGCAGGATCAGGGCCAATCGCTTCATCCGGCGCGCTCGAAGGCTTCTCGAAGCCAGTCGATCAGCTCCGCATCCACCTCGTCGGCAGAGGAAACGCGCACGCGATGGCTGACCATGGCGTTGAAGCTGCCGGATGCCTCAAGGCGGCCCGAGGGCGCATCGCCCTTCAGGTTGATGCCGACATCCACACGCGTGCGGGTCGACGGCTGGATCAGGCCGAACTGCTTCTGCCGGCGCAGGCTCACGTAGGCCTTCTTCGGCGCCAGCTCGACGTC
>JBCCZC010000500.1:0-3829 GCA_039188505.1 Pseudomonadota bacterium | reverse complement strand
TGCTGCTCTACCTGATCCGACGCCAGAACCTCGACATCCTCGACATTCCGATCGCGGCGATTACCGACCAGTACATCGAGTACATCGGCCTGATGCAGGACATGAAGTTCGAGCTCGCAGCGGAATACCTCCTGATGGCTGCCATCCTCGCGGAGATCAAGTCGCGCATGCTGCTGCCCAAGCCGGGCGGCGATGAAGGCGACGAGGAGGACCCGCGGGCGGAGCTTGTCCGGCGACTGCAGGAATACGAGCGGTTCAAGAAGGCCGCCGAGGACATCGGCGAGCTGCCGCGCCTCGAGCGTGATTACTCACTTGCGAACGCCTTTGTCGAGGATCGCTCGGTCATCACGGTGCCACCCGAGGTCGACCTCCGCGAGCTGCTGCTCGCACTTCGCGGCGTGCTGCGCCGAGCCGAACTCTACACGCACCATGCCGTCACCATGGAACCGCTCTCGGTACGCGAGCGGATGAGCCGGGTGATCGATCGCCTGCACGGCAGGGTGCACTGCGAGTTCGTGTCCCTGTTCGACCCCGAGGAAGGCCGCATGGGCGTCGTCGTGACCTTTCTCGCACTGCTCGAGCTGCTCAAGGAGCACCTGGTGGAAGTGGTGCAGAACGAACCGCTCGGCCCCATCTACGTGAAGACCGGAATTGGCGAATGAGCGACCACCCGTCAACGGAAGAACTGTCCCGGATCCTCGAGGCGGCGCTGCTCGCCGCGGAAGAACCGCTGTCGCTGAATCAGCTCGAGGCCCTGTTCCCCGAGGACGAGCAGCCCGGTTTCCCGCGGCTCCGCGAGGCGCTCAAGCTGCTGACCGAGCGCTGCGAGGGGCGCGGCTTCGAGCTGAAGGAAGTCGCCAGCGGCTTTCGCCTGCAGGTGCGGCAGGAATACCAGCCGTTCATCTCGCGGCTCTGGCAGCAGCGCCCGCCGCGCTATTCCCGCGCACTGCTCGAGACCCTCGCGCTGATCGCTTACCGGCAGCCCGTCACCCGCGGCGAGATCGAAGAGATCCGGGGCGTCGCGGTGAGCTCGAACATCATTCGGACGCTGCAGGAACGGGAATGGGTGCGCATCGTCGGGCATCGCGATGTCCCCGGGCGCCCCGCCCTGTTCGGCACCACCCGGAAGTTTCTGGACTATTTCAATCTCAAGCGCCTCGACGAGCTCCCGACGCTGGCGGAGATTCGAGATATCGATGATCTCGAGCCCGAGCTCGCGCTCGAGGATCCCGATGCACCCGCACCACCCCCTGCTGCCACGGCAGAGCCGGTTGCGGCCGCGACGGCGGAGGCAATGGCAGAGGACGCGGACGGCGACACGACCGGCGATGACGCAGCCGACGACGCCGAGGCCGGCGCGGGCGGCGAGGATACCGAATCCAAACAGGACGACTCGGCACCCGGCGCCGATGACGCCGTCGAGCCGGACCCCGAACGATGAGCGATGCAGCCCGCGGCGAGCGGATCCAGAAGGTCATGGCCGGCGCGGGACTCGGTTCGCGCCGCAAGATCGAAGCCGCCATCGAGCGCGGTGAGATCGAGGTCGACGGCCAGCAGGCGCGGCTCGGCCAGTCGCTGCAGGAGGGCCAGGTGGTCACCTTCGGCAACCGCCGCTTCGAGGTGGAGACGGCACCGCGCAGCACACGGGTCCTCATGCTGAACAAGCGCGAAGGTGTCGTCTGCACCCGCGGCGACCCCGAAGGCCGGCCCACGGTCTTCCAGGGCCTGCCGCAGCTCAAGGGCGAGCGCTGGATCGCGATCGGGCGCCTGGACATCAACACGACGGGCCTGCTGCTGCTCACGAACGATGGCGAGCTCGCCAACACCATGATGCACCCCAGCAACGGCGTCGACCGCGAGTATGCCTGCCGCGTCCACGGCGAGGTCACCGACGAGATGATCAACAACCTCCTCGCCGGGGTGACGCTTGAAGACGGTGTCGCGTGCTTCAGCGACGTCGTCCGCTCCGGCGGCGACGGTGAGAATGAATGGTTCCACGTCGCCCTGCTCGAGGGCCGCAACCGGGAGGTCCGACGCCTCTGGCAATCGCAGGGCGTGACCGTGAGTCGCCTCAAGCGGGTGCGCTACGGGGCCGTTTTCCTGCCGTCGCGACTCAAGGTCGGGCACCGGGAGGAGCTCAAGCCTCGCGACATCCGGATCCTGCGCCAGGACGTCGGTCTACCGGCTCGCCCGGCACCGACCCTGCGACTCAAGGGTCTCCGACCGATGCGGCGGCGGCCGTCGGGCAGGCGCTAGCCGGCACCCGATCGGCGTGAGGGGTGCTCGCGCCGCGACTCCCTGCGGGGACAAGCTGCCGAGAACGTCAGTGCATCGAGCACCGTGCTTCTCGAATGCCACGCCTGAGCTGGCCAGGACGGTCCTTTCCCGACGAAAACCGGCGCTCAGGTCTCGAACCGGTAGATGGCACCGGGCGTCAGGTCCTGCCGTGTCGGGTCGAGGAGCGTCAGCAGGCCTCGCGCCACGGCCGCCGGATCGGCGGCGCTGGCCATTTCCTCGCTGACGAACGCGACCGCACGCAGGCGGGTCCGCAGCGGCGGTGGCTGGAAGCCGACAACGGCGACGCCCTCGCTGTCCTGCTCGGCGGCCTCGACGGCAAGCAATCCCCGGAGACCGAACTGGGCGACGCTGTAGCTCCCCCAATAGGCCTTGCCGACCTGCGCGGCGTTGTCGAGGACATGGATGATGCGTCCCTGGCGCTCGCGCAGCAGCCCGTAGCAGGCCTGATCGATCAGGAACCGGGCGGAAAGCGTCACCCCGAGCGTGCGCGTGAAGCGCTCCTCGCCGAGGTGCGCGAGGGGTGTCAGACCGCCGAATTCCGCCGCGCAGTGCACGATCGCATCGAGGCCGCCGCATTCACGGCCGATGGCAGCGGCCATCTGCTCGTAGTCCTCGGCCTTCGCGCCGGCCAGGTCCACCGGGTAGAGGATCGGGTCGGCGCCGCCCGCCCCTTCGATACGATCGGCGAGCTTCTCGAGCTTCACCACCTGCCGCCCCGCGAGAATGAGCTGCGCGCCCGCGGCGCCGGCGGCAAGCGCCACCGCCTCGGCGAGGCCGCCGGTGGCCCCGCACAGGAGCACGACGCGATCGCCCAGCGACGGGGCGTCTGCGGGCAGGCTGAGTGTCGTTTCGGTCATGGGTCAGGCTCGGGGCATGGCGTCGCGGGGGCGCAAGTCTAGTCCATAACTTGCGCCGGTGTCGCCGGGCTTGCGCGATTCGTGAAGCCGATCGTGAGCTTATGCTGCATCCAACGCGCATCGGCGGGTCACGCAAGGTGCCGCTGCCGGTTTCTCGCTGCCCGCTGCCGGCGCATCTCACCAGAGACACCGGGCATTCCGGCAGCTGACGCAATAGCCGAACGGGCAGCCCCCACGGATTCCTGCGCCAGCGCGTCGGGACCGCCTGACGGTCGGTTCGACCCGACAGGCGCGTTGAATCAGTCTTCACGGTCGCGGTCCGAATGTGGGCGTAGCGACGCATAGGTGGCCGCCGGCCGTGACTTCTGGACGACTTGCGCAAGCCCACGCGCGTCCACAGATAGGCCAAGGCAGGGGCCCGGCGGTCAAGATCCCGTCGCCACCGGCTGTGATGCCATGGACGCCAACGTGACTCGTGGCTTCGTATCGTACCCATACCAAGAGCACCTAAAAGACGCCATGAACCCGAACAGACTGAAGCACTTCGTTGCCGCCTCCGGGCTCGCCCTGGCACTGACCGGCGCCGCCGCTGCCCAGGCGGGAGTGATTCCGAAGGACGTCTCCCTTGCCCCCGTGGTCAAGCAGACTTCGCCTGCCGTGGTGAACATCTCGAC
>JBCCZC010000499.1:0-3841 GCA_039188505.1 Pseudomonadota bacterium | reverse complement strand
TCTCGATCTCGATGCCCGCGACGTTCTCGTAGACCTCGTTGTGGCGGACGTCGATGTTGTCGCACATGCCCACGTAGATCGCCGCGTCCTCGATACCGCGCAGGACGTTGTATTCGATCAGGCCGTTCTTGCCGAACTCGGGAAAGATGCCGTAGACGCCGGTATCGTCGATCCAGTTGTAGCGGATCGTGAAATTATTGCCGGCCTGGCCCATGATCCCGTTGCCCTTGTAGTGGGTGATCTTTAGCCGCTCGACGGTGATGCCGTTGCCGGAGTAGAGGACCGCGTCGTTGCGATGACCCTCGCCCTCGAGCACGGGCCAGTTGCCCTCCTCGACCACCCCGCGCAGCGTGATGCCGTCCTTGTCGATGTAGACCGTTTCCTTGTAGGTCCCGGGGTAGATCAGGATCGTCGTACCCGGTTCGGCCTCGTTGACCGCCTTCTGGATCGATTCGCCATCGCGAACCTCGACCGTCGTCGTGGCGGACGCGGTGCTCGCGAGCGCGAGCAGGATGAGCAGGCAGCGCGTCATGGCTGGTTCTCCATCGGTTGGGGTTGCCGCCCACCCACGGGAAGTCCCGAGGGGACGGCATCGGGGGTCTGGGGCATGAACTGTTCGTCGGTCAGGGCGCCGAGGAAATCGACGACGCGGTCAATCTCCTCGTCCGTGAGCTGCGGCTCCCAGATATGCCAGTGAAGCTTCAGGTCCTCGCCCGGCGGGACCGCGTGGCCGCGGCCACCGGTGTAGAAGGCGACGGCCTCGCGGAGCGTGCCGTAGCGACCGGAATGCATGTAAGGCGCCGTCTTCGCGATGTTGCGGAGCGACGGGACCCGGAAGCCGCCGCGCTGGGTCTCGTCTCCGGTGGGGCCGGCCGCACCGACATCGCGAGGCATGCCCTCGGGCTCCGGCGTGCCGATCACGGCGATCTGCTGATTGGTGAACAGCGGCGGCGTGTGGCATTCGGCGCAGCGGGCGACGAAGGACCGGAACACGTTCATGCCCTCGATCTCGGGCTGCGTCAGCGCCTCGTGGATGCCGTGGGCATAGAGGTCGTAGCGGCTGTTGAGCGAGACCAGGGAGGCCTCGAACGCGGTGATCGCCCGGTAGATCTCGTCGAGGCGAATCGGCCTCTCGGCCTGGTCCGGGCGGGCATCACGGAACAGCTTGCGGTACGCGGGAATGCCGTTCAGGCGCTCGAGGAGCCGCTCCGGCGTCGTGCCCATCTCGTCGGCCGCATACAGCGGGCCGAGCATCTGTTCCTCGAGGCTCGACGCACGGCCGTCCCAGTAGAGCGTGCGGAGGAAACCGGTGTTCCAAAGCGACGGTGCCGAACGCGGGAGGGGCTTGCCCGACACCCCCACACTCATGGCGAGGCCATCACTGAAGCCGAGCTCCGGCACGTGGCAGCTCGCGCAGGAAACGCTGCCGTCGCTCGAGAGCGCGGGATCGAAGAACAGCAGGCGACCGAGGTCGATCTCCCGCGCGGTGAAGCCGGTACGCAGGTTCGGAAGGCCGGTCTTGAGGCCGCCGACGCCGCTGTCCCGCAAGGACCCGTAGCGCGCATAGAGCGTTTGCAGCTCGCAGGTGCCCTCGGCCGTCACCGCGAAGCCGGCCGGGCAGGTGTCGCTCAGCGACCAGGCGTCCGCGTCGATCTGCGCGATCTTCGCGGTCAGCAGCAGAACGAGCTGGAGGGCCAGGGTGAGCATGGTCTCAGCGCAGCGTCTCGATGTAGGCCGCGACGGCGCGCGTGTCGGAGACCTCCGGCAGCGCCCGCGTCATGTACTGCATCTGCCGACCGAAGTGGTCCGCCGGATCGACACCGCGCCACTCCTTGCGGAAGGCCTCGAACTGGCTCACGAGGTACCACCCGTCGACCGCGACGAGCGACGGGGCGTTGAGGCGCGGATTGCCGGTAGCGTCCGGACCATGGCAGGCGCCGCAGAGCGCGGTGTAGTAGTTCTTGCCGTCGGCGGCTTCGCCGTTGGCCGAAGGCGCCAGCTCGACAGGATCGAAGGCCCCTACCGCCGCAGCGATCTCGCGGATCTGCGCCTCGCTCATCGGCGCGACGATGGCGCGCATCTGCTGGCCCCGCTCGTCGTCTTCGTGGAAGCCCCGCAGGCCGGTCCGGAAAAGGTTCAGCTGGCGCTCGAGGTAGTCCTGCTCGAGGTTCGCGATGGCGGGCGCGCCCAGCGCCTCGTTGCCTTCGCCGCCGGCGCCGTGGCACGCGGCACAGGCGGCAACGGTGCCGGCGACGGCGGGATCCGTGGCCTGCGCGATGGCCTCCTCGCTGCCGTCCGAACAGGCCGCCAGGCCGAGCGCGAGTGCGCCAAGAACCAGCGTCCGGGGGGCTGCGCGAAGAAGGTCGGTGCTCATCATGCCGTCGTCTCGTCAGGTTTTTCGGCCGGTTCACGACCGGAAAGTCGACGATTCTGGCGACGGCGACCCGCAATGCTCGCGGATTTCGAAAATTCGTCAGGGTTTTGTGAAATCCGGCGGCGTTTTCGACGCTCAGTCGGCGCCGACGGCCACCTGGAACTGCTTGCGGTACTCGGTGGGGGTCTTCTGGTAGGTGTCCTTGAAGACCTTGTTGAAGGAACTGAGCGAGCGGAAGCCCACGTCGAGGGCGATCGACAGGACCGGTTCGGAATTGGCGGAATCCTCGAGCCGATCGACCACCTCGGCGATGCGGTAGCTGTTGAGGAAGTCGTTGAAGTTGCGGTAGCCCATCGCGCGGTTGATGACCTGGCGCAGGCGGTACTCCGGAGCATCGACGCGGTTCGCGAGCTGCCCGATCGTGAGGCCCATCTCGCGATAGGCGCGCTCCTCGCCCATGAGTCCCTCGAGGGTGGCGAGGATGCGCCGGGTTTCCTCGTCGGGCGGCTCGGCGGCCACGACCGCCGCGGGCGCCGGCTGCGCCTCGTCGGGCTCCGAGGCCAGCGCCTGGGCACCAGGGCGCAGCAGGTCCGGCACGTACTGGACGAACAGCGCGATGGTGGCGAGCAGCATGAGCGCGAGGATGCCGTACTGGACCGTGTCCAGCCACGGCGCACCCGGAAACAGCAGCTCGCGGAACACCAGGAGTACCAGCAGGCTTCCGCCGTTGAAGGCGCAGAACAGCAGGCGCATGCGGCGGCGCGCATTGTCGAGATCGACGCGCCAGTGTCGGGCGACCGCGAGCAGGGCCAGGCCGACGATCACGAACTCGAGAAGCTGCGGGAAGTCGAGGAGCAGCCAGTCGAGTCCGCCGCCGGGGACCATGCGCTCGATGAACGGCAGCACCACGGTGATCGCGACGAGGACGACCTGCCAGGGCGCAAGTTCGAAATGGTCGTCGAAGAGGCTCGCGCTCCAGAGCCAGAAGACCCCCGGAACAGTGGTCTGCACCGGTGCCGTCACCCAGGCCCAGGCCGTCCCGTGGGCCCAGGGATGGAACAGGAAGCCGAGGACACCGACGAGCAGCAGCACGAACAGCTTCTCCGCGAGCGAGCGGATGCCGCTGCGGATGAAGAGCAGCAGGTAGACCATGACCAGCGCGAACGCCGCGCCGATCGCGAAGACTGCAGAATCCGGCACGCCCATCTCCCCAGCAGGGCAACCCGGCCGGCAGTATCCCACAAGCGGCAGCGGGTTCAGAACTGGCCGGAAAAGCGCAGCAGGACCGAGCGTCCGTCCATCTCGTCGAGGCGCTCGAAACCCGCCACGTCACCCGCGGTCACGGACGTCGCGTAGAGCGTGCGATCGAGGACACGGGTGCGATCGAGGAGGTTGCGGAGCTCGAGTCGCGCGGTGAGCTGCGGGGTCATACGCCACTCCGCCCACGTCCGCAGCTCGGGATCGTCG
>JBCCZC010000498.1:0-3853 GCA_039188505.1 Pseudomonadota bacterium | reverse complement strand
CCTCGCGCTGCTGCGGCAGTGCCTCGCCAACCTCGCGCCCGGCGGTGCCCTGGTCGTCGACGTGGCGGGCAAGGAGATCATCCTCCGCGACATCGAGCCCGTGCACCTGACCGAGTACGAGGACGGCCGCATCCTCGTGGAGCGTCCGATGCTCAGCGCCGGCATGGACCGCTACGAGAACGAGTGGATTCTGATCGACGGCAGCCAGGCGCACCGCGCCAGCTGGCATCACAATCTCTATTCCGCGCGCGAGCTCACGGCTCTGTTCGAGCAGGCTGGCTTCGTCGACATCGCCGTGGTCGGCAGCCTCGAAGGCGACCCCTACGACCTGGAGGCGGATCGCCTCATCGTCGTCGGCCATCGCCCGGGCGACTGATCCAACCAATCGGCCGCTCCGGTCAGCCGCGGCGAAGAACCTGTACGGGGGGCGTTGTCAGCACCTCCCGCCCGCCGAGCAGACCGATGATCGCGATCATGCCGGCGCCGGCCAGCAGCCCCGCCGGGACCAGCATCAGGGACGGCTGGTACGGGACCTGGAAGACCTGTGCCGCAACAACGTAGCCGACGAATAGCGACGCCAGCGCTGACAGGCCGCCCGCAAGCGCTCCGATGACGGCAAATTCCGCCGCCACGGCTCGCCGCAGCTGCTGACGCATGCCGCCGAGCGTTCGCAGCACGGCACCCTCGTGGATCCGTTCGCCGAGGTTAGCGCGCAGTGCGGAGAGCAGCACGAGCACGCCGGCAAGCACGGTGAAGAGGAACACGACGCGCACGGTGAGCGAGACGCGGTCGATGATGGTGCGAACGCGTTCCAGCAAAGTTCCGACGTCGATGACCGAGATGTTCGGATACTGCCGCACCACGTCGCTCACCACGTCGAACCCACCGTCGGGTACGTAGACGCTGGCCAGCGCCGTGAAGGGGAGCGCACCGGCATTGCCCGGCGAGATCATGATGAAGAAGTTGACCTCGAAGGAGTCCCAATCGACGGCGCGGATGCTCGTGACCTCGGCCGTGAACGTCTGGGCGCCGAATTCGAAGGTCAGCTCGTCGCCGAGGGCGAGGCCGTTCTCGAAGGCCCACTCCTGCTCGAGCGAAACCTCCGTAGCTGTCGGGTTGCTCCACCAGCCCCCCTGGACGATCTCGTTGCCGGGCGGCAGTTCGTCCGCCCAGGACACCCGCAGCGTGCGGTCGAGCCGGCGCTGATCTTCCCGTGGGGCCTCGCCGTTGACCGCCGCGATCTTGCCGACCGCGAGGGGCTCCAGGCCGGCGGTCTCGAGCCCGCCCGCTGCGAGCGTCGCGGCGACGGTGGCACGCTGCTCCGGCTGGATGTTGATCAGGAAGTAGTTCGGCGCGTTCTCCGGCAGATCGGCCCGCCAGCTGCGGAGCAGGTCCGCCTGGACCACGCTCAGCAGGAAGATCATCAGGGCGCCGAAGCCCAGCGCGCCCACCTGGAACAGCGTGGAGGCGCGGCGGCGGCCGACATTGGCCAGCCCGTAGCGCCAGCCGACGCCGCCCACGTTCGGCAGCCGCCGGAGTCCCCAGACCACGATCGCGGCGACGCCCGCGAGAATGCCGAGCGTTCCGAGGAGGCCGAAGATCACGGCCAGCGCCAGCGGGACATCGCGCGCCTGCAGGAACACCAGCCCCATCGACAGGAGCGCGGGCGCGAGGTAGTAAACCCAGCTCGCGCCGCTGCCGGTGAGCTGGCGGCGCAGCACCCGCGCGGGCGGGATGAGGCGCAGCTGGGCCAGCGGGGGGAGACCGAAGCCAAACAGCGCGAGGAGACCGGTCAGGACACCGACGCCCGCGGGGGCGAGTCCCGGCAGCGGCAGCGTATCGGGAATCAGATCGCCCATGGCAGCCACCAGACCGAACTGGGCGCCGTAGCCGAGAACGATGCCGAGGAGAATCGACGGGATCGCGACCCAGAGGAGCTCCAGCGACATCACGGTCATCGTCTCGCGCTGCGATGCGCCCAGGCATCGCAGCACGGCGACGGTGTCGAAGTGACGGCGCGAGAACTGGCGGACGGCGATCACGAGTGCAGCGCCCGCAAGCAGCACCGCGCTCAGGGCCGCGAGCGACAGGAATCGTTCGGCGCGCGACAGCGCCTCGCTGATCTGCCGCTGACTGCGCTCCAGGGACTGGAAGAAGGCGCCATCGCGGCGCGGGTCGAGCCATTCGCGGAAACCGGTCACAGCCGTTCGCTCGCCGGCGACCATGAAGCGGTACTGGGCACGGCTGCCCTCGCCGAGGAGCCCCGCACCGGCGATGTCGGCATCCCGCACGAGCACCCGAGGGGCCAGCTCGAACACGCTCGTCCGGTCCGGTTCGAAGCGCAGCACGCGGGTGATCTCGAGCCTGACATCACCGAGCTCGAGCGGCGCGCCGACGGCGAGGCCCATCTCTCCGAGCACCCGTGAATCCACCCACGCCTCGCCGATCGCCGGCCCCTGCTCCGGGACGTAGGCCGGCGCCGCGGGACCGTCGGCGACCTCGAGCCGACCGCGCAGCGGATAGCTGCCGGTCACGGCCTTGACCTGCACGAGCATGGAGGCGTCGTCCGAAAACGCGACGGTGGGGAACTCGACGGCCCGGGCGACGTCGAGGCCGCGGTCACGCGCCTCGTCGTCCCAGCCGGGATCCATGGCGTAACGCGAGACGGCGACGAGATCGCCGCCGAGCAGTTCGTTCGCGGACTGCTTGAGGCCCGCCTCGACCCGCTGGCTGAAAGCGGCCACGGCGGCCAGGGCGGCGACGGCGATCACGAGCGCCGCTGCCAGCGCCTGAAGCTCACCCGAGCGCAGCTCGCGGCGGGCGAGGCGCCAGCTCATGTCGATGGTTTTCATGCAGCGTCCCGCGCCGGAGAGACGATCTGGCCGCCGGCCAGACTGATCGTGCGGTCGCAGCGCGCCGCGAGCTCACGGGAGTGCGTGACCAGCACCAGCGTCGTGCCTGCCTCCTGGTTGAGCTCGAACAGCAGCTCGGTCACACGGTCGCCGGTCGCGGCGTCGAGGTTGCCGGTCGGCTCGTCGGCGAAGAGGAGCTTCGGCCGCGCCGCGAAGGCCCGGGCCAGGGCGACACGCTGCTGCTCGCCCCCGGAGAGCTGATTGGGATAGTGGTCCACGCGCTCGCCGAGGCCAACCCGTTCGAGGATCGACCCGGCCCGCGCACGCGAGTCCGGCTCATCACCGAGCTCCAGCGGCAGCAGCACGTTCTCGAGCGCCGTCAGGGAGGCCAGGAGATGGAACGACTGGAACACGAAGCCGACCCGACCGCGGCGCAGCGCCGCGCGTTCGTCCTCGGTCAGCGCGGTCATGTCCTCACCGTCGAGGAGCACGCGACCGGTCGTCGGCAGGTCGAGGCCCGCGAGGATGCCGAGGAGCGTGGTCTTGCCCGAACCCGAAGGCCCGATGATGGCCACCGATTCGCCGGCCTGAACACGCAGACTCATGGGGTGGAGGATCGTCAGATTCTCGCTTGATGGCGCGATGACGTCCTTGCCGATAAGCTCGGCCTTCAGTACTGATCTGCTTTCCTTGGACATGATGTCGATCCGTCTACTCATTCTGTTTCTATTGTTCCTGTCGGGCCCGGCCATGGCCCGGGCGGAGCGAATTCTGGTCGTCGGAGACTCGCTGAGCGCAGCCCATAACATGGCCATCGAAGCCGGCTGGGTGGCCCTGCTCGACGCGCATCTTGCCGCGCAGGATTGCACCGTGGACGTCATCAACGCGTCCATCTCCGGCGAAACGACCGCCGGTGGTCTCGCGAGACTACCCGCGCTCCTCGAGGCACATCATCCGTCGATCGTCATCCTCGAACTCGGCGGCAACGACGGTCTCCGGGG
>JBCCZC010000497.1:0-3868 GCA_039188505.1 Pseudomonadota bacterium | reverse complement strand
ATCTCGTTGCCGCGGACGATGACGGCGCTGCCGAAGCGGTCCTCGCCGAGGATGTCCACCGGTTCGGGCAGGGGAATGCGGACCTCGTCGAGGCGGCGCTCAAAAAGCCCGAAGAAACTCGCGTTGTAGACCACGCGCGTATCGACGGGGTTGAAGGTGACGCGAAAGCCGAAGGGGACGTTCGGCCCGATCGGCATGAAGTTCGCGCCGCGCTCCGTCGAGAGTTCGCCGTCGCTGTTGAACACGCGTGCCGGGTCGGCCGGGTCGACGATGACATCGAAGATGAACGCGCCGCTGGCGGGCAGCCGGGTCCAGTTCTGACCGCCGTCGAGGCTGCGATAGACGCCCTTCTCGAGCGTGCCCGCGTAGACCGTGTCGGGCTCGGTCAGGCCGCCGATCGCGACCGACGTCACGCCGGACCCGCCGCCCGCGTTGATCGCCGCGTCGGTCATCGCCCAGCTCTGCCCGCCGTCCTCGGAGCGATAGACCATCTGGGTCGCCGCACCGTTCGGGTCGGCCACGCCAGCGTAAACGACGTTGTTCTCGGTCCGCGGATCGGCCGTCACCGCCAGCACCTCGCCCTCGGGTCCGAGGGTCAGGCCGCCCTTGATCCAGCTGTCGCCGCCATCATCGCTGACCCAGACCGCGCCCGTGGGGAAGGTGTCGGTGCCCGCGATCAGCCTGGTGGGGACCGCGGGATCGACCGCGATCGAGGTCACACACTCGCTTTCCATGCCGGTATTCGCGGATGTCCAGGTCCGGCCGCCGTCGCCCGTGCGAAGAACGCCGAGGCACTCGGTGCCGGCGTAGCCGACGAGGGGGTCGCTCGGTGCGAAGACGACGCGGGAGAAATCGACATCCGCTGGCGAACTGCTGCGCTCGAAGCTCTTGCCGGCATCCTCGCTTCGGTAGATGCCGGTCTCGTTGACGGCGGCGACCAGGGTCAACCCGTTCTCGCCAGGGATGGCGGCCACGTGGCTCGGCTGGCCCGCATCCAGGCCGCTCCGGCTCGCCAGCCACTGGCTGCCGTTATCGGGCGAGCGGAAGATGCCCCATTCGTCGCCGCCGGCCAGAATGTCCCCGGTCTCGCTGACGTCATGGGGGCGGAAGGCCAGGGACGAGGCGCCGTCGTCGGACGCCACGCTGGGGCTCCAGCTCTCACCGCCATCGATGCTGATGCTCGTTGTCGTCGCGATGCGCTGCGGGTCGACGGGATCGATGGCGATGGCCTCGACGCAGCCGCTGTCGTCGACCTGCGTCCAGCTGTCGGCACCGTCCAATGACCGGAACACGCCGCCGCAGAAGGTGCCAACGTAGAGCTTGTTCCGGTCGACGGGGCTCATCACCAGCGCGTCCACTCCGAGCGTCGGCCCCCCGGTATTCAAGCCGCTGTTCGCCGCCTGCCACGTCAGGCCGCCGTCCGGGGAACGGTAGACACCCTGGTCACCAGAATCGAAAGCCTGCACCCCGGCGTAGACGCGTAGCGGATCGACCGGATCGATTGCGAAAGCGGTGAAGATGCTGTTCGTGGACAGGCCCGAATCGATGATCTGCCAGTTCTGCCCGCCATCGGTGGAGCGATAGACCGTCGCGTTGTTGCCGCCGCCGATCAACACGTCGCCGGACCCGTCGATGGTCAGCGCAATCATGTTCTCGAACTCGATGCCCCGGTTCGAGGGCAGCCAGGTCCGGCCGCCATCGCGGCTGCGGAACGCCGCGTTCTGGGCCGTCGCGACGATGAGGTCGTCGGAGGCCGGATCGAAGAGGATCTCGGTGATCGTTGACTGGCGGGGCAGGCCCTCGCGCGAGGCGGACCAGGTTACGCCGCCGTCCGTGCTGACGAAGAGGCCGGCATTGGTGCCGGCGAAGACCGTGTTGGGGTCTCCGGGGACGAAACTCAGGGCCGGGACGAAGCCACCCTCGAGTCCGGTCTGGATCGGCCGCCAGAGGCCGAACTGGGCCGCTTCGCCGTCACCGAAGGTGCCACCTTTCGACGTTGGATCTGCCGCTGCCGTGCTGGCGACGAGCATGCCGATCGCCAGCAGTCCTTGGAGCCGTTCGTCCATGCCTCACCCTCCATGCTGTGCCCAGCATAGACGAAGGGCATGGCGGAGAGAGAACTCAGACGGGTTGCGTACCGAGAAGGATGTCGCGGGAGCGGAGCTGCTCGAGAACCTGGCGGCCTGCGCCGGTGATGGCGTCGACCGTGGTGCCGAGTTCGGTCGCGACCTGCTCGATGCACTGCAGACCGGTCGCGCCGGTGTCCGCATCAACGAGCTGGAGCAGACGCGCCGAGACTGCGTTCAGCTCCATGAAGCGCACGTCGTCCTCGCGCGTCCGGTAGACCACGAGGTGGGTCGGCTGCGCGGAGGGCTCGCTCGGCTGAAAGTCCGGACGGATGTGCTGGACCGGGAACTGGTAGCTCAGGAGCCAGGCGACCGGCGACTTCACGGGTACGCCTGCCAGCAGATCGCCGTCGGGAATTGCGGCTACCTCATTGATCTCTGCCGCGTCGAGCGACAGGGCCAGCTCCGCCCATTCGTAGTGCGCCAGCTCGAGCAGGAAAGGGGGATCGCCCTGCTCGGGACCGCGCCGCTCCTCGACGAAGCGCAGGAACTCCCGCGGAAGCTCCGGGAACAGCGGCGTATGGCTCTGGTGGTGAGCGAAGAAGTCGCGCACCAGCGCGTCCCAGCTATCGTCGTCGTAGAGCTTGCGCAGCACCGGAAAGTTGTTCGAGATGAAGCCGCGCACGTTGTTGAAGAACAGATCGCGGTAGATCGCCATGCGGCGATCCTCGATGTCCTCCGGCGCCGGATTGTTCTCCGGATCGCGAAGATGCGCGGCAAAAGCCGTCTGCACGTCCTTGAAGGTGCCCGAGGGTGTCATCGGATTCGCTCACTCAGAGCGAGGCGGCCCTGGGCCAACCCTGGTCCGGCAGGAATCCCGCCTGGATGTCGCGAACCGCCTGGACCTCGCCGAGCAGCTCCGGGATCGGCGGGAAGTTGAAGTCCCGTTCGACCAGCGCCGGCAGCGGGCCAAAGTGCCGGAAGGCGCTTTCGAGCAGCTTCCAGACCGGGTCGATCACCGGACCGCCGTGGGTGTCCACGATCAGGTCTTCGGCCTCGTTGTAGTGGCCGGCCACGTGGCAGTAGGCGACGCGCTCACCGGGAAGCGCCGCCAGGAATGTTTCGGCGTCATAGCCGTGGTTGATGCTGTTGACGTAGATGTTGTTCACGTCGAGGAGCAGCTGGCAGTCGGCGCGGGTCAGGACCTCACGGACAAAATCGATCTCGTCCATCTCGCTGCCGGGTGCCGCGTAGAACGACACATTTTCGATCGCGATCCGTCGGCCCACGATGTCCTGGGTCCGCTGGATGCGCTCGACCGTGTGGTTGATGGCGTCCTCGGTGAAGGGGATCGGCATCAGGTCGTACAGGTGGCCGCCGTCGGTGCAGTAGCTCAGGTGCTCCGAGTAGCAGCGAATGTTGTGCGTATCGAGGAACGTTCGGACCTTGCGGAGGAACGTCTCGTCGAGCGGATCGGGGCCACCAAGGCTCAGCGACAGGCCGTGGCACACGAACGGAAAACGTTCGGTGTACGACCGGAACTGGCGTCCGAGGGCGCCGCCGACGTTGATCCAGTTCTCCGGCGCGACTTCCCAGAAATCGACCGTCAGCGGGCCCTGGAATTTCTGCAGCGGGCCCAGGAGGGCCCGCCGCAGTCCAAGTCCAGCACCATTGACTGGAAAAGGATGAGTACTCATGACTCAGGTTTCAGTCAGCAATGCTCAGGCAGCGCCGCCGCACTTGCCTTCGCCGCACTTGCCTTCTTCGCCCTTGTCGCCGCCGCACTTGCCTTCGCCGCACTT
>JBCCZC010000496.1:0-3873 GCA_039188505.1 Pseudomonadota bacterium | reverse complement strand
GTTTTGGGGATAGGGCATAGGGCGTCTGAACTGAGACGTCAACGCAAGGGTACCCGCGCCTCGCTGGCCGCGTCATCAGGGGAGCGCTAGATTAGGCGGCTCCCTTCCGACGACGGTCAACCCATGCACACGCTCAGAACGCCCGACGATCACTTCGAGAATCTCCCCGGCTACGATTTCGCGCCGCACTATCGCGAGATCACGCACGAAGACGGCTCGTCGCTCCGGATCCACTTCATCGACGAGGGGCCGCGCGACGGACCGCTCGTCCTGCTCATGCACGGCGAGCCGACCTGGGCTTACCTGTATCGCGACATGATCCGCGCGCTCGTTGCAGAGGGCTTCCGCTGCGTGGCGCCGGACCTCGTCGGCTTTGGTCGATCCGACAAGCCGCTGAAGCGGAGCGATTTCACCTACGAACGGCACGTTCGCTGGATGACCGACTGGCTCGTCGGCGAGGATCTTCGCGAGATCAACTTGTTCTGCCAGGACTGGGGCGGTCTCATCGGGCTGCGCCTCGTTGCGGCCATGCCCGAGCGCTTCGAACGTGTCGTGGCCTCGAATACGATCCTGCCGGCCGGACAGGCGCCGGGGGAAGGCTTCATGCGCTGGCTGCATTTCTCCCAGGACCTGCCGATGATGCACTGCGGGGGCGTCGTCCAGGGCGCTAGCTACCGGACCTTAAGCGGGGACGAGGTCGCGGCCTACGACGCGCCTTTTCCGGACGAGAGCTACAAGGCCGGGCCGCATGTTTTCCCGACGCTGGTACCGATCACACCCGAACACCCGAGCGTTCCCGAGAACCTGGCCGCCTGGGAGGCCCTCGGGCGCTTCGAGAAACCCTTCCTCACGGCATTTGGCGAGAACGACCCCGTGCTCGGCCACCTCGATCGCGTCCTCCAGCAGCGTGTACCCGGGGCGGCCGGACAGCCGCACCAGCGCATCGCGAATGCCTCCCACTTCATCCAGGAGGATGCGCCGACCGAGCTCGCCGGAATCATCACCGGCTTCGTCCGCGGGACCCTGGCGTGAACCACGTTCCACCGCGCCCGCTCGCCGAAGCCGACGGACTGGAGGCGCCGGCAGAAAGCGTCTCGGCCGCCCTCGAGACGCGGTTCAGCGTGCGCGCCTTCACGGATCGGCCGGTCGATCCTCGGGACGTCCGCACGATCGTCGCCCGGGCCGCCCATTCGCCGTCGGGAGGGAACGTGCAACCCTGGTTCGTCTACGCCGTTGCGGGCGAGCCGCTCGCCCAGTTCCGGGCGGTGATCGCCGAGCGCTCCGCAACGAATCCGAAGGGCGAAGCGCTCGAGTACAACGTCTACCCGCCCAAGCTGAAAGAGCCCTATCGAACGCGACGGTACCGCTGCGGCGAGGACCTCTACGCATCGATCGACAGTCCCCGCGAAGACCGGGCCGGGCGCCTCGCCCAGTACGGCAAGAATCTCGACTTCTTCGGTGCACCGGTGGCTCTGTTCTTCGCGCTGGACCGCGACATGGGCGAGAACCAGTGGGCCCACCTCGGCATGTACATGCAGTCGGTCATGCTGCTCGCGCGCGAGTTCGGGCTGCACACCTGCGCTCAGGAGATCTGGGCCCACTGGCTGCCGACCTGTCGCGAGCTGCTGCGGGTTCCCGATGAGCAGCGCATCTACTGCGGGATGGCGCTGGGTTATGCCGACGGCGCGGCTGCGATCAACCACTGGCGCACCGACCGTGCCCCGCTCGAGGAGTGGGCGCGCTTCGAGGGCCTCGACTGAATGGCCGCGTCCGCGGAGGTGCGGGTGCCCTGCGGCGGCGTCTTCGACGAGACGCTGGCGTTCTTCTGCGATCGCCTCGGCTTCCGGGTCGAGCGCATCCACCCCGCCGATCGTCCGCGCCTGGCCGTGGTGACCGGTTCGGGCGTGCGCCTCCGGCTCGACGCGAACGCCGAGGGCGCGCCGCCGGAAATCGTGATCCGCGCTACGGAATCGCCAGCGCTGACCGCGCCGAATGGCTCCCGCATCGAGTTCGAACCGATCGAGGTGCCACTCACCGTTCCGGCCCTCGAGCCGGACCGCATTGTCACCAATGGCGACGATACGGGCTGGACCACCGGGCGCGCCGGCATGGGCTACCGGGATCTCCTTCCCGGGCGCCTCGGCGGTCGCTTCATCGCATCGCACATCCGCATCGACGCCGGCGGACCGGTGCCCGACTACGTCCACTATCACCGCGTTCGGTTTCAGATGATCTTCGTGCGACGCGGCTGGGTCCGGGTCGTGTACGAGGACCAGGGCGAGCCCTTCGTGATGCACGCGGGCGATTGTGTGTTGCAGCCGCCGACGGTTCGCCATCGCGTGCTCGAGAGCTCACCGGGTCTCGAGGTCATCGAGATCGGCTGCCCGGCTGAGCACGAAACCCTTGCCGATGCGGCCCTGGAGCTCCCGACAGACACCGTCGACCCAGCGCGTGACTTCGGCGGCCAGCGCTTCCTGCGCCACCAGGCCGACATCGCGCTGTGGGTGGATTCCGGCCTGGCCGGTATGGAGATCCGGCCCTTCGGTCTCGGCGCGGCCACCGACGGGCTGGCCGAGGGCCTCCACCTCCGGGCGGTTGAGCAGCGCCTGCTGTCTATCGATCCGCCGGACGAGCTGCTGTTCGTCTACGTGCTGGCGGGGAAGGCCACCGTCGACACGCGGGAGCTCGCGAGGGACGGCTGCTGCGTGCTCCCACCGAACGCGACCGCGGAGCTGGGCCTCGATGCCGGCTGCGAACTGCTGGTCGTGACGCTGCCTGCGGCGATGCCGGATGCCTACATGACGGTAACTGGCTAGTGCGCTTGCCCGCTGTGATCGCGCTGCTGTCGCTGCTCGGCATGCCCTGCTGTGCCGCCCACGCGGACGATCGGGAGGCGGTACTTGCCGTCGTCGATCGCTGGATGTCGGCGTGGCATACGGGCGATATCGACAGCCTGATGACGGTCTACTGCGACGACGTGGTGCTAGCGCTGCACGGTCAACCGATGCGCGTCGGCGTCGACGCCGTTCGCGCATTCTTCGACGGCAACATCGGCCGTGAGGATGCGACGATGCGCATCGATATTGAGACCGTTCGCGTCCGGGGAGACGTGGCCTGGTTCACGAGCAAGTACTGGCTTGCGATCGGCGCGGGCCAGGAACGACTGGAGGATGCGGGCCGATCGCTGCTCGTCTTCGAACGGGACACCGGCGGTGAGTGGCGACTCTGTGCGGACATCGACCAGGCGACTCCGGACGTCCGCTTCCCCGCCCCGTCAACCAACGATTACGAAGACGACCGACGCTAGCCCGAGTATCTCGGCCAGCGGTCTCGGCCGATCGGACGAGCTGCATCGCTGGAGACGCCGGGAACTCCGATCATCGAAGCCACGGACTAGCTGCGTTCGTCTTCGACGCCCTCGGGCAACATGAGCGTGATCCTTGCCTCGGTATTCGACGTCAGGGTAGCGGCGAGCTGTCGCGCGTCGCGGCGGGGAAGCCGCAGGACCTGGCCCGACACGAAGCGGACCTGAACGGGATCATCTTCGGTCGCCGTCAGATGCCCGGCAAGGGCTTCGGCCTGCTCACGGGTCAGCGTTACCGACCGCCGGGCGAGCTTCGCATGGTCGGCAATCTCGACCCGGAAGGTCTGGGGGTCTCCGCTGCGTACGGCGGCCAGGAGCCTATCGAGGGCCGCGCCGTCGGGACGGCGCGGATAGGTGCGCCGGAAGCAGTCGGTTGGCGCGGCCGCCATAGGTTCGGACCACAGTCGCATGAATTCCGGGAGCTGCCGATCGTCCAGCTCGTGGGCGGCCAGCACGCCGAGGCGACGGCTGAGCATCATGAAGCGCTCGAGGATGACAGCTCGGCGCAT
>JBCCZC010000495.1:0-3888 GCA_039188505.1 Pseudomonadota bacterium | reverse complement strand
GATGACGCCGGCGGTGGCGAAGATCAGAACGGGTACGAAGAGCGGCAGTACGAGCAGCGCCAGGAACATGCCGCCGCGCCGCAGGCCAATGGTCAAAGCCACGCCGATCGCACCGATCATCGAGAGCGTTGGGGTGCCGAGTAGCAGCGTGGTGAAGAGCATGCCAATGCCCTCGATGGGCATTCGGTAAGCATAGGCCAGCACCGGTGCAAGCAGGGTGATGGGCAGCCCGCTGACGAGCCAGTGGGCAAAGACCTTGCACAGCATCAACAGCGACAGCGGCTGCGAGGACGCCAGCAGGAGCTCGAGGCTGCCGTCGGCGAAGTCCTCTGCGAACAGGTGATTGAGGGAAAGCATTGACGCCAGCAGCGCGGCGATCCAGACCACGGCTGGCGCGATCTCGGCAAGCCGCTGCGGGTCCGGGCCGAGGCCGAGCGGAAAGAGGGTGCAAACGAGCACGAGGAACATCAGGGGCGTGAGGGCCTCACTCCGGTGGCGCAGACCCAGCCGCAGATCACGGACGACCACCGCGGTGCCGGCACGGAACGCCGAGGGCGTCATAGGCAGACCTCTCGGATCCCGTCGAGCGCCGGCGTGAAGGTGCCATGGCTCGTGATGATCGCCGTGCCGTCGCGCTCCACGTGCTCCTGCAGCATGCCGTCGACGAGCTCGATGCCCGGCTGGTCCAGGTTGCTGTAGGGCTCGTCGAGCAGCCAAACCGGTCTTCGGTTGAGCAGCAGGCGCGACAGCGCGAGCCGCTTCTTCTGGCCGGCGGAGAGGCGGATGGCGGGCGTGTGGCGGTAGCCCGCGAGGCCGACCCGGTCCAGCGTCGTTGCCGGATCGCCCGTCCCGTCGCCGAGGAAGCTGTCGAAGAAGCGCTGGTTCTCGAGGCTCGTCAGGTCCAGCTTGATGCCCAGTTGGTGGCCCACGTACATGAGTTCGCGATGGTACTCGGGCTGGGCCGGGTGCACTTGTTTCTGCTCAAAGCGGAAGACGGTGTCGTCCTCGGCCCGGATCAGCCCGGCCATGGCCTTCAGCAGCGTCGTCTTGCCGCTTCCGTTCCCGCCGCGGATCATCACCACCTCCCCGGCGTGCGCCGTCAAGTCGACCCCCTCGAGGATCGGCTCGTCGCCCCGCAGGAAGGTCAGCTCGGCGACTTCGAGGAGCGCGGCCTTCACGCGGCGCTATCCGGACCGGCGTAGGCTGGGTGAGCGCGCTGGGGAGCGGGGCAATCGTGGCCATAGCGTCGGTTTGATCGGCGACAGTTGAGGATTCGCACCGGTGAGGTCGGGCCCATTGCTCGGCAGCACGCTATTCTACCCGTTGCGCAGGCGGAAACCCAACGCGGCGAAAGCGTTTTCCGGGTGCGCCTGTCTCCTGGGCAACCGCCGAATTCCGCCGATTGGCCGGAGCGGTAGCCCGCGGGCACAGCCTGGCAGAAAAACTCGAACGAGCCTTGCGAAAAAGGAGAGGGATTTCATGAGTCGTTTCGACTACGACCTGTACGTAATCGGCGCCGGTTCCGGCGGGGTGCGTGGCAGCAGGATCGCCGCGGGTTTCGGCGCGCGCGTCGGCGTCTGTGAAGAATACCGTTACGGCGGAACCTGCGTCATCCGCGGCTGCGTGCCGAAGAAGCTCTTTGTCTACGCGTCGGCGTTCAGCGAAGCCTTCGAGGACGCGGCCGGCTACGGCTGGACCGTGGGCGAGTCGACCTTCGACTGGGCGACGCTGATCGCCAACAAGGATCGCGAGATCGATCGTCTGGAAGGCGTGTACCAGCGGCTGCTCGGCAACGCGGGGGTCGAGATGCACCGGGGCCGTGGGGTGCTCGAGGATGCCCACACGATCGCCGTCGGCGACCGACGCTTCACCGCGGAGCGCATCATGATCGCGACCGGCGGCGCGCCCACGAAGCCGGAGATCCCGGGCGCCGAGCATGCGATTACCTCGAACGACGCCTTCCATCTCGCGGCGCTCCCGCAGCGCATCTGCGTGTACGGCGGGGGCTACATCGCCCTGGAGTTCGCCTGCATCTTCCACGGGCTCGGGGTCGACACGACCGTCGTTTATCGGAAAGACCGCGTTCTCCGCGGCTTCGACGACGATGTTCGGGTCGCGGTTCAGGAAGCAATGGCCGAGAAGGGCATCCGCATGATTCTCGACACGACCATCGAGGCCGTCGAGAAGGACTCGAGCGGCAAGACCGTCGTGCTCTCATCCGGCGAGCGGCTCTCCGTGGATGAGGTGATGTTCGGCACGGGCCGGGCGCCCAACACGGCAGGGCTCGGTCTCGAGGCCATCGGCGTGGAGATGGACGGGGGCGGGGCGGTCAAGGTCGACGCATACTCGCGGACGTCGGTCGATCACATCTTTGCCGTCGGCGACGTCACCGATCGGATTCAGCTGACGCCGGTGGCCCTCATGGAGGGGCAGGCCGTGGCCCACACGCTGTTCAACGACAATCCGACGACCGTCGACCACGGGCACGTGGCGTCAGCGGTGTTCACGCAGCCCGAGGTGGCGACCGTGGGGATGACCGAAGCCGAGGCGCGGGAGGCCTACGAGGAGATCCGCGTGTACCGGTCGACCTTCCGGCCCATGAAGTACACGCTGCCCGACCGGCAGGAGAAGAGCCTATTCAAGATCATTGTGGACGACGCCACCGATCGGGTCGTTGGCGTGCACCTCGTCGGTCCCTACTCGGGCGAGATGATGCAGGGGGTCGCGGTCGCCGTGAAGATGGGTGCGACGAAGGCCGACTTCGATCGGACGATCGGCATTCACCCCACCTCGGCCGAGGAGCTCGTCACCATGCGCACCCCGGTGACGGAGTGAGGGTGCGCGGGCTTTTGCCGGCGGCAGCGCTGACGCTGGCGCTGACGGCTGGGGCGGCCAGTGACCGATCGCCGGCGGAACCCGGGCACGAGCCGAAGTCGTCGCCGACGGGACGGTACTTCGTGGTCCTCGAGAGTCCGCCTGCCGCCGCCTTCGAGGGGCGGCGGGCGAAGGACGGCAGCTGGGCGCTCGAGCCCACGTCGCCTCGCACTTCGGGAGTGCGGCGACTAGACGTGACGAGCAAGGCCGTCCAGCGCTACAGCGCAGAGCTTGCCATCGAGCGGGAAGCCGTGCAGGGCGCCCTGGCGGCGCGGCTCGGACGGCAGCTCACGCCCGTCGGTAAGCTCGCGCTCGTCGCCAACGCCTTGATCCTCGAGCTGACGCTCACGGAGGCCGACGCGATTCGCGACCTTCCGGGCATCCGCGCGGTCGTCGCCGATCAGCTCGACACCATCGACACCGACGCCGGTCCCGACTGGGTCGGCGCGCCGCGGGTATGGGAACCCACGAACGGCGCTCCCGGCAACCTCGGCGCGGGCGTCGTGGTCGGCATTCTCGATACAGGAATCAACTGGGACCATCCGGCGTTCGCGGACATCGGCGGCGATGGTCATGATCACGTCAATCCGCTCGGGCGTCAGGTGGGTGAATGCGCCAGTGCGACGGTGCAGTGCAACGACAAGCTGATCGGCGTCTGGGACTTCACCAACGAGGGGACGGCGGGCCGCGATACGAATAACCACGGCTCGCACGTTGCGAGCACCGCCGCGGGCAACATCCGCAGCGACAACGAGCTTGGCGTCACCGTCGCCGGCGTTGCGCCCCACGCGAACATCATTTCCTACAAGGTCTGCGTGCAGGGTGAAAACGATCGCGGGACCTGCCCCCGGACAAACACGCTCCAGGCCCTCGAGCAGGCCGTTCGTGACGGCGTGGACGTCATCACCTTCTCGATCGGCTCTGATCCGAATCAGTCCCAGGCGCCGAGCCCGTGGAGTCCGGCGAACACGACCGGCGAAGCCTTTCTCAACCTGCGTGAGGCGGGCATCTTCG
>JBCCZC010000494.1:0-3889 GCA_039188505.1 Pseudomonadota bacterium | reverse complement strand
GATCCCGACGACAACCTCCGACGCATTGCTCCGCTGGAAGAGAACTTCCGGCTCGACCTGTGGGTGCTGACCCTGGCCGAGCTGCGCACGAACAGCCGTATCCGGGCATTCATGGGTCACATGGCGGACGCCCTGCGTGCAAACCGGGACGCGCTTGCGGGTAGGCCCTCGGACACCGAATAACCCGCTCCGCCCGATGGCTCTATTGCGGCAAAGGGTTGGGCGATGATTGGCACGTTCTAGTCTGCCGTCAGCTGGCCCGCAGGAATGTCGTAGACGAAACGCACGCGCCGGCTCCTATGTGTGCTGCCGCCGTCCGCTCCGATGCCCTACATCCGCGGCAGCCACATGCCCGTCGTTGCCACGACGACCCCCAGCACGGTGAACAGCGTGAGCGCGCAGACGACGCTGGCAAAGGTCAGCTGCATCGTAGCGGCGCCGGCGCGACCGGCATTACGCTGGCAGGCGAAGTACCACTCCAGCATCGCAAGGGGCAGCGCGTACTGCGCGAAACCCAGCACGTACAGGAAGGGACCGGTGAACGTCTCCCAGTCGATGCCGATGCCGCCGGTCAGCGCAGTCCATCCCATCAGGCCGATCCGGAAGAACCAGACCGCGCTTGCCACCATGAACAGACGCATGGCCCAGCGACGGTGCGTCGCGATCTCTCGCGCGATCGCGTAGCGGACCGCCAGTCCGGCGAAGACGAGAATGAGGATCGCGTCGCCCGAGATCCCGAGCTTGGAGATCACGTCCCCGATGGGGCTGCGCGTCCAGGTCATGTAGAGCCCACCGACCGCACTGGCGACGGCGGCCAGCAGGTAGCTGCGGCCGAGCCAGCGGTGGAAGGTGGGGAAGCGATTGCGAACGGCCGGAATCAGCTGCAGCGGACCGCCGCCGATCACGAGCGCGGCCAGCAGCACGTGGCTCACGGACGCGATATTGCCAAGGGTGTCCCCCTCCCGGAATCCAGAAGGCAGATGGAGGCCGCTGAGCCCCTCCAGGCCGTGCTGGGCGACAGGCGGAAAGAACACGGCGAGGATATAGGCGAGGAAGATGCCGTGGCCGATGGCCGTCACCGTGAACCAGAGCTTCACCGCAGCGGCGACGGCCTGCTGCGGCAGGGCTTCCCGGAAGCTGTTTGTCTCGAGTGCGATCTCGTTCATCGTGGTGTCCCTTGGGGCTTCTCGAAGTCGCACCCAGCTTGCGCTGCATGAGGCGCTCGCACATCGGTCCGGAGCCGGATTTCCACCTCCTCCGAAAGGAGGATTTCCGGCCGGGCACGAATCCCTCCTGCTACCGATGACACCGGCGTTTGGCGTGGTTTAGGCTGCGGCAATGAACCGTCTGGAGCATGCTGCCACCGCCACCAGGCCCGCAGTCCAATCCGGGAGGACACGAAGCTGTGGCTGAGCTCTCCGCAGGAACCGCGCCCGTTCCCCAGCGTCCAGCGGTCGGTCCCTTCGCGCGCTGGCCGCAGCTGACGGATCTGCTGATCGCCCTGCTTTCCTTCGTGCTCACGCTGACGCTGTGGTCCCGGGGGCCGGATGGGGGCGCGCTAAAGCTCGATTCCTTCGCTGACGTTGGCATCGTGCTCACCGCGTTCGTCGGCAACCTCGCGTTGCTGTGGCGCCGGAGCCATCCGCTGCAGGTGCATGCCGTCGTGTTGGGAGCGCTCGTGCTGGTGTACTTCGGTTCACCCAGTGACGGCGTTGTCGCGCTCTCCTTCTCGCTCTACAGCCTGGGGCGTTACGAAGCCGACTTCCGCGCCAGCCTGGTCGGGATGCTCTTCGCGTTCGCTTTCGTTGCGACGGACCACTTCGTTCTCAACACGCCGAGCGCGGGCGGCACGATGGCCTCGGGCATGATCGTCGCGCTCTGGTATACCGGTCGCCGGCTGCGCTTCCGGGGTGAATACCTCCGGCTGCTCGAGGAGCGCGCCGACCATCTCGAGCGCGAGCGGCTCGTGGAGGCAGAACGAGCGGTCGCAGCGGAGCGCGCCCGCATCGCCCGGGAGATGCACGACATCGTTGCGCACCAGCTGAGCGTCATGACCGTGCAGGCCGGAGCGGCCAAGACGGTCAGCAGAGCGGACCCCGAGGCCGCGCGCGAGGCCATGGCGTCGGTTGAGAAGGCGGGCAGACAGGCCGTCGCGGAGATGCGCGAATTGCTCGGCGTGCTGCGACCGGTCGAGGGAGCCCGCGAACTGGCGCCGCAGCCGGGGGTTGGCGACCTCCCGGCCCTCATTGGCGAAGTTCGCGACGTCGGGCCGACGGTTCACTTGGACCTCGAGGGCCCGGTTGCAGATCTGCCGCCACACCTCGGGCTTGCGGTCTATCGCATCGTGCAGGAGTCGCTGACCAATGTGATTCGCCACGCCGGCGTCGAAGCGCAGGTCGAGGTCCGCGTCGATGTCCTGAGGGACGAAGTGGCTGTCCGAATCGACGACAACGGCACGGGCGGATCGACCGACGGCAGCGGCGGGCACGGCATCATCGGCATGCGTGAGCGCATCGAGCTTCTGGGCGGTTCGTTCAGCGCAGGTCCGTGCGAGGAGGGTGGCTTCGGGGTTCGCGCGACCTTGCCGCTTGAGAGGGGATCAAACTGATGCTGCGAGTGCTGGTCGTCGATGATCAACAGCTGGTGCGTCGAGGCTTTGCCATGGTGCTGGGGCATGAGGCGGACATCGAGGTCGTCGCGGAAGCCGGAAACGGTCTCGAGGCGATTGCGGCGGCGCGCGAGCAGCAGCCGGACATCATCCTGATGGACATCCGCATGCCTGAGCTCGACGGGCTCGAGGCCACGGCGCGCATTCTGGCCGAGGGCGGCGAACAGACGCGGGTCATCATCCTCACCACCTTCGATC
The DNA here is from genome assembly GCA_039188505.1 of Pseudomonadota bacterium. Taxonomy (GTDB): domain Bacteria; phylum Pseudomonadota; class Gammaproteobacteria; order Xanthomonadales; family SZUA-38; genus JBCCZC01. Next base: position 1,023 of record JBCCZC010000494.1, on the reverse strand, counting down.
CCGACGAGTATGTCTACGGGGCGCTCCGGGCGGGCGCGAGCGGGTTCGTCCTGAAGGACATTCCGCCCGAAGAGCTCGTCGCAGCAGTGCGCACCGTCGCCGCCGGTGGTGCCATGCTCGCACCCGCGATCACCCGCCGGCTGATCGGCCGCTTCGCGCGCCAGCTCGGCGCCGACAGCGAACTCGCGAAGCGCCTGGAGCGGCTGACGGCCCGGGAAAGGGAAGTCCTGGTCGCGATCGCCGAGGGCAAGAGCAATGCCGAGATCGCCGAGACCCTGTTCATCGGGGAAACCACGGTGAAGACCCACGTCTCCAGCGTGCTATCGAAGCTGGGCCTGCGCGACCGTGCCCAGGCGGTCGTCTTTGCCTACGAATGTGGCCTCGCGAAGGTCGGAGGGAGAAATGTCGGTTTCTGATACAGCAACTCCGGAAGCAAAGAACTCGCTTCCCCGGGTGGCTTCGGGCGCCGGTGTGTTCGTCGGGATCTTCCTGCTGCTTGGCGGTCTTGGGCACCTGTCGGGCGTTCAGGCCGCGCTCGAGCGGGCCGCCGCCACCCCGGACGAGAGTACCTTCATCCTGATCCTTCCCGCGCTGCTACTGATCAGCGCCGGGGCGATCAACCTCGGCCTTTGCATCCCCTTGTGGCGAGGTCTCGGATGGTCGATCAACAGCGCGCTGATCGCCAACGTACTGACGACGGCCTATGTGGCCTACCTGCTGAGCGCCGGGGTCCCGGACCATCCGATCGGGACGTTCCTCGCTATCCTGGCGAGCTTCGTCGTGCTCCTGGGCGCGCTCCGCGCGGGCCTGGTCTGGCCAGCGCCGGCTACGGATTCAGATTGAGGCGCGAGGTCCCATCGAGGGAACAACGCCGCCAAGGCCGCTTGGTGTGCCCGAAACGCCGAGTACATCACTCCCGTCCTCGGCCAACGCGTCAGCAGAGCCTCGGGCGGTATCTGGAAGTGGACTTGCCGGAGGTCGATCGGACACCGGCACTTTCACCATCGACGGTCAGCTCGCCCT
>JBCCZC010000493.1:0-3896 GCA_039188505.1 Pseudomonadota bacterium | reverse complement strand
CTGGCCCAGATGCTCCTGTCCAACTGGTTCGACAATACCGCTGAAGCGCTGGAGCGAACCGGTCGCTACGCGGCTGAGGCGCTGTCCATCGACCCCCAGAATGTCGCGGCGCTGACAGCCATGGGCGCCTACGAACTCTTCTCCTTCGAGTTCGAGGCCGCCGAAGCGCACTTCCAGCGCGCGCTCGCCGTGAACCCCAACTCCGTGGACGCGGCCAACTGGTACGGCGACTTTCTGCTCATCGTCCATCGTCTCGATGAAGCACTGGTCTGGGAAACGCTTGCAGCGCGCCTCGATCCCCTGCTGGCGGTGCACCAGCTGAACATCGGCTTCGTCCATTCCCAGGCCGGGAACATCGAGGGCGCCGTGAGCGCTTATCGCGCGGCCCTCGAGATCGACCCCGGCTTCGCCAATGCACTGATCAATCTGACGCGAATCCTCGTGACTGAACGGGATTTCGAAGCGCTGCAAGCCCTCGACCATGCCTACGATGGACCGCTCCGGAAGAACCTCGACGATGTGATGGCGTTCGCCCGTCTGATCGAGGACGGCGAGCTGGAGGCTGCCGAGGCCATGGTTTCAGACATGCCGGCCGACACCACCAAGGTCCTGGCCCTGCGCATGCTCCATCAGGACCAGAGCCCGGCCGCCTGGGATTTGCTGGCGGCAATCCACGAGCAGCAGACCAAGGCCGGCTACCCGACGTACCTCTGGCCCGATACCACACCGACGTTCCCGGCCATTCTGGCCCAGAGTGAAGCTTACGCGGCCTTCTGGCGAACGCCGCCACGGGATCGCGTCCTGAAGCTGCGCGGCCACTGGATTCCAGCTCAGCAATAGCGCTCACGGACGCCCACCGATCCCTCACGAATTTTCGGCTAGCTTCGTCGTCTTTGACGATGCGGGGTTAGAAATGAATCGCTTTTCTCGAACTAAAGTCAAGGCAACCCCTGACGCGAAACAGGCGGTCGCACTCCTTGGCCTCGCGGTCGTGGCCCTGTTCCTCCTCGCACCCGGAACCTCGAAGGCCATCGAGCCGGTAACCACCGAGCAGCTCAACGGCTACTGCGCCAACTACGAGACCGAGCCGGATAGCGCCCAGTCGACGATCTGCGTGCGCTACATCCAGGGCTTCATCGCCGGCGCCATCGCGACCGACGATCGCGTCGCCCGCAACGTCGCCCGCGAGATCTCGGGCAACGACAATTTCATCAACAACTTCGCGTCCGTCCGCTACGGCCGCAAGCAGCGCGAGTATGAGCCCACCTACTTTGCCGAGTTCTGCGTGCCCGAAGCGGTGCCGCTGAAGGAAGTCGTGCTGAAGGTGAAGCGCGACATTCGTGATCCGATCTACATCGCCGAAGAGAAGCTCGCCCGCGACGCGGTCTACCGCGCCCTGCGCCAGGACTATGCCTGCGAGCAGTAGGTCAGCCCGGCGCTGACCGAATGCCGTCGGCGGGATTCGCCGGCCGCGTTGACGTCATGAGTCAGCTTTCGAGGACCGTGTCCGGAACGGTCGTGCCCATGATCCGGTTGCGTCCGGCGGCTTTCGCCCGATAGAGGGCGTCGTCAGCCTCACCCAGAAGCGCATCCAGCCAGGCCGCTTGCCCGCTGGCGAGACCGATGCTGGTCGTGATGGGGCGATCAAGTCTGGCCTTCCGGCCAAGGTCTCGCTCGACTGCCGCGCGGACCGCTTCGGCGAGCGCGTGGAGTTGCGCCGGATCGTTCACGGGAGTGACCACGGCGAACTCCTCGCCACCGAAACGGACCAGCAGGTCCTCGGTCCCAAGCAGGTCAGGTACCAGCCCCGCGAAGGCGATCAGCGCCCGGTCGCCAGCCTCGTGCCCCAGTTCGTCGTTGATGCGCTTGAAGTGGTCCAGGTCGAGCAGTAGCAGCCCGATGCGTCCGGTCGGATTCAGCGCCGAGACCGCACGAAACAGATGGCGGCGGTTGCGAAGGCCCGTCAGGTAGTCGGTGTCCGACGCCCGCTCGGCAACACGGCGCGCCTCGGTCAGCCGGCCGTGGACCCGAAGCGAATTGAGGAACATCAGCACGAACGGTAGCGCGACGCCAGCGGCCGAGGCGAACAGGAACGTCAGTGCAGGCCCCGTCGTGCCCGCCTCTCCGAGCGGGCCCGCCGATTCCGGTGCGAACGGCGTCCACAGCGCACGGGCCACCAATGCGAGCGCAATGAGACCGAAGACGACCTGGCCCAGCCGGGCGGCCGCCCGCATTTCCGGCGACACGTTGCGGAGCGCCAGCAGACAGCGGACATCGAGTACGGCCATCGCAACGCACATGAGCACCGTGCGCAGGTCGATTCGATCGACCACGGTGACCAGCACGAACATTCCTGTCACCGTCGCTATGGCCAGCACGACATCGGGCAGCACCCGCAGATGGGCACGCAGGAAGGCACCGATTCCCACGCGGATCAGCACGGGATTGGCGAGGATCAGGCCGTTGCCGACCGTGACCGAGAGCCAGAGCGGAATCGCGCCCCGCAGCAGAAGAAAGGCGACGCCGGTAGCCAGGCACGCCTGGGCCACCACCCAGTACCCGAATCCGTCCTCGGTGGTTTCCCAGCGCCAGAGCACCAGCATGCCCAGCGCCAATAGGCCGCTGAGCCAGCACATGACCAAACCCATTGAGAACGCGTCGAGCGCGAATGACGACATCGTACCCCCTGCTCGTCGGGCTCCGGACGCCGTCGACGTCCAGCACCGCAAGCGCTTCCATGCGCCGCAGTGGCATACCCTGACGTCCTCAATAATGAATGGACCGGCCACCAAGCACCAGTAGCCGGCGTCGGTTCCGCACGAGTCTTCTCTCCGGCGCGATATTGCCTCGCTCTGTTCACACCGGTTTGCGGCTAGACTCAGGCGCTGTGTGATGTGCATTCGAGGCATCTGGCACGAAAGCTGCTGCCGGGAGCGGAATGCAGCGCTTGAACGGAGAAGGTGGGCGATGAATCAGGAAGCATCCCGTCTGCTCGTGACGGCGAGCCTGGCCGGCGGTGAGCGGCGCTATCGGCTAGGCCCCGGCGAACACGTGCTGGGGTCCGCTAGTGACGCCGACGTGCAGCTCGACGATCCCACCATCAGCCGCCATCACCTCCGGGCAATCTTCGACGACACCGGTGCGCGCTTCGAGGACCTCACCTCGAGCAATGGCACCTGGCTCGACGGCATCCGCGTTGACGCGGCGGCACTCGAAGGACAGACCCTCGAACTCCGCCTCGGCGAGATCGCCGTGCGCTTCGAGCGCCTGGATCCCGGCGAGGTCCGCCTTGCCGTCCCGGGCGACGCGCCCGACGCGACGGACGGACCGACCGGCCCCACACGCACCACCTGGGCCGAGGGCGATCTCGCCCGGTTTTCGCTGCGGGAGCTTCCGGCTCTCGTCGAAGCGCTCGCGAGCTCCCTCTCTCCGGAGGGCTTCGCGCAGCGCCTCGCTGCCGCCCTCGCGAGCACCATGACGGACACCAGTCTCCTGGTCAGGCGCGACGGCGCGGTCGTCGCCTCCGCCGGTGACGACACCGCCGGCCCGACGCCGACACCCCGGGCGCGCGGACCCTGGACGGTCGAACTGCACGCGGCCGACGACGTCGTCGAGCGCAACGAGCCGCTCATCGGCCTTGCGCTCCGGCTGCTGCAAGCCACCGCAGGCCGGGGGGCGGCGCCCGCCCCGGGGGCCCTACCGGTCGAGGCCACGCCAGCCGCGGCACTGCCGGATCCGCCAACGCTGTCGCCAGCCCTGCGCACAATCTACGACCAGGCCGCACGGCTCGCGGCCAGCGAGATCGGCGTGCTGATCCACGGCGAGACGGGTACGGGCAAGGAACTGCTCGCGCGCTTCCTCCACGCCAGCTCGGGCCTGGCGGAGGACCGCCTCGT
>JBCCZC010000492.1:0-3909 GCA_039188505.1 Pseudomonadota bacterium | reverse complement strand
GTGGTTCGATGGCACGGACGTTGCGACGACGACGGTCAGCGTGCCGGACGGCGTGCTGGTCGCCGGCACGAATACGCTCGAGCTGACGGCGCCGGGGGACACGGGCAATCCGTTCGACATCATGGCCTACGAGGGCCTCGCAGCCGCCTTCACCCGGGCGCCTCAGGCCGTGGGCGGCGCCTGGAAGGGGATGATCGATCAGGGCGGCAAGTTCGCGATTACCGGCTTTGCAGGCGATGTCGTCGCGTGGCGGGGCGACCGCAGGCGAACCGGCACCGACACGATCAATTTGCGCGGGCAGGGACACTGGATCGCAGTTGAAGTCGGCGAAACCCTCGCCCCGTCGATCCAGGCCGACGTGCCCCCGGCGTCGGGACGACCGCCGCGCGGCCAGGTCGACTACCTGATCATTGCCCACGATCAGTTCGTCGCTACGGCCGCCTTGGACGACCTCCAGTCGCTCCAGCAGGCGCGGGGCTACAGCACCCGCGTGGTCGCCGCCGAGGAGATCTATGCCCATTACTCGGACTACGAGCGATCGGCGGCAGCGATCGGCGAGTTCATCAGGCACGCGCGGCCCCGCTTCGTGCTCCTGGTCGGCGGTGATTCCACGGACTATCACGATCATCTGGGACTCGCGAGCCAGAGCTTCGTACCGACGCACTATGTCCAGACCGACGATCTCGTGACCTACGCCCCGGCCGACGGACCCTACGTGGATTTCAACGGCAACGGCACGCCCCAGGCCGCCATTGGCCGCCTGCCGGTGCGGACCGAGGACGAGCTGGATCTGCTGGTCGCGAAGCTCCAGACCTATCTGCCCCCGGACACGGCCCATTTCAGCGCCGGCCCATCCGATAGCGGTCGCCAGTTCGCGGAGCTGAGCGAAGGCTACGCCGCGTCGCTATCCTCGGCGTGGGCGTTCGAGGAAACCTACGCCGACGACTTTGCGGTGCTGGCCGACGCCAATGCCGCGCTGACCGACGCGCTCAACGGGACCGGCATGCTGGTCAGCTACCTTGGCCACTCGAGCTTCGGCATCTGGGGCCTCAATCCCAGCCACGGCATCCTGTTCCGGGCGAATGAAGCCCGGGCTCTCGCGAACGCCGCGCCGCATCTGATCACCCAGTGGGGCTGTTGGAATACCTATTTCGTCGATCCACAGCTCGACACCATGGCCAACGGGTTCCTGCTACAGGATGACGGCGCGGCCCATGTCCTCGGCGCGGCGGCCCTGACCGACGTCAACCTGCTGCGTCAGTTCGGCGAGCGGTTCTTCGATGAGATCGGGCGCCAGGACACCGTCGGTGAGACCCTGCGATTCGCGATCCAGCGCTACATTCAGGCTGATCCGAATGCCGCGCGGGCCCTGCGGGGCTTCGCGTTCCTGGGGGATCCGGCAGCGCCGTTGTACTGACGCCCGTCGGGGTTTGGGGTAGCCGCGCAGGAGTCATGCTCGACCTCGGGCGAAGTCCGCTCGACCGTCGCCCTCAGTTGCCCATTCGAGCCTTGCCTGCGTTCACCAATTCGCAAAGGAAACGGGCGGATACGTCGGGGCGTGATACCGGCCAACGTTGTGATCACCGCTCGGTACCTGTATTGTGCCGCGCGTTGTAGTTCAGTACGTAGTCCTTTCCGGCAGTGCCCATCGCGCATCCACGCGCTAGTCCTTCCAGATCGCCTCGATGAACGTCAGCACCTCCCGGCCCGGGTCGCCGATCGATTTGGCTGTCCCTGGCTGGCTCCTTATCCCAAGAACGAGAGAGAAACGATTATGGAAACTGGTACCGTCAAGTGGTTCAGCGACGAGAAAGGCTTCGGCTTCATCACCCCGGCTGATGGCAGCAAGGACGTGTTCGTCCACCACAGCGCGATTCGCGGCTCGGGCTTCAAGTCGCTTCAGGAAGGTCAGGCAGTGACCTTCGGCGTCGAGCAGGGCCAGAAGGGCCCGTCTGCGGTCAACGTCGAAATCGTCTGATTGAGTGAAGCCGACACGTCGATCGACGCGTCGGGCTGCATTCTGATTCTTCGGGCCTCGTCGTTTCGGCGAGGCCCGTTTTCGTTCCGGACTCGACGCAGGGCCGGGGCACCGCAAGTTGACACCCCAGTCCGGCGAGCACCCATGCGGCGTGGCACTCCCTTCAGCGACTCTCCCGCTTGTTCGCCCAGAAGTCCGCGTTCTCGATCCCGAGCCGCTCCGGATCGAAGCGATATTCCGTGACGCCAGCGCGGCGCTGCTCTTCGTAGTCTTTCAGCGCTTTCATCGCGGGCCGGCCTTTCAGGAACAGGATCAGGATGGCAATGATGTTGAGCCAGGCCATCAACCCGACGCCGATATCGCCCAGGGCCCAGGCGATGTCTGCCGACCGAATCGTGCCGTAGAACACCGAGGCCATCAGCGCGAGCTTCAGAATCGTGATCTCGTAGGGAAACCGGAACGAGCGCCGGATGTAGGCCACGTTCGTTTCGGCGATGTAGTAGTAGGCGAGAAGCGTGGTGAAGGCGAAGAAGAACAGGGCGATGGCCACGAAGATCTTGCCGAAGCCGCCGAGCACGCTTTCGAGTGCGAACTGGGTGAACGCCGGGCTGCTGATGATCACATCGTTCGCCAGCGTTCCACCGCTAACGCTGTTCTCGAGGCCCGCCACGTAGTACTGGTTGGTGATCAGGATCATCAGGGCCGTCGCGGTGCACACGAACAGCGTATCCACGTAGACCGAAAAGGCCTGGACCAGCCCCTGCTGCGCTGGGTGATCGACCTCTGCGGCCGCCGCCGCGTGTGGACCGGTGCCCTGTCCGGCCTCATTCGAGTAGACCCCGCGCTTCACTCCCCAGCCGATGGCGGCTCCTACGCCCGCCATCGGGGTGAAGGCATCGGACACGATGAGCCAGAGGATGCCCGGGAGTTCGGTGATGTGAAGGGCGATGATGCCCAGTGCCATGATCACGTAGCCCAGCGCCATGAACGGGACGATGACCTGCGTCACGTGCGCGATCCGCTTGACGCCGCCGAAGATGATGAACCCGAGGACCCCGACCACCACCAGCGCGGTCACGAGCTTGGTGGTGGAGATCGTGTCTCCCAGAAAGCCGACGGTACCGCCCCCACCGAGCGCGAGCTCGGCTGCATTGCCGATGCTGTTGGACTGGACGCCCGGTAGCAGCAGGCCGACGGCGATGATGGTGGCGATGGCGAAGATCCAGGCATACCACTTCTGACCCATGGCCTTCTCGATGTAGTAGGCCGGGCCACCCCGGTACTGACCCTCGTCGACCTCCTTGTAGATCTGCCCCATCGCGGACTCGACGTAGGCCGTCGAGGCGCCGAGGAAGGCGACCACCCACATCCAGAACACGGCCCCCGGTCCACCGAAGCCGATTGCAGCGGCGACCCCGGCGATGTTGCCCGTGCCGACGCGCCCGGAGAGGGAGACGGCCAGCGCCTGGAAGGAGGAGATGCCACGGTCCGACTCCCGGCCGGCAAAGAGTAGCCTCAGCATTTCGCGGAACAGGCGGACCTGGACGAAGCGCGTGAGCACCGAAAAGAACAGCCCGGCCCCAAGGCAGAGGTAGATTAGCGCGTCGCTCCAGACGTAGCTGCTGATGACCGACACCACGTCCGCGAAGGTCATACCGACCGCTTGTGCAGTGTTACCCTGCATCGTCGGGTCCTCGTGATCTCACCTTTGCCCTTAAATGCTACCATCTGAAATCCAACGACGTAACGGAACCAATTAGCCTCCAGAAACACGGACGCCATGCTCGTGCTGTCTCGGGGAGTAAGGACGAGCCAAGAAGAGCGCCCTATTGATGAGGCGTGCTCTGTCGAAGCGCCGACCATTAAACCTGACCGAGCTGAGCAGCATCGTGACCTACGGAGGTACGCTTCGGTTCAGCTTCAGGCCGTGC
>JBCCZC010000491.1:0-3920 GCA_039188505.1 Pseudomonadota bacterium | reverse complement strand
CGCGACGAGGTCGACTACCGGAAATCCGGGCCCGCCGGTATTCGTGAAGACCGCGACACCGATGTCCCGCTCGGGCATGAACGAGAGGTGTGAGCGGTAGCCGGGGAAGGAACCGAAGTGATGCACGAGGACGTCCCCGTCGTAGCGCCCCCGGTGCCAACCCAGCCCATAGCTCTCGCGCCGGTAGTCGCCGAAGTCGCTGCCGGTCTCGACACGGGCCTGCTGGGTCATCGCGAAGACTTCTTCGGGTAGTCGCCGTTGTCCGTCGATGATGCCGTGCGTCAGGTTGGCCCGCAGCCACCGCGACGCGTCGCGCGGGCTCATGAAGTGGCCGCCGGCTGCGTGGAGCGTCGCGTCGGACTTGTAGAGCGGGATGCGCTCGAGGCCGTCGCCCGGACGGTAATCGAACGGCATCGCGATCGCGTCGCTGGGCACCTGGCTCAGATGGGCCGTGCTGTCGCTCATGCCGAGCGGTTCGAGGACGCGCTGTCGAACGCCCTGGCGCCAGTCGGACCCGCCGCTCAGCTCGGTGAGTGCGAGGCCGAAGATGACGTAGCCCTCGTTCGAATAGTCGAATGCCGCGCTGTCTGTGGTCGTTCCCTGCGCGACCAGCTCCCGCAGGAGAGCCGGGTCGTGCTGCCCGGAGTAGGCCGTCCTCACCACCAGCGGATCGTTCTCCATGCCGTGCGTGTGGGTCAGCAGCGCGCCGACGGAGAACTGCTGCGGTGGCAGCCCTTCCGGTGGGCTCACGTCGGCGTATTCGGACACGGGGGCGGCGAGGTCGAGGTTCCCCTCGGCGACGAGCGTCGCGGCCGCCGTGCCGGTCAGTGACTTGGTGGCCGAGGCAATGTAAAAGCGCGTGCGCGCGTCCGGCGCCGCGAAGCCGACATCGCGGCGACCCCACGCGTCGACGAGGACTTCGCCGTCGCCGCGCACCACAGCGACGCCCAGGGCCGGATTAAAGCCGAGCCCTAGAGCTTCGCCGACATAGCGCTCGATGCGAGCTGCGTCGTCTGCTTGGGCCAGGGGGGTCAGTACGAACGTCGCAGTGAACAGCAGGGTGCGAAGCGGTTTCATGGGAGGCTCCTGGTTCGGGCCGAGCGGGATCGCCTTGCCGCCACGATGGGCGGCAAGGTCAACCGTCGTCTGTCTGTCGGTAGGGGCTAGTCGCGGAGGCGGCGGGCGATCTGCTCGCGCTCGAAATCGCTGCTGATCGAGTCCAGCGCGTCGAGCACCGCGTCCTGGACCACATCGCTGCGCCCGTGGTCGTCAAGGACGTTGCCGAGGAGCAGGCGCAGCTCGAGGTCCGACCCAATGGAGCGTGCCGCCGTGGCGACGAGCGCCGCCGTGGCGTCCTCATCGAGGGTGGCTTCGTCGAGCAGCGTGGCGAAGGCCAGCCGGCCCTCGAGGTCCGAGCGCAGCTCGCCGGCCGACGCGATGTAGGCCCGCTGCGTCGCGGGCGACGCGAGATATGGCGCGAGGGAGGCCAGCGCCAGCCGGTGCTCGAGGTCGGAGCCGATCTCGGTCATCGCGTCGACCACGGTCAGCAGCAGCGCTTCGTCGGCCCGGGCGAAGTGATCGGTCGCGGCACTCAGCGCCAGGCGGCGCTCGAGGTCGCTGTCGATCCCGTCGACGGCTTCGAGCCACGCGGCCAGTAGCTCGGGCTCGGCGGGCATCTGCTCGGCCGCGGGCACCAGGACCAGCCGCTGCTCGAGGTCCGAGCGGATCGTCGCGGTCGCCCCGAGGAGCAGCTCCCAGCTCCGGCGGTCGAGGTCCTGCTGTTCCATCAACGCGGCCAGCGAAAGGCGGGACTCCAGGTCACTGTCGATCCGGTCGTCAACCAGTTCGAGCACCGTGTTCAGCTCTCGCCGCGACAGCGTCTGCCGCCGGGCCAGCGCCGTCACGTAGACGCGGGTCACCATGTCGCTCTCGATGGCCCTTAGCTCGTCGATGACCGCTTCGACCCCTCCGGTATCGAGCAGCGCCGACACCCGTCGTTCGGCCGCCATGCCGGTCGCGCGGAAGACGGTCACCAGCGCGTCGCTGAACCACGCCCGGGCATCGGCATCCCAGGGCCGGCGCTCGCCGTCGACGCGGAAGCGGCGCTCGAGGCCGTCGCGCTCCGGACTGATCTCGAGCGAGTAGCGAGTGCCGTTCTCGTTCACCGTCAGGTCGAAGAAGCCGTCACCGCCGATCGCAACGAGGTCGGTGAAGTCCTCGTTGAACTCGAGCGCGCCCTCGGCCTTGAGCCGCAGGCTGCGTTCGCCGTCACGATGGGAAACCGACATTGTGGTGAAGCCGTTGTTCTCCCGGATGTGCGTCGAAGCGCTGTGCTTTGCCCCCGAGGATGCCTTGGCGAGTCGCCGCGGTTCGGCCTGGTCCGTGCCGAGCGTGATGCCCGGGAGAAGCACACTGCCGGCCAGCACCGTTGCGACGAGCACCGGCAGCACGCGGCGGGGCATGACTGCCGCGGTGTTCCGGCCGGTGAGCAGCGCCTCGATGCGCTCGGGCAGCCGCGTCGCCGCCATCGCGCAGAGGGTGCGCGGCTGGACCGCGACGCCGGCGAAGTGACCCAGGCATTCGAGCAGCGGCCGGCGATCGCCGGTCCGCGCGACCGCATCGTGATCGCAGATCGCCTCGGCCGCGCGATCGAGTTCCCGCGATGCGAGCCGGTTCAGCGGCTGGAAGAAGAAGATCCGCTCGACGGTCAGCGCCAGCAGTCGCCACAGCGGATCCCGCCGCAGCACGTGCGCCAGCTCGTGGGCGATGGCCGCGCTCCGGTAGGCCTCGGGTAGTGCATCGAATTCGAGCGGCAGGACGATCTCCCGGCCGCGCGTTGCGATCGGCGTGGCAACGCGGTCGCTCTGGCTGATGACGATGTCCGCCGGTACGGCCAGGCCCCCGCACAGGGCGTCACGAGAAGCACGCGTGACCGGGCAGCGGTCGGCGAGCAGCCGGCGCTCGGCTCGCAGCTGGGTCAGCAGCCCGAAGAGCAACCAGCCGGCGCCGATGAACCACCCCCACGCGGCCAGTGCGCCGGTGGATGGCGCGGTCCACGCGGCAGCTTCCACCGGCCTGGATCGGGTGGGCTCGGCAATGGCCATGGGTACGGGCGCGGCGGAAGCGATCTCGCCCGAGACCCGCTCAGCTCGTGGGGCCGTAGCCGGGGCCGCGGTCGCGGAGGCGGACGGCGGCGCGATCGTCGCCACCTCGACCAGCGAGGCAATCGGCAGGAAGGTCTGCAAGGACGCGGTGATCAGCCCGGCCAGGAGCGCGGTTTTCCAGATACCGTCCTGCCAGTCCGGGCGCCGCAGCCTCGGAACGGCTCGCAGCGCCAGGGCCAGGAGCATCAGCAGCGTGCTGTGGATCAGATAGTTGCCCATCCATTCGATGATCATGTGCGTTCCTCGCCGTCGTTGTTCTCAGCAGCGTCCAGGAGTTGCCGGATGCGCGCCCGATCCTTGTCGCTGACCTGCTCATCACCCATCAGATGGCTGACCAGGGCTGCCGGATCGCCGCGGAAAAGCTGGTCTACCAGGCTGCCGACCATGCTCCGCCGCACCTCGGGCTCGGCGACCGTAGCCGTGTAGCGATACTGGCGGCCATCGCGTTCCCGGCTGATCACGCCCTTGTCCTCCAGCCGCTTCAGCAGCGTGGCCACGGTCGTATAGGCGAGGCCCCGGGACGCTTCGAGGGCCTGGTGCACGTCGCCCGTCGTGGCGGGTCCGGCGTCCCAGAGCACCTGCATGATGTCGAGCTGAAGATCGCTGAGCCTGATCATCGGAGATCCAATTTCTACAAGTGTCGTAATTCTGAATACTACACTTGTAAAATTAATGGGCCAAGAGTCATGGTCTCCCTGGAGCGGATCGACCCAATCGAAACTCAAGCTCTGGAAACGCGTATCGCGGATCTGGGCG
>JBCCZC010000490.1:0-3930 GCA_039188505.1 Pseudomonadota bacterium | reverse complement strand
GTACCGCTCGGCCATCTTCTTCGCGAGCGACGAGCAGCGCGACGTGGCGCGGGCCTACATCGATCTGCTCAATGAACGGCGTACCTTCGGCAATCCCGTGGTGACCACGCTCGAGCCGCTGGAGACCTTCTTCGTGGCCGAGGCCTACCACCAGGACTACGCCGACCGGAACCCCAACCAGCCCTACATCGCTCACGTCTCCGCGCCGAAGGTACGCAAGCTGCAGACGCTGTATCCCGAAGCGCTCAAGGGGCGCTGACGCGCAGTCAAGCGAGCCGCGAACTTCACCGGGATGGAGTGCTGAGCACGGCGCGCGATTGCGCTATCCTCGACCGCTGCTTAACGCCAGACGGGAGTAATGCATTGGCCTGGGATCTGCTCATCAAGGGTGCGAAGGTCTTCGACGGCACCGGTGTATCACCGCGCATCGAGGACATCGCGATCGCCGACGGTCGGATCGCGGCCCGCGGTGACGGTCTGGCACGCGACGGCGCCGCTCGGGTCATCGAAGGCGATGGCCTCTGGGCCATGCCCGGCCTGCTCGATGTCCATACGCACTTCGATCTCGAGGTGGAGATCGCACCGGGGCTGCCCGAGGCCGTGCGTCACGGCACCACGACCGTCGTGGTCGCGAACTGCAGCCTGGGTCTCGCCTACGGCGCCCAGCGCCGCAACGGCGAGGATCCGGTGGTCGACTGCTTCGCCCGCGTCGAGAACGTACCCAAGCACGTGCTGAAAAAGGTCGCCGACCGGGCCACCTGGTCGACGAGCGCCGACTACCTGGCGCACCTCGACGAGCTCCCGCTCGGGCCCAATATCGTCCCGATGATTCCGCACTCGATGCTGCGGATCGAGGTTATGGGCCTCAAGGGCAGCATCAGCCGAGAACCGCGGCCGGACGAGCTCGAGCAGATGACGAATCTCCTCGAGACGGCCATGGACGAGGGCTACCCCGGGTTCTCCACCGACGCGCTGCCCTTTCACTACCTGGCCAACCAGCCGAACACGCGGAAGAAGATTCCGACCCAGTACGGCAGCCACACGGAGCTGAAGCGGCTGACGGGGATCCTGCGCGAGCGCGGCAGGACCTGGCAGGCGACGCCACCGAAGGACAGCAAGATCGGCATCGTTCGGACGCTCATGCTCACGAGCGGTCGGCTCCACGGGCGGCCCCTCAAGACGACGGTGGTCGCCGCACTCGATGTCGCGACCAACCGCGGCATCGCGAAGCTCGGCAAGCTGCTCTCCCGGATCCTGAACTCGAAGCTCATCGACGGTCACTTCCGGCTCCAGGCGCTGGCCGCACCGTTCCGGATCTGGTCCGAGGGGCCGTTGAATCCCCTGTTCGAGGAGATTCCGGAGCTGCGCGAGCTCAACGAGCCCGACCTCGAGGATCGGGCGACGCGGCAGCGGATCCTCAACGATCCCGGGTACCAGCGCCGGTTCCGTCGCATGTGGTGGCACGGGCGGCGCGGATTTTCTCTCGCGCGGATCAAGCGCTGGCTTGACCGCGAGGACATCGCGTTCGACCGCGACCTCGACCAGATGACCGTGGATCGCTGCCCCGTTGAGGACTGGAACGGTCGCACGCTGGGGTGGATCCTGCGGCGCACGCGCCTTTACGCCCAGGGCGAGCCGATCGAGTCACCCACGGACGGGGAGCGGGTCGCCATGGATGCGCTGGCCAACGTGACCGGCGATGAAGCGGACTTCTTCCTCGGTCTCCTGCGGCATTTCGATACGGATCTGATCTGGACGACCGTCTCCGCGAACCGCGACCCCGAAGTGGTGCGCGACCTGATCATGGACCCGCTGCTGCTGCCGGGCTTCAACGATTCCGGTGCCCACCTCACGAACATGGCGTTCTACGACTGCAATCTGCGGGCGCTGCAGATCGCGGCGACGATCGACGACGACGCCATCGCCTTTACGGTGAAGCGCCTTACCCGTGAACCGGCCGAGCTCTTCGGCGTCAACGCGGGGACCATGGAGATCGGCGACGTCGCCGACCTCACGATCGTTGATCCGAAGGCGCTGGCGCGCTACCGGGCCGAGGATCACGTGCATCGGATCTATCGCGAGGAGTTCGAGCACGAGCAGCTCGTCAACCGCACCGATGGGCTCGTGCCTCTGGTGATCATCGGTGGCGAGATTGCCTGGGAAGCCGACGCGTTCGCTGCATCGCTGGGTGAGAAGCGGCTCGGCCGCACGCTGCTGGCAGCGGCCTGAACAATCATTCACCATTCGCCCCCGAATGGGGCCTGAAAAACGCTATCATTGGGAGAGACCGAAAAACGGCGGACGCATGTTCCACAAGAACCGACTGAAGCGCTGCGAACAGGCCATGGCGAAAGCCGAGACCTACGACGATTGGCGTGAGGCGGCCGCCCGCCACGATCGGATCTCCGGGGCGAACGACTGGGTCGAAGACCCGCACAGCAACGAATACGACTATCAGCTCATCCAGTCCCGGACCGAGCTGATGCGGCGCCTCCGCCGCGACCAGGACGTACCGGGCCTGGTCTTCTGCCTGCGCGAGGAACTGCACGGCAACCTGGGCAACATGGCCAACCCGGTGCTGTACACGCACTCCTGGCTCGGTACCAAGCGGCTAATTCACGACTACCTCGACGAGGTGGTGGGTGCCCTCGAGGACCTGCGTGATGTCGAGCACCCCGATCTGCCGATCGAGGAGAAGATCGAGTTCTTCAAGCGCGCGGCGCAGAGCTTCGGTCGATCCGCGCTCATGCTCAGCGGCGGTGCCACGCTCGGACTCTTCCACCTGGGCGTGGTGCGCGAGCTCTGGGAGCATCGGCTGCTCCCGCGGGTGTTCTCCGGCTCCAGCGCCGGTTCGATCATCGCCAGCGTCATGGGGACGCATAACGACGAGGAGCTCAACGAGATCTTCGAGCTCGGCAACTTCGACATGGTCTGGTCGAAGCTGACCGGGTTCTCGAACATGCTCCGGGGTGAAGGCGTGCTGGATTCGCGGCGCCTCAAGCGCTCGATCGACCGCAACGTGCCGCGGATGACCTTCGAGGAAGCCTACGCACACACCAGCCGGAAGATGAACATCTCGGTCTCTCCGGCCGACCCAAACCAGTTCCCGCGCCTGCTGAACTACCTGACGGCGCCGAACGTGCTCGTCGGCCACGCCGCGCTGGCGTCCGCCGCGATCCCGGGCATTTTCCCGCCGGTCACGCTGTACGCGAAGAATCGCGACGGCAAGAGCGTGCCGCACATGCCGCACAACAAGTGGATCGACGGGTCGGTGCATAACGACATCCCGACGATCCACATCAGCCGGAAGCACAACGTCAATCACTTCATCGTCAGCCAGGCGAATCCGCACGTCGTGCCGTTCCTGTCGAAGGACCGGGAGCGGCGCGGCATCGTGTCGTTCCTGCGCCAGCTGGTGGTGATGGGACCGATCGTGCAGGTCGAACACATCCTCGAAGCCGCCCGGAGCCACTTCGACGTGCCGGGCCTCGGCGTGCTCATCCGCCACGCGCACGCGCTGTCGAGCCAGCCCTACCGCGGGGACGTCACGATCTATCCGAATCGCCAGTTCGAGCACTGGCTGAAGACGCTGTCGAACCCAACGCCGGAACTGATCGATCGCCTGGTGCTGGCCGGTCGCCGCGCAACCTGGCCGGAGCTGGCGCGGGTCCGCAACACCACGCGGATCAGCAACTGCTTCGACCAGTGCCTGCGGGATCTCGCGGAGCGGACGAAGACGGTCCAGACCACGCGCGTGCCGAAGCTGCGCTCCGTGCCGCGCCAGGACACTGCCTGACCGGGCACCGGGCCCTTTCGAACATCGGCGATGCCTTCCCTTCCGTCGCGGATGCGGGTGTCCCGCGGTGTCTGGCGGATATCGTTGATCCAGGCGCGGAGGATTTCGCGCCACCCCATATCCGAGAGAATTCC
>JBCCZC010000489.1:0-3941 GCA_039188505.1 Pseudomonadota bacterium | reverse complement strand
CGCGCACGCAGGCGCGAGGGCGTTCGGCGGGCGCGACGCGGTGCGTCGCTTTCTCCCGGCTCACCTACTGCTACCGAACAACGCGCCAGCTCGCTACGATTCCATACGCCCGACAGGCCCCTAGCAAACCCACTTGACTCCGGGGGCGTTCGCCCACACATCGGAGGGCTGAGCCGTGGAAAGCGCCCGCGCAGGTGCGAGTGCCCCGGCCGGTTGCAACCAGAGCGGAAATTCCGATGCTGAACAAGGTTTTCACCCGAATCTTCGGGAGCCAAAACGATCGCGTGCTCAAGCGCATGCGGCAGATGGTCGACACGGTCAATCGCCTCGAGCCCGAAATGCAGGGGCTATCGGACGAGGCCCTCGCGGCGAAAACGGACGCGTTCCGGGAGCGCGTTGCGAACGGGGAGACCCTCGACGCCCTGCTGCCGGAGGCCTTTGCCGTCGTGCGCGAGGCGGCGCAGCGAACGATCGGCCTGCGGCCGTTCGACGTTCAGCTCATCGGTGGCGCGGTGCTGCATCAGGGCAACATCGCCGAGATGCGGACCGGTGAGGGCAAGACCCTCGTGGCCACGCTGCCGGCTTATCTGAACGCCCTCAGCGGCAATGGCGTCCACATCGTCACCGTCAACGACTACCTGGCTCGCCGTGATGCCGAATGGATGGGACCGGTGTACGCGTTCCTCGGTCTCACCGTTGGCGTGGCCGTGCCCAACATGGCGCCGGCGGCCAAGCGCGCGGCCTACGCTGCGGACATCACCTACGGAACGAACAACGAGTTCGGTTTCGACTTTCTCCGCGACAACATGGCGTTTTCCGCCGACGATCGTGTGCAGCGAGATCGCTCCTTCGCCATCGTGGACGAGGTCGATTCGATCCTGATCGACGAGGCGCGGACGCCGCTCATCATCTCCGGACCCACGGAGGACTCGCCGCAGCTTTACGTCCAGGTCAACAAGCTCGTGCCGCGACTTCAGCGCCAGGAGTCCGAGGACGAGCCCGGCGACTTTACGATCGATGAGAAGCAGAAGCAGGTCTACCTGACCGAGGACGGGATGGAAACCGTCGAGCAGCTCTGCATCCGCGAGGGGCTCATCGAGGCCGGCGACTCGCTCTACGATCCCAAGCATCTCGCCCTCGTCCACCATCTCAACGCGGCGATCCGTGCGCACCGTCTCTTCAGCCGCGACGTGGACTACATCGTCAAGGACGGCGAAGTCGTCATCGTCGACGAGTTCACCGGCCGGTCGATGCCGGGTCGGCGCTGGTCCGACGGTCTCCACCAGGCGGTCGAGGCGAAGGAAGGCGTGCCGATCCAGCGCGAGAACCAGACGCTGGCGTCGATCACGTTCCAGAACTACTTCCGCATGTACGACAAGCTGGCCGGGATGACCGGAACGGCCGATACCGAAGCGGCAGAATTCAATTCGATCTACGGCCTCGACGTCGTGGTCATTCCGACGCATCGGGACATGGTCCGCGACGACCAGGGCGATCTCGTCTTCCTGACGAAGGAGTCGAAGTTCAAGGCCATCGTCGAGGACATCGTCGACTGCCGCGAGCGCGGCCAGCCGGTCCTGGTCGGAACGGCGTCGATCGAGACCTCCGAGCTGCTGTCGAAGCGGCTGAAGAAGGAAAAGATCCAGCACGAGGTGCTGAACGCCAAGCAGCACGAGCGCGAGGCGACCATCGTGGCGCAGGCCGGCCGCCCGGGCGCCGTGACCATCGCCACGAACATGGCCGGCCGTGGTACGGATATCGTCCTCGGCGGCAGCCTCGACGCCGAGCTGGCGGAGCTCCCCGAGGATGCACGCGAAACCCAACGCGATTCCGTGCGCGAGGACTGGAATATCCGCCATCGCAAGGTGGTCGAGGCGGGTGGACTTCGCATCGTCGGCACTGAGCGCCACGAATCCCGTCGGATCGACAACCAGCTCCGCGGCCGCTCGGGCCGCCAGGGCGACCCGGGCTCGACCCGCTTCTACCTGTCGCTCGAAGACAACCTGATGCGGATCTTCGCCTCGGATCGCGTCTCGAGCCTTATGCAGCGTTTCGGCATGGAAGAGGACGAGCACATCGAGCACCCGTGGGTGACGCGGGCGATCGAGAACGCGCAGCGGAAGGTGGAGGGTCACAACTTCGACATCCGCAAGCACCTGCTCGACTTCGACGACGTGGCCAATGATCAGCGGATGGTGATCTACGAGCAGCGCAACGATCTCATGGAGGCCGAAGACATCCAGGAGACGGCGCTCGACGTGCGTCAGGATGTCATCGACGAGCTCGTCAGCCGCTACATTCCGCCGGGCAGCATCGATGAGCAGTGGGATCCCCCCGCGCTCGAAAAGGCCCTGGACGGCGAGTTCGGTATCGAGCTTCCGATCGAGGCCTGGCTCGGCGATGACGATGAGCTTAACGAGGAAGGTCTGCGCGACAAGATCCAGGGTGGCGTCGACAGCTACTTCAAGGAGAAGGAGGCGCAGACCGGCAGCAAGGTGATGCGCAACTTCGAGAAGGCGCTCATGCTGCACGTCGTGGACCAGCTCTGGAAGGACCACCTGGCGAACATGGACTACCTGCGTCAGGGCATTCATCTGCGCGGCTACGCCCAGAAGCAGCCCAAGCAGGAGTACAAGCGCGAGTCGTTCGAGATGTTCCAGGACCTGCTGGAGCGCATCAAGCATGAATTCGTGAAGATCCTGGCGCGCGTGCGCATCCAGGATCGCGAGGACGTCGATGAGCTGGACCAGCAGCGCCGGACTCCGGCGAGCGTTCAGTACCAGCACGCGGAAGCCAGCGCCACCGCCAACGCGAATGCTGCCGCCGGTGCGGGGGCAGGCGCAGGCGCCGAGGGCGCGGCCGGGGCCGGCAATCAGCCGTTCGTGCGCGACGGGCGCAAGGTTGGCCGCAACGACCCGTGCCCGTGCGGATCAGGCAAGAAATTCAAGCACTGTCATGGCCAGATCGCCTGACACCGTGCGCAAGCACATCGACGTTGCCGCGGGCGTTCTGATCGACGGCGCCGGCCGCGTGCTCGTGCAGCAGCGCAGCGCCACGGCGCACCAGGGGGGGCTCTGGGAGTTTCCCGGAGGCAAGCTTCACCCCGGGGAGACGGCGTACGCCGCGCTCGTCCGGGAGCTTGCCGAGGAGCTGGGAATCGAGGTTCTCGAAGCCGAACCGCTCACGCGCGTGGACCATGCCTACCCGGATCTCACGGTCACGTTGGACGTCTGGATGGTTTCGAGCTACGCCGGCCGCGTCGAGCCCGTCGAGGGACAGCCGATCCTCTGGGTGGATTTGCCCACGCTTGCCGATAAGCCGATGCCCCCAGCTGACGGCCCGATCGTCGACGCCATTATCGAGCGCCTGGGTCTCGCCCAGGCCTGAGCCGCCTCACTCCATAGCGTTGGCGCGCTGTGCGGCCAGCTCCAGATAACGTGCATGCAGCGCCTCGATCTGCGGCTGCAGAGCCTCCGGATGCCCCCCGTTGTCGATGACGTCGTCTGCCGCCGCAAGTCGATCTTCCCGCGTGGCTTGAGCGGCCAGTACGCCGTCGATCTCACGTTGGGTCGACCCGTCTCGCAGGGCGAGCCGGCGACGCTGTTCTTCGACGGATAGATCGACCACCAGGACGCGATCGAGCTGCTCGTCAAGGCCGCCTTCGACCAGGAGCGGTATGGCCAGAAGGCAGTAAGGTGCGGCACTCGCCAGCGCCGCAGCGAACATTCGCGCGCGGATCCGCGGGTGCAGGATGGCCTCGAGCTCTCGCCGTGCGCCGGGGTCGGAAAAGACGAGTCCACGCAGCCGCGCGCGATCGAGATGGCCGTCCGGGGTCAGTACGGATGCGCCGAAACGGGCCGCGATCTCCGCGAGCGCGGGTTCCCCTGGCCTGACGACCTCGCGGGCAACCAGATCGGCGTCCACGACGGGTACGCCGAGCT
>JBCCZC010000488.1:0-3955 GCA_039188505.1 Pseudomonadota bacterium | reverse complement strand
GTTGGGTTCATGGTTGACCGTCCGCAGACGCGTTCGCGAGGCCCGGCTGGCCGCGGTTGCGCCCGGTAACGCCACCGCGCTGACCGTGACGGAGAACAAGCCGGAGCCGGCGGCACCCGCAGCCGCACCTCGGACCTGAGGGGTTCCCCGTGAACGAGGTCGGGCTCTTCTGGCTGCTGCTGCCCGTCGCGGCCCTGTCGGGATGGATCCTCCGCGGCCAATCCAGCCGGACGAAGGAAGTCCGCCGCAATCAGTTCACAACCAACTACTTTCGCGGGCTCAACTACCTGCTCAATGAGCAGCCGGACAAGGCCATCGAGGTATTCCTCAAGATTGCGGAGGTCGACAGCAACACCGTCGAAACCCATCTGGCCCTTGGCAACCTTTTTCGCCGCCGTGGCGAGGTAGACCGAGCGATCCGCTTCCACCAAAACCTCATCTCGCGGTCGGGACTCAGCCCGGAACAGCGGACGAATGCGCTGCTCGAGCTCGGTGAGGACTACATGCGGGCGGGTCTTCTGGATCGAGCGGAGAAGCTCTTCACCGAGCTGATCGAGATCGAGGCGCACACGCCCAACGCGCTGCGGCACCTGATCGCCATCTATCAGCAGGAGCGCGACTGGCACCAGGCGATCGAGCACGCCAAGCGGCTCCAGCGCAATTCGGGTATCGACATGACTCCGGTCATCGCGCAGTTCTACTGCGAGATGGCCCAGACGTCGTTGCATGAGTCCGATCCTGAGACCGCTCGGACCCATCTGCGCCGCGCGTTACGAATGGATCGCAACTGCGTTCGAGCCAGTCTGATCGAAGGAGAGATCGACCAGGCCGAGGGAAGCTTCGATGCGGCGACCGAGGCCTATGGCCGCGTGGAAAACCAGGATCTCGACTATATCCCCGAAATTCTGGACCCGCTCCTCGAAAGCTACGAGCAGGCGGGACGGAGTGCCGACGGCACCGATTTCCTGCGGCGGATCATCACCAAGTATCGGGGGATCTCGCCAGTGCTGGCCCTGGCGGAGCGGATCGAGGCGGCCGAGGGGCGGCGAGCTGCGGCCGATTTCATGGGCCAGCAGCTGAAAATCCGACCGTCCGTCCGAGGGCTGGATTATCTGATCGGACTCAACCTGTCGGACAGCAAGGGCGAGGCGAGGGAAAACCTCCTGATCCTGCGCGAGCTCACCAGCAAGCTACTCCAGGGCAAGCCCGTTTACCGCTGCAACAACTGCGGCTTCGGCGCGCGCTCCCACCACTGGCAGTGTCCGAGCTGCAAGACCTGGAACAGCGTCAAGCCCATCCACGGCGTCTCGGGCGAGTAGGGCCGTGGGCGAGGGCGGGGCACCGTTCATGGTCGGGCTACTCGGTGCGTTCTGCCTCTCCGCCGTTTCCGTGGCCGGCATGCGCCGGGCCCTCACGACCGCGGGCGCGATCGATCAGCCCGGAGAACGTCGCTCCCATTCGGTACCGACGCCGCGGGGTGGCGGTGTCGGCATCGTCGCAGGCTGGACGCTGGTGCTCGTGCTCCTCGTGGCGGACCCGAGCGAGTCGGGGTGGGTGGCGCTGCTCGCGGCGGTGCTGGCCATTGCTGCGCTCGGCTTCCGGGACGACCTTCGCGATGTACCCGCAGTCCTCCGGGTGGCGCTGCAGGCCGCTGTCTCGCTGGCCTTCCTGCTGGCGCTCTGGCCAGTGCCGATCACCCTTGGCGGCTGGGATTTTCCTGTGGCCTGGCCCTGGCTGGGCGTCTTCACGCTGGTCTTCGTGGCCGGCATCAACTTCTACAACTTCCTGGACGGCATCAACGGCATCGCGGCCCTCCAGGCGATGTTCGGGGGTGTGCTCCTGGGGGCGGTCGGGCTCGCGGGCGGCGACGGCGCGCTGGCGCTCGCGTGCTTCGGGTTGGCCGCCGCAGCTGCAGGGTTTGTCCCCTGGAATTTCCCGCACGCTCGGGTGTTCATGGGTGATGTTGGATCGACCGCGATCGGCCTGGGATTCTGCGCGCTGGGCGTCATCGGTGCAGAGCGTGGAACCTGGCAGCTATTGACCCCGGCGCTGGCCATGAGCCTGTTCGTTGTCGATGCGCTGCTGACGGTGCTCGGTCGCATGGCGCGCGGAGCGCGGTGGTATACTGCGCACCGCGAGCACGCATACCAGAAGCTCACGATCAGCGGCTGGTCGCATACGGCCGTCACCCTGACCTACGGGGCACTGAACGTGGCGGTAGTTGCCCCGGTGGTCTGGCTGACCAGGGATTCAGGGCCGATTCAGCTGCTGGCGGGTATTGCCTTGTGGGGTTTCCTGGCAATCCTTTGGCTGGCGGCAAGACGATCATGACGACGCAGAACGGCAATTCGCTGATCCACCCGCGCGTGGCCATCGTGGTGCACGACCTGTTCATGGTCTGGGCCGCGTGGACGCTCGTGCACGCACTGCGCTATTCCTTCTGGCCCGGTTCTCCGGAGCTCACCTGGTTCCCGCGCGAGATGCCGATCGTGCTGGTCGTGCAGGCCTTGGTGCTGCACGTGTCCGGGCTCTACCGGGGCATCTGGCGCTTCGCGTCCCTGCCGGACCTCTGGAACATCGTCCGGGCAGCGACGGTCGGAACCGTCGGCATTGGTCTGGCGATGTTCCTGCTCTATCGCCTCGAGGGCGTTCCGCGGTCGGTGTTCGTCATGTATCCGGTCCTGCTGACGTTCTTGCTCGGCGGTCCCCGGCTCGCGTACCGCGTCTGGAAGGACCACAGGCTCGAATTCCATGCCCGGCCCGGACGCAGCGTCCGAGTTCTGATCCTCGGAGCCGGGCGGACCGGTGATCTCCTGGCGCGCGATCTGCGTGCCGAAGGCATCTACTATCCGATCGGCTTCCTCGACGACGATCGACAGCTCCGCGGGCGCAAGCTTCGCGGGCTGCCTGTCTTCGGGACGATCGGCGAGCTCGACAACTGGGTGAGTGAGAAATCCGTCGGCATGGTGGTGATCGCCATTCCCAGCGCGACCCGCGCGGAGATGCGCCGGATCGTGGAACTCTGCGAGGGTGCGGACGTCGATTTCCGGACCGTGCCGCGCATGCAGGACCTGGTATCCGGTCACTTCGGTTCCGCTCAGCTTCAGACCGTGGCCATCGAGGACCTGCTCGGGCGGGAGCCGGTCGACCTCGACTGGGAAGCCATTCGCTCGGGCTGCAGCGGCAGGGCGGTGCTGGTCACGGGCGGCGGCGGCTCCATCGGCGCAGAGCTCTGCCGCCAGATCGCGCAGCTCTCGCCCGCGCGCCTCGGCATCGTCGATCAGAGCGAATTCAATCTGTACGAGATCGAACGCGAGGTTCGGCACGTCTTCCCGGATCTGCTCATCGAGGCGACCCTCGCCGACGTCTGCGACACCCGGGCCATGGACCGTGTCGTCGGACGCTTCCGTCCCGACATCGTGTTCCATGCTGCGGCCTACAAGCAGGTGCCGCTGCTCCAGGCACAGCTGCGGGAGGCGGTGCGCAACAACCTGGTCGGGACCATGACGATGGCCCGCTGCGCCCAGAACCATGGCGTCAGTCGCTTCGTGTTGATCTCGACCGACAAGGCCGTCAATCCAGCGAACGTGATGGGCGCGACGAAGCGCTCGGCCGAGATCTTCTGCCAGCTCCTGGCCGAGGGCCATACGGCAACCCGTTTCCTCACCGTCCGCTTCGGCAACGTTCTGGATTCGGCCGGCAGCGTTGTCCCGCTGTTCCGGGAGCAGATCGCCGCCGGCGGCCCCGTCACGGTGACCCATCCGGAGGTCACCCGCTTTTTCATGACCATCCCGGAGGCGTGCCAGCTCATCCTCGAGACGGCGGCCATCGGAGATGGCGGGCAGATCTACGTGCTCGACATGGGCCAGCCGGTACGCATTCGCTACCTCGCCGAGCAGATGATCCGCCTCAGCGGCCAGACGCCCGACGAAGATATTCCGATCGTTTACACGGG
>JBCCZC010000487.1:0-3995 GCA_039188505.1 Pseudomonadota bacterium | reverse complement strand
CCCCGCGGCACCTCAAATGGCCTCCCGCGGCCGGATTTCAGGCCGTCGACTCGGCTTCGGCAAGCCAGTCCCGGGGGCGGAGGTACTCGAGGAGCCGCGCTTCCTCCGTGCCCGGCGCCGGTTGGTGGTCATAGCGCCAGTCCGCGTGGGGCGGCATCGACATGAGGATCGACTCCGTACGCCCGCCGGACTGCAGACCGAACAGCGTGCCCCGGTCGTAGACTAGATTGAATTCGACGTAGCGGCCGCGCCGGACGCGCTGAAACGCCTGGTGTTCGGGCTCGAACGGATGGTCCGCTCGCCGCTCGACGATCGGTGCATAGGCCGGGAGGTAGTGATCGCCGACAGACTGCATGAAGGCGAAGCTCCGCTCGAAGTCCCAATCATTGAGATCGTCAAAGAAGAGTCCGCCGACGCCCCGCGTCTCGTTCCGGTGCTTGAGATAGAAATACTCGTCGCACCATTGCTTGTAGCGATCGTAGACGTCCTCACCGAAGGGATCGCAGGCCGCCTTCGCGGTGCGGTGCCAGTGCAGCACGTCCTCGTCGAAGGCATAGCACGGCGTGAGATCGAAACCCCCGCCGAACCACCAGATGGGATCATCCGTCTCACGGCCGGCGACGAAGAAGCGTACGTTGGCATGGCTGGTCGGCACGAACGGGTTGTCCGGATGCATCACGAGGCTCACGCCCATGGCCTCGAAGGGCAGGCCGGCGAGCTGCGGCCGGCTGGCGGTGGCGGACGGCGGGAGTCCGCCACCCATGACATGCGAGAAGTTGACGCCGCCCTTGCCGAAGATGCCGCCGCCTTCGAGCACGCGCGTGTCGCCGCCGCCACCGGCTTCCCGCTCCCAGTGATCGCGCCGGAAGGCGGTCCCGTCAAGTTCGGACAGCCCGCGGCAGATCCGATTCTGGAGATCGGTCAGGTAGCTCTTGACGGCGTCGACGTCGATCATGGGGTCTTCCCGAGTCCTTGAGACCTGCTCGATTATCCGCGATGGAGGTCTACCGCGTACAGCGCAGCGGGCGTCGGATTCTACCCGTCAACGCACGGCCTCGATCGAGGCAAGGGCGGTGTCTATCGATTCGAGGAGTTCGACTTCGGATCGCGCCATCGATTCGAGCCAGAAGTTCAGCAGGCGCAGGTACCGTGTGCCATTGGCGAAGTCCGTCTGAAGCGTGGCAAGACCATAGTTCTGGGCGTCCCGCTCGTACTTCCTGATCTGCGTCGTCACTTCGGAAATCTCCCGGATCACGTCCGGTGGAAAGCGGGGCACGACCTGGGCCATCGTCGCAGCTTCGACCGATGCGGTCAGGAGCGTCGGCACCTGGACACCGCCATAGCCCTCGGGAGGGAAATTCCATTGACCGTCGTCGGCGAGTTGACGGGCCAACTCGTTCATGACGTCCGCCATCTCACGGTGATAGTCGACGACGGCCGAGATGCGCTCGTGATTGGTCCGGAATTCGGCTGCGATCTGTTCGAGCATGGCGCCGGCCCGGTTATCGAGTTCGCGCTGCTCGCGCCACTCGTCAAAAGCCAGCGCCAGCAGGGCGCCAGCACAGATCAGGGTGAGCTCGACCGCAAGACGGGCGACGCCGCGTCCGGATATTCCGCGCGCTACGCCGCCATCGGACACGGGTTGATCAGGCCGAGGCCTTGGCCCGGGCCTTCTTCCGTCCGCGCTTCTTGCGGGCCGGCGCGGCGGCAATGATTTCCTCGCACTGCTCGAGGGTCAGACTTTCCGGCTCGACGTCCTTCGGGATCTTGCCGTTCTTCTTGCCGTCGGTGATGTAGGGGCCGTAGCGACCGCGTAGCACCTGGATCTCCGTACCGTCGAAGGCCTTGATGACGCGGTTGGCGTCTTCCTTCTTCTTGGCCTCGATGAGTTCGAGGGCGCGCGGCAGCTCGATCGTGTACGGATCTTCGCCTTCGGGAATGGAAACGAAGTTCCGCTTGCCGTAGCGCACGTAGGGGCCGTAGCGACCGATGTTCGCCTCGACCGGATCGCCATCGGGCGTTTCGCCGAGCGCACGCGGCAGATCGAAGAGCGTCATGGCCTCGTCGAAGGTGATCGCATCCATCTTCTGGCCGGCGCGGAGGCCCGCGAAGCGGGGCTTCTCATCGTCGTCCTTGGAGCCGATCTGCACGAAGGGTCCGAACCGACCCATGCGCACGGTCACCGGCTTGCCGCTTTCCGGGTCGGTGCCCAGCTCGCGTGCCTGCAAGACCTCGGCGCGGCTGACCGATTCGTCCTTGTCGGTTACGAGCTTCTTGAACGGGTGCCAGAACTCCTCGAGGAGCGGTACCCACTCCTGTTCACCCCGCGAGATCGCGTCGAGCTCGTCCTCGAGGCGCGCGGTGAAGTCGTAGTCGACGTAGCGGGTGAAATGGTCGCTCAGGAAGCGGCTCACGATCCGCCCGATGTCGGTCGGGAAGAACCGCCGGCTCTCGAGCTCGACGTATTCCCGGTTCACCAGCGTCGAAATGATGCTTGCGTAGGTCGACGGGCGACCGATCCCGAATTCCTCGAGCGCTTTCACGAGGCTGGCCTCGGAGAAGCGTGGCGGCGGCTGCGTGAAGTGCTGTTCGCCGGCGATCTCCTGGACCGGAACAACGTCGTCGGTCTGGAAGTTCGGAAGCCGCGACTCCTTCTTCTTCTTCGATTTGCCGTCGTCCTTGTCGTCCTCGTCCTCTTCGTAGACCGAGAGGAAGCCCGGGTCGATGACGGTCGAGCCGGTCGCGCGGAACATGCCGACATCACCGCAGCGGAAATCGACGGTCAGGGTCTCGAGCGTCGCCTCCTTCATCTGGCAGGCCACGGTACGCTTCCAGATCAGATCGTAGAGCTTGAACTGGTCCTCGCTCAGGGACGCCTTGATGGCGGCGGGGCGCAGCATCGCTGTCGTCGGCCGGATCGCCTCGTGCGCTTCCTGGGCGTTCTTCTGCTTGCTCTTGTAGCTGTTCGGGCCGGGCGGCAGATTGTTCTCGCCGAAGTCGGCGTCGATGACCTGACGCAGCTCGGCAATCGCGTCGTCGGCGAGGTGGACCGAGTCGGTCCGCATATAGGTGATCAGGCCCTGCGCCTCGCCGTCGACCTCGATCCCCTCGTAGAGCTGCTGGGCCACGCGCATGGTCCGCTGGGCGGAAAAGCGAAGCTTGCGCGCTGCCTCCTGCTGCAGCGTGGAGGTCATGAAGGGCGGTGCGGGGCGCCGTCGGCGCTGCTTCCGCGCGATGTCGACGACGGGCAGGGAGCCGTCGGCGGCCGCGACGAGCCGCTCGCGCGCTTTCTCGGCGTCGGCCTCGTTGGTGATCGAGAATTGTTCGAGCTTCTCGCCGTCGAGGTGCGTCAGGCGGGCCTCGAAGGTCTTGCCGGCCTTCTCCAGGGTCGCGGCGATGGTCCAGTACTCGCGGGGCTCGAAGGCTTCGATCTCGTCCTCGCGCTCGCAGATGAGGCGAAGCGCCGGGGACTGGACGCGCCCGGCGGAAAGGCCGCGCTTGACCTTGCGCCACAGGAGCGGCGACAGGTTGAAGCCGACGAGGTAGTCGAGTGCGCGCCGTGCCTGCTGGGCGTTGACGAGGTCCATCGCGACGTCGCGCGGTTCGTCGATCGCCGCCTTGATCGCCTTCGGGGTGATCTCGCTGAAGACGACGCGGTGCACGCTCTTGTCCTTCAGCAGCTTGCGGTTGCGCAGGATTTCCAGGACGTGCCAGGAAATCGCCTCCCCTTCGCGATCAAGGTCTGTCGCGAGGTAGATTGCGTCGGCCTTCTTTGCGGCACGCGCCAGCTGATCGACGTGCTTGGAGCTCTTGTCGATGACCTCGTAGTCCATCGCGAAGCCATGCTCCGGATCGACGGCGCCCTCCTTGGGCTTCAGGTCGCGGACGTGCCCATAGGACGCGAGGACCTCGAAATCCTTGCCGAGGTATTTCTTGATGGTTTTCGACTTCGCCGGTGATTCGACGATGACTAGGTTTTTGGCCATATAAATCTG
>JBCCZC010000486.1:0-4004 GCA_039188505.1 Pseudomonadota bacterium | reverse complement strand
TCGTGATCGTGACGATCACGGGTACGAAGACAAACCCGAGGAACGAGATCCCTTTCTGTCTGTGCTGCATAGCGCTTCCCTCTACTTGATGACCGTGCCGATCCTGCCCCAGTTCGACAGGCTCAGGCGCATCCAGATGAACACCGCCTTGCCCACCAAATGATCGTCCGGGACGAAGCCCCAGAAACGGCTATCCCGGCTATTCTCACGGTTGTCGCCGAGGACGAAATACTGACCCTCGGGAACGACAACACGCTCCCCCTCGAACAGTCCCCGGTTGAGCGCACGGGGGTTGCGCAGGATCCGATGTTCGGCGCCTGGCAGATACTCCATGCCGGAAATGAGCCCCCGGGCGTCCGGGCTGCCGTCCTCCGGGACGTAGGGTCCCAGCAATTCGGTCTGCACCAGCTCGCCGTTGATGACGAGGCGGTCGTTGCGAAACTCGATGACATCTCCGGGAATCCCGATCACCCGCTTGATGTAATCCATGGAGGGGTCTTCCGGGTAGCGGAAAACCACCACATCGCCCCGCTCGGGATCGCCCACGTCGACGAACTTGGTATTCAGCACCGGCCAGCGTAGCCCGTAGCTGTACTTGGTGACGAGAATCAGGTCACCGACGAGCAGCGTCGGCAGCATCGAACTCGACGGGATCCGAAACGGCTCGGCGACGAAGGAGCGAATCACCAGCACGATCAGGATCACGGGGAAGAACGATCGCGCGTACTCGACGACCAGCGGCTCGCGTGGGCCGGATGCGTCGTCGACAGCTGCCGCGGCTCCGGCGCTCGGATTGCCCGTGCCGGCCGCGGCCATGGCGTGCTTCCGGCGCTTGGCGAACACAAGCGCGTCGACGGCCCAGATGAAGCCGGTCACGAAGGTCAGAATGACCAGCAGTGCTGCGAAATCAAAATGCATCGATGAAATCCGTGTTCGCTTCGGTCGCGCGGTCGCCTGGCGCTGACGCTGGCGCGACGAATTCGCAAGTATCGTCGAACCCGCCCGGCAGCGCCACCTGCGGCCTCACGAATCCACCTTCAGGACGGCCAGGAACGCGTCTTGCGGAATCTCGACCTTGCCGACCTGCTTCATGCGCCGCTTGCCTGCCTTCTGCTTCTCCAGCAGCTTCCGCTTGCGCGTGACGTCCCCGCCGTAGCACTTTGCGGTGACGTTCTTGCGCAGCGCCTTGACGGACGAGCGCGCGATGATCTTCGAGCCGATCGCGGCCTGGATCGCGACCTCGAACATCTGCCGCGGGATGAGATCCTTCATCTTCTCGACCAGCTCGCGACCGCGCCGTTCCGCGTAGGTACGGTGGACGATGGCCGATAGGGCGTCGACCCGATCGCCGTTGATGAGGATGTCGACGCGGGCGAAGGGGCCCGGCTCGAACCGCAGGAATTCGTACTCGAAGGAGGCGAAGCCGCGCGATGCAGACTTCAGCCGGTCGAAGAAATCGAGCACGACCTCGGACATCGGCAGCTCGTAGCCGATCTGGACCTGGCCCCCGAGGTACTGCATGGACTTCTGCATGCCGCGTTTCTCCTCGCAGAGCCCGATGACCGGGCCGACGTAGTCCTGCGGCACGAGGATGTTGGCGCGGATGATCGGTTCACGGACCTCGGCGATCTCGTTGACCGGCGGCAGGCCGGCGGGGTTATCGAGCTTGATGACCTCGCCGGCGGTGTTCTGGACCTCATAGATCACGGTTGGCGCCGTGGTGATCAGGTCGATGTTGTACTCGCGCTCGAGCCGCTCCTGGATGATCTCCATGTGGAGCATGCCGAGGAATCCGCAGCGGAAGCCGAAACCGAGCGCCTCAGAGGTTTCGGGCTCGTAGTGGAGCGCTGAATCGTTCAGCTGGAGCTTCTCGAGGGCTTCCCGGAGGTCGGGGTAGTCATCGGCATCGGTCGGGAAGAGGCCTGCAAAGACCCGCGGCTGCATCTGCTGGAACCCAGGCAAGGGCTCCTCGGCGCGCCGCTTCTCGTGGGTGACCGTATCGCCGACCGGCGCCCCGTGGACATCCTTCACCGATGCGCTCAGGAATCCGACCTCACCCGGATACAGCGCGTCCTTCTCCTCAGCCTTCGGCGTGAACACACCGAGCCGCTCCACCTGGTGCGTCTGGCCGTTCGACATCATCCGGATCTTGTCGCCCTTGCGGATCACGCCATCCTTCACACGGATCAGCGACATGACGCCCAGGTAGTTGTCGAACCAGGAGTCGATGATCAGGGCCCGCAGGGCATCATCATCGCTGCCCGGTGGTGGCGGAATCTCCCGCACCAGCGCCTCGAGGACGGCGCGGATGTTGAGTCCCGTCTTCGCGCTGACCTCGAGAGCGTCAGCGGCGTCGATCCCGATGATGGACTCGACCTCGTCCTTCACCCGGTCGGGCTCCGCCGACGGCAGATCAACCTTGTTGAGCACGGGCAGGACCTCGAGGCCCTGCTCGACCGCCGTGTAGCAGTTGGCGACGCTCTGCGCCTCGACCCCCTGGGCGGCATCCACGACGAGCAGCGCGCCTTCGCAGGCCGCCAGCGACCGTGAGACCTCATAGGAGAAGTCGACGTGCCCAGGCGTGTCGATGAAGTTCAGCTGATAGCGCTTGCCATCGTCGGCGTCGTAGAACAGCGAAACGCTCTGGGCCTTGATGGTGATACCGCGCTCGCGCTCGATATCCATCGAATCGAGCACCTGGTCCGCCATCTCGCGCTCCGTGAGCCCCCCGCACAGCTGGATGAACCGATCGGCGAGCGTCGACTTGCCGTGATCGACGTGCGCGATGATCGAGAAATTGCGGATCTGCTCTGTGGGCGTTCTGCTCATTCGCTACTTGTGGCTGAGAAAACCGCCGAATGGTATCGCGGAAAACGTCTGCAAGCGATCACGACGGGGTCAGAGCTTGTCAACAAACCAGCGCGGCCAGCGCGACGGTCGCCGCTCAGCGGATCGGTGCGCGCATCGGAGGGAGGGCAACGAACGTGGTGAGGTTGCGTCGCCGAACCAGTAGCGCAATGGCGCCGGAGCCTGCGGCCTCGATCTGATGATCGAAGTCGTCTCTGTCGGCGACTGGCTGGCGGTTCACGCTGATGATGAGGTCGTTCTCCCGAACGCCGGCCCGATAGGCCTCCCGCCAGGATACGGCGTCGACCCGAAGACCACCCTCCGCCGGCGTCAGATCGAGCCCCAGGCGCTCGGGCCGCTCCGGATCGGGGGGTGCTCCGCCGATCGGCTCCATCAGCGGCTCTCCGTCGCCGGCACGACCGATGACCACGTTGACGTCGAGCGCTCGCCCCGCGCGCAGGAGCCCGATACGCGCCGCCGTGCCCGGCCGGATCAGGCCGATCCGGGGGGGCAGGTCCGAGAAACGCTGGATCGCCTCGCCGTTGACGGACACGATGACGTCCCAGGGCTCGATTCCTGCGCGTCCCGCTGCACTGTCCGGCCGGACCGTGGTCACGACGGCGCCGCGCGGATCGTCGATGCCGAGGGCGAGCGCAAGGTCCCGGGTCACGTCTTCGATGCCGACACCCAGCAACCCGCGGTCGACGCGTCCCGCTTCGCGCAGTTGGCTCACGATGGCCATGGCGATCTCGATCGGGATGGAGAAGGACAGACCCATATAGGTGCCGTTCTCGCTGAAGATCTGCGAGTTGACGCCGATCACCCGGCCCTCGAGGTCCAGCAGCGGCCCGCCGGAATTGCCTCGATTGATCGGGACATCAGTCTGCAGAAACGGCACGTACTGCTGCGTGTTGAAGCTCCGTCCCCGGGCGCTGAGGATGCCGGCAGTGACCGTGTTCTCGAAATTGAACGGCGAGCCAATGGCGACGACCCAGTCGCCGACGGCGACGTCGCCCGAATGGCCGATCTCCGCCACGGGCAGGTCGTCACCCGAGATTCGCAGCAGTGCAATGTCGGTCGCCGAGTCCTCGCCGATGAGCTCGGCAAAGAATTCGCGGCGGTCCTGCAGGCGGATTCGGATCTGCGAGGCGTCGGCG
>JBCCZC010000485.1:0-4006 GCA_039188505.1 Pseudomonadota bacterium | reverse complement strand
AGCGCGTAGTCGATTTCGCCAAGTGATTCGACCCCCCGGCTGCCGAGAACGCGGGCCAGCACGGGGTGCAGCCCTTCGCGATCGAGGCTCGCGGTGGACGCCTGACGGCGGCGGATCCGGAGGCTGTCCGGATCCGGGGTCACGTAGGGTGGGGCAGTCGTCGTTGGCCGGTCGCGGTCACTCGTAGCGGACCGAGATCACGTCGTAGTGCCGATCGCCCCCGGGCGCCTGGAACAGCACCTCGTCGCCTTCTTCCTTGCCGATGAGCGCACGGGCGATGGGAGAGGACACGGAGATCCGGTTCTCCTTGATGTCCGCCTCGAGGTCTCCCACGATCTGGTACGTCCGGGTTTCACCCGTGTCCACATCCTCGAGTTCGACCCGGGCACCGAAGACGATGCGCGGAGCCGCCGTGAGCTTCGCCACGTCGATGATCTGGGCGTTCGAGATCGAACCCTCGAGTTCCTTGATACGCCCTTCGATGAAGCTCTGCTGCTCGCGGGCAGCGTGGTACTCGGCGTTCTCCTTCAGATCACCGTGCGCGCGCGCCTCGGCGATCGCGTTGATGATCTTCGGCCGCTCTTCCTTCTTCAGGCGACTCAGCTCCTCGCGCAGACGCTCGGCGCCGACTTTGGTGAGCGGGGGGCGATTCATGATGGCAATTCCTCGTGCAGGCTCTTGAGCGCGTTGACCTCGGTACTCTGAAGATAGTCGACAGCTTGCAGCACGGCACGTGCGTTGGCGGTGGTCGTCGAGTAGGTGACCTTGTGGTTCAGCGCTTCACGACGGATCGAAAAGGAGTCCTGGATCGCCTGGCGACCCTCCGTCGTGTTGATGATGTAGTGGATTTCCTGGTTCTTGATGAGGTCGACGATGTGCGGGCGACCCTCGGTGACCTTGTTGATCCGTTCGCAGGGCAGACCGGCCTCACGAACCGCCGCGCAGGTCCCGCCGGTCGCGACGAGCTCGAAGCCACGGCCCTTGAGGATGTGGGCCAGTTCGACCACGCGCTTCTTGTCGGCATCGCGGACGCTCAAGAAGGCCTTGCCGCCGGTCGGCACGCGGATGCCGGCGGCGTTCAGGGCCTTGGCGAAGGCCTGGCCGAAGTTGCGGCCGATGCCCATGACCTCGCCGGTGGAGCGCATCTCGGGACCGAGCAGGGGATCGACACCCGGAAACTTGACGAAGGGAAAGACCGGTTCCTTCACGGAGTAGTAGTGCGGGCGGATTTCCTCGCGATACCCCTGGTCCGCCAGCCGGCTTCCGGCCATGGCCCGGGCCGCGACCTTCGCGAGGGGAACCCCGCAGGCCTTGGAGACGAAGGGGACGGTCCGGGAGGCGCGCGGATTGACCTCCAGCACGTAGATGTCGTCACCCTGGATGGCGAACTGGGTGTTCATGAGGCCGATGACGTTCAGCGCCACGCCCATCTTGCGCACCTGTGCCCGGAGCTCGTCCTGGATTTCCTCTGACAGGGTCATCGCCGGAATGGCGCACGAGGAATCGCCACTGTGGACGCCGGCTTCCTCGATATGCTCCATCAGGCCGCCGATGATGACCTCCTCACCGTCGCCCACGGCGTCGACGTCGACCTCGATCGCATGGTCGAGGAAGCGATCCAGGAGCACCGGGGATTCGTTCGAGACCTTGACGGCTTCGTCCATGTAGCGCTGCAGGTCGCGCTCGTCATGGACGACCTCCATGGCCCGGCCACCGAGGACGTAGGAGGGACGCACGACGAGCGGGAAGCCGATCTCCCGTGCCATCGACAGCGCCTCCTCGGCGGCCCGCGCCGTCCGGTTGGCCGGCTGCCGCAGTCCCAGATCCTTGAGCAGCTGCTGGAACCGCTCCCGGTCCTCCGCCAGATCGATCGAATCCGGCGTCGTGCCGATGATCGGAACGCCGGCGGCCTCGAGGTCCCGGGCGAGCTTCAGCGGGGTCTGGCCCCCGAACTGGACGATCACGCCTTTGGGTTTCTCGAGATAGACGATCTCGAGCACGTCCTCGAGCGTGAGCGGCTCGAAATAGAGCCGGTCGCTGGTGTCGTAGTCGGTGGAAACGGTCTCCGGGTTGCAGTTGACCATGATGGTCTCGTAGCCGTCTTCCCGCATGGCCATCGCCGCATGCACGCAGCAGTAGTCGAACTCGATGCCCTGACCGATGCGGTTGGGCCCACCGCCGAGCACGATGATCTTTTCGCGATCGCTGGTGTCTGCCTCGCATTCCTCCTCGTAGGTCGAGTACAGATACGCCGTGGCGCTCGCGAACTCCGCCGCGCAGGTATCGACCCGCTTGTAGACGGGGAGGATCCCGAAGGTCCGCCGGTAATGCCGAACGATGCGTTCTTCCGTGCCAAGGAGTCGGGCGATCCGGGCGTCGGAGAAGCCCTTGCGCTTGAGCTCCCAGAGATGGTCGCGCGTCAGCCGCTCGATGCCCTCGGCCGCCAGATCCTGCTCCAGCGAAACGAGCTGCTCGATCTGGATGAGGAACCAGGGGTCGATCCAGCAGAGGTCGTGGATCTGCTCGAGCGTCATGCCGGCGCGGAATGCGTCGGCGACATAGAGCAGCCGGTCGGCGCCCGGATTGCTCAGCTCCTGCCGCAGACGGTCGCCAGCGGCCTCCGCGCCCAGAGATGGATCGAGCACCGGCTCGAGGCCATCGATGCCCGTCTCGAGGCTCCTGAGAGCCTTCTGCAGGGATTCCTGGAAGGTCCGGCCGATGGCCATGGCCTCGCCGACCGATTTCATCTGAGTCGTCAGCCGAGGATCCGCGTGGGCGAACTTCTCAAAGGCGAAGCGGGGGATCTTCGTGACGACGTAATCGATCGACGGCTCGAAGGACGCCGGCGTGACGCCGCCGGTGATGTCATTCTCGAGCTCGTCCAGCGTGTAGCCGATGGCCAGCTTCGCGGCCACCTTGGCAATGGGAAATCCTGTCGCCTTCGAGGCCAGGGCGGAGGACCGGGATACGCGCGGATTCATTTCGATGATGACGACGCGCCCGTCTTCGGGATTGACTCCGAACTGCACGTTCGAACCCCCGGTCTCGACGCCAACCCGGCGCAGCACAGCGATGGAGGCGTCCCGCAGACGCTGGTATTCCTTGTCGGTCAGCGTCTGAGCCGGCGCAACGGTGATCGAGTCACCCGTATGCACGCCCATGGCGTCGACGTTCTCGATTGAGCAGACGATGATGCAGTTGTCCTTGCGATCCCGGACCACCTCCATCTCGTACTCCTTCCAGCCGAGTACGGATTCGTCGAGCAGGACTTCGGTCGTCGGGGAGAGCTCGAGACCGCGATTGACGATCTCGATGAACTCCTCGCGGTTGTAGGCGATACCGCCACCGCTGCCGCCGAGCGTGAACGAGGGGCGAATGATCGTCGGAAAACCAATGTCACGTTGCACCTGAAGGGCGGTCTCGAGGTCATTGACCACCTCCGATCGCGGCGATTCGAGGCCGATCTCGTCCATGGCGGCCTTGAATTTCTCGCGGTCCTCCGCGACTTCGATGGCGTCCTTGGACGCACCGATGATCTCGACGCCGAAGCGCTCCAGGACGCCCTCCCGATCGAGGTCCAGGGCGCAATTGAGCGCCGTCTGACCGCCCATGGTGGGCAGCAGCGCGTCGGGGCGCTCCTTCTCGATGATCCGGGCGACCGTTTCCCAGTTGATCGGTTCCACGTAGACGGCGTCGGCCGTCTCCGGGTCCGTCATGATCGTCGCCGGATTCGAGTTCACCAGGATGACGCGATAGCCCTCCTCGCGCAGGGCCTTGCACGCCTGGGTGCCGGAGTAGTCGAACTCGCAGGCCTGGCCAATGACGATCGGGCCTGCGCCGATCAGGAGGATGCTTTCGATGTCGGTTCTTTTAGGCATCAGTTCAGTCGATCGATGGAAGGCGCGCAGATACGAAAAACGGGAGCGCGGGCTCCCGTCTGTGGCTCCCGAATTCTAATGGGCCGCCCCCGGGCTGTCCATGAATCCCGGGGCTAACCCGAAGGCGT
>JBCCZC010000484.1:0-4008 GCA_039188505.1 Pseudomonadota bacterium | reverse complement strand
GATGGCCGGCTCGATCCGCAGGAGCTCGTAGGTCCAGAACGCCAGCAGCCCGCCCGGGCGCAGCACCCGGTGCGCCTCGGGCTGGAAGGCGTCGTGGTCGAACCAGTGAGCGGCCTGCGCGGCGGTGAGCAGATCCACCGTGCCATCATCGACCGGGCAGGCCTCTGCCGGAGCCACTTCGAAGCGCACGGGCCCCGCCGGCTGCGCCCGGTCGATCTGCTCCCCGCTCGCGTCGGTGCCGATGACCTGATCGAAGTGGGGAGCGAGGCCGTGCGTTGCCTGACCGCTGCCGCAGCCGACATCCACGGCCAGGGCCCGTCCGGGCGCCTTTTCGGAGAGCCACGCATAGAGCGCCGCTGGATAGTCCGGTCGTGCCCGGGCGTAGAGGGCGGCGAGGTCGGAGAAATGATCCCGGAACGCGTTCATCGCGCCGCGTCGAGCTCCGCGGCCCGGAAGCAGGTAGCCATGTGGTCGTCGACCACACCGACGGCCTGCAGGTAGGCGTAGATGATCGTCGTGCCGACGAACCGGAAACCACGCTTCTTCAGGTCCTTCGAGATCCGGTCCGAGAGCCGCGTGCTGGCCGGCACGTCGGCCATCGATGCCGGGCGATTCGCGATCGGCTGCCCGTCCACGAAGTCCCAGAGGTACGCGTCGAAGCTGCCGAACGCCCCCTGGATCTCGAGGAAGGCCCGGGCATTGGTCACGGCGGATGCGACCTTCAGCCGGTTTCGGACGATCCCGGCATCCTGCAGCAGCTCGGCCTGCCGGGCCTCGTCGAAGGTCGCGACGACCGCCGGATCGAAATCGGCAAAGCACCGTCGATAGCCGTCACGCTTGTGGAGCACCGTGCGCCAGGAGAGCCCGGCCTGGGCGCCCTCCAGCAGGATGAACTCGAACAGCACGCGGTCGTCGTGGACCGGGACGCCCCACTCCTCGTCGTGGTAGGCCTGCTCGAGCGCGTCGCCGTTGGCGGCCCAGCTGCAGCGAACCCGATCGTCGGTGGTCACGTCGGGCAGCGGGCGCAGAAGCTGATGCGATCCAGATCGACGTTGCCGCCGCTAAGGATCACGCCGACCCGGCGATTGGCGAGCTGCGGGCCCAGCTTGCGGGCAGCCGCCAGCACGGTCGAGCAGGACGGCTCGATGATGATCTTCATGGTGTGCCAGACATCGCGCATGGCCTGCAGCGAGGCGTCGTCGTCGACGGTGATCACCTCATCGACGTACTCGCGGATGATGCTGAAGTTCAGGCGTCCGATCTTCGCGCGCAGCCCGTCGGCGATCGTGTCCGGCGTGAAGTTGTCGATGATCTCACCGGCCGCCAGCGACATGGCCGTGTCGGCCGCGCCCGAGGGCTCGGCGCCGATGACGCGGATGTCGGGCTTCAGCGCCTTGGCAGCGATGGCGCAACCGCTGATCAGCCCGCCGCCGCCGATCGGAGCGATGAGCGTGTCGATGCGAGGCACCTCCGCGATCAGCTCGAGGGCCGCGGTGCCCTGACCCGCGACGATCCGCAGGTCGTCGTAGGGGGGAACGGCCGTGGCGCCCGTTTCCTCGAGCACCCGCTCGAGCGTCCGCTCGCGGGACGCCTGCGTCGGTGCGCAGCGGGTGATCTGCCCGCCGTAGCTCTCGACGGCCATCACCTTGGAGGCCACCGCGCCTTCGGGCACGACGATGTAGGAGCTGATCCCGCGATCGGACGCCGCGGCGGCCAGCGCCGCGCCGTGGTTCCCGGAGGAGTGTGTTGCGACCCCGCGTGCCGCTTCCTCGGGCGTGAGCGAGAACACCGCGTTCGTGGCGCCACGGATCTTGAACGCACCGGTGCGCTGGAGGTTCTCGCACTTGAAGAAAAGGTGGGCGCCCTCGGCGACCGAATCATTGATGCGGCGCGAGCGCATGACGGGCGTCTCGTGGATGCGGCCGCGCAGCCGTTCGGCCGCGGCTTCGATATCTGCAAGGTCGGGATGCTTCATCCCACTATCGTAACGCGTGGCCGGAGGAATTCGATGGGGTAGGCGGTCGTCGCCGCACCCGTCGGGCGCTCAGCCGGGCAGCCGCAGCTGTGCCTCGGCGCCGCCGTCCGTTCCGGGGCGCAGGTCGAAGTGACCGCCATGGCCCTCCGCGACCTGCCGGGCCACCAGCAGCCCGATGCCGCTGCCGCCCTTCTTGGTCGAGAAGAACGGCGTGAAGAGGTTCTCCGTGTCGCCCAGACCGCGGCCGTTGTCCCGGACGCGGAACAGGACCCCGTCGCTGTCGCGCTCCCAGCTGACGGTCAGCGCGTCGGCCCCGGCCTCCCGCGCGTTGGCGGTGACGTTCTGGAGGAGCTGGGCCAGCTGGCCCTGGTCGCCGGCGACCACGATGTCCGGCCCCGTCTCGACGGTGACCGGGATGCCGGCGATGTCGACGACGAGGGTGGCGAGGTCGGCGACTCGGAGCTGGCGCAGCGTGGGCGGCGGCAGCTTGGCGAAGGTCGACAGGCCGCGCATGAAGCCCGTCAGGGCGGTGGCCCGCTCGTGGATGATGCGCCCCTTCTTCCGGGCAGCGTCCCGGTCGACCTCTTCCTTGTCGAGATCGTCGGCAAGGGCCTGCGCGAGGGCGACCACCGGCGCCATGGCATTATTGACCTCGTGACCCATCACCCGGATGAGTCGCTTCCAGGCCCGGCGCTCCTCCTCGCGCAAGGTCTTCGACAGATCTACGAGGGTCAGGGCCAGCGCACGCTGACCCTCCTGGCGGAGTGGCCGGGTCTGAACGCGGAAGCGATGCGTCGGCGAGAAGAGCCCGTCGACCGTCTGGTCCAGTCCCGGCTCGAGGAACGCGTCGAGGCCGAGGGCGGCGGCCGGCTTGCCGACCAGGCGTTCGGGAGCCATTTCCACGAGCTCGCCCGCCGCGCGATTGGCGTGGAGCAGGCGGCCCTCGGCGTCGAAGGTCATGACCGGAATGTCGAGCGAGGCCAGGATGTCACCGACCGCGTAGTTGGACCGCGTCTCGTCGAGCCGATCCTCCTTCATTGCCTTCGCGAGGCGATTGGTTTCCGCGTAGACCTCGCCGAGCACGTCGCCTTCCGGGCGGCGGGTCGCCATGCGGCTCAGCTCGCCGCGCCGGAGGGACTCGATGAGATTGGCCAGCGATCGCAGGGCGCCGACCACCTTGCCGGTGAGGGTCCGGACCAGCAGCGCCCACCACGCGATGAGCAGCAGCGACGCGGTGGTCGCGAGGCCCGGCGGCCAGTATTCGTAGAGAAAGACGATGGCAATCGCCGTCGCGGGGAGGCCGATCGCCGCTGCCAGCAGCGCGAGCTGCGCCTGGAAGCGGCGAGGGCCGTCACTCACAGGCCGAATTTCTCCATGCGCCGATAGCAGGCGCTCCGGCTGATTCCGAGCGCTTCGGCCGCCTCGGCCACGTTGCCGTCGAAGCGCGCCAGCGCGCCCTCGATCGCCTGCCGCTCGATGTCGTCGAGGCGGCCGGTGACGGTTGGTCCGGCCTGCGAGCGCTCGAGGTTCAGGTCGCTGGCCTCGACCGTGTCGCCATCGCAGAGAATGACGGCGCGCTCGAGCACGTGGGACAGCTCCCGGACGTTACCTGGCCACGCGTAGCCCCGCAGGGTGCTCACGGCCTCGTCAGAGAGCTGGCAGCGTCGACCGTAGCGGGTGGCGAGGCGCTCGAGGATCTGATCGGCAAGCGGCCTGAGGTCGTCGGGCCGGTCCCGCAGCGGCGGGATCTCGAGCGTCACCGTATTCAGCCGGAACAGCAGATCCTGGCGGAACTCGCCGTTGGCAACGGTCTCGTCCAGGGCCGCGTTGGTGGCGCTGATGAGTCGCCCCTCGAAGCGCCGCGACCGCGAATCGCCGACGCGCTCGAACTCGTTCGATTCGAGGACGCGCAGGAGCTTCGGCTGCTGCGTCGCGGGGATATTGGCGATCTCGTCCATGAACAACGTGCCGCCGCCGGCGAGCTCGAAGCGGCCCACGCGGTTTTCCCGGGCGTCGGTAAAAGCACCCTTGCG
>JBCCZC010000483.1:0-4027 GCA_039188505.1 Pseudomonadota bacterium | reverse complement strand
GAGCCTGAGCGTCGTGGCGCGGTCGCGGATGGCCGCGCGACGGAGCATCGAGGGGCTCGCGGCGGCACAGGGGCGTGCCCTGCCCTCGCGCTGGGAGCGGGACCTGGACGTGAAGCCGCTCGCGATCGAGCTGCCCGTCGCGTGCACCGCCGCCTGCGAGGGCGAACGCATCGCTGCCCGCTCGCGGCTCGTGCGGGCCGAGCTCGACCGGCTGGGTGCTTCCCCGCGTGACTTCGAGTGGGTGGTGACTGACGGCGTCCTGCGGGGCGCGGCGGTCGTGGGCCATGTCCCGCTGACACCGCCGCGGGAACGGACGGTGCTGGCGCAGCCCGCGGCGGCCAACTGGATCGCCTCCCGACCGTAGCGGCCCTGACAGTCCTCGAAATGCCACGGTTGCGCCTCGCGAATGGCCCGGCGCGGCCCGAACCTCGATCGAAACCCCGGGAGGAAACCATGATCACCTTGCAAGCAGCCGCTCGCGTCGCCCTGACCACCGCCGCATTGACCGTCGCGGGCTGCGCCCACCAGCCGGCGCCACCGCAGCCCGCTCCAGCACCCGAGCCGACCGCATCCGGCGAGCTCCGGCGCCTCGAGGTGACGGGCAATCGCATCAAGCGGGCTGACATCGAGAGTTCGCAACCGGTGTTCGTCATCCAGGGCCAGCAGGCCACGCCTGGGACAAGCAGGCAGCGGCTGGCGATCGAGCCTCGCGACTACACCGACCCGCGAAGGCTGGCCGCACCGGGTCGCCAGCCAGCGCCACCAGAGGCCACCGCAGTGCGACGTCTCGAGCTCCTGAGCGCCGACCTGGCCGCGGATTACCGCACCTGGATCGAGACCCTGGACCAGTCGATCTCCACGTTCTCGGCGGACGTCGACCGGGCTTCATGGAATCGATCTCGGGCCATGCTGCAGGCCGGCACCTTCCCGGACCGGGACTCGATCCGGCTCGAGGAGTTCGTCAACGCGATGACCTATGACTACACGCCGCCGGAGCACGAGGACTTCCAGCTCTTCGCGGAGGCCTTCCCGGCCGATCAGGGCGCCGACCGCTACGTGCTTCACCTCGGCGTCCAGGGTCGTGAGGTCATCGCGGCCGACCGACCGTCAGCCCACCTGGTCTTCGTGATCGACGTGTCGGGCTCGATGGAGGCCCCGGGCCGCATCGATCGCGTCAAACGATCTCTCCTCACGCTGACGGACGCGCTCCGCGATGACGATCTCGTGTCCCTCGTTGCCTACGGGGACGAAGCGTCGGTGATCCTGCCACCCACCAGCGGCGCCGACCGCTTCGCGATCCAGGTGGCGATCGAACGCTTGGTCACGGGTGGGGGCACCAACGCCGCCGAGGGAGTCCGTCTCGGGTATCAACTCGCCCGCGAGCAGTTCGATCCCAATCGGATCAACCGCCTGATCCTCTGCTCCGATGGCGTCGCCAACATCGGCGCTACCACGGCGACGGGCATCGTGACGGAGATCGGTGAAGCCGCCCGGCGCGGCATCCACATGTCCACCGTCGGCTTCGGGATGGGTGTCTACAACGACACGCTGATGGAACGGCTCGCGGTCGAGGGCCAGGGTCAGTACCACTACATCGATAGCGAGCAGGAGGCGCAGCGGGTCTTCGTGGAGAACCTCACAGGTACGCTCCAGGTCATTGCCGAGGACCTCAAGCTGCAGGTCGACTTCGATCCTGCGGTGGTCACGCGCTACCGGCAGCTCGGCTACGTGAATCGCCAGCTCGCGACCGAGGATTTCGATGACGACACGGTCGACGCCGCCGAGATCGGCGCGGGCCATGCGGTCACCGCGCTTTACGAGATCGAGCTGGCCACGACCGGCTGGGAGCTCGGTACCTTCCGGATCCGCTACAAGGTCCCCGGCGAAGACGCGTCATTGCTCATCGAGTCACCGGTCCCCGGAACGATCCTGCGCCCCTCGCTGGCCGCAACCTCCCCGAGCACCCGCCTTTCCTGGGCGGCTGCCCAGACCGCCCGGGCGCTCCGGGCGCCGGAGCCGCAGCGAAGCAGGACCCTCGATGCCGTGAGCGAAATCCTCGTCGGCCTGCCGCCACTGGCCCGGGAGTCGGAGTCCGCCGTGCAGCTCCAGGAGCTGATCGACCACGCCGTGGGCCTGGCTCTGGTCGCAGATGGGTCATCGCCCTGAGGATCGCCGCCCTAACGCCCGGGACCCGGGGTCCCGGGCCCTCCCTGGCCATCAACACCTCGACGCAAGCAGGCGGAATACGGATACTCACGCCCATCCGTATGCGAGCGAACGTCATGGCCCTCGAACCGGTGCGCGGCGAACTGGCCGTCGGATGCGCCTTCTTCAATCCGTTTCATAGCGAGCTTCGTGTCGCGAACTTTCGGCGCTTTCGCGCGGGCATCCGGGCAGCCGGTGTCCCCATGCTGACGGTGGAGCTGGCCTTCGACGAGGGTCCATCGGAACTGGGCGATCTCGAGGACGTCCTGACCGTTCGCGACGGCGACGTGCTATGGCAGAAGGAAGGCCTCCTGCGACTGGCCGGACACGAGCTGATCAGGCGCGGCGCGGACCAGATACTCTTCCTCGACGCCGACATCCGTTTCCTCGATCCCGACTGGCCCCGCGCGGTGCGGCAGGCATTCGGGCTCGCCCCCCTGATCCAACCTTTCGAATACGCCACCCGAGATCTGGGGCGGGAAGAACGCGTGCAGCGTGCCGTGGCCGCAAACCACAGAGTCGTCCGGGGCAAAGGCGTCACCAGCTACGGGCTGGGTTGGGGAATGCACAGCCAGCTGTTCGAGGCCGTCTCCCTGTTC
Organism: Pseudomonadota bacterium; assembly: GCA_039188505.1. GTDB lineage: Bacteria > Pseudomonadota > Gammaproteobacteria > Xanthomonadales > SZUA-38 > JBCCZC01. The sequence continues at coordinate 1,223 of JBCCZC010000483.1, read as the reverse complement.
CCCCACTGCGTCATCGGCGGTGGCGACCGGCTGATCAGCTACGGCGCTTCGCTGCGGCCGGGAACCACCCCTGACCCCGACCAGCTTGCGGCCGATCTTCGGGTGGCCCGATACGTGAGCTATGAGACGCGCATGGCGATGGCCGCCTGGATGGCGAAGCTCAGCGCCGCCATCGACGGGCGCTGGCACTATGCAGAAACCGCCGTCGAGAGCTTCTTCCACTGCTCCCCCGAGGCACGGAACTACGAGGAGCGCCATAAGCTCCTCGAGCGGTTCGATCCTGTGCTGCATCTGGCGACCGACTCCGGCGGCGCGCTCCGCTGGTCCGACGCGGGTCGCGATCGCTATGCCGGCCTCGTGAGCCAATATCTCGAGGGCCGTGCAGTCAGCGAGCGACAGGGCCGGCCGCGCGCTACGGGCGAGCCCGTCTGAGCCTGAGCAGACGGCGCGCAAGGTTCAGCTGCCGTTGCCGCCGAGAGTGGCCACAACATCCAACTCAACGCGGTCGGCGCTCACCGTCGACGTGGTACAGGCTCGGTCGCGGGCGATCATTCCGGATCCGTAGTCTGCGGGCAGCGACTCCGCTACAGTCGACCTCGGTTACCGAGGGACCGCCCCGCGCCGGTCCTTCTTCCGCGAATGTCCAGTGGGGAGACGAATGGACGCCTACAACCTCATTGCGATCGTCACCACGCTGACGGCGCTGCTCGCTTTCCTGAACGAGCGTTTTCTGAAGCTGCCGGCCGCCATCGGCATCATGATGCTCGCGCTCGTGCTGTCGCTGACGCTGATGATCCTGAGCACGCTCGGTCTGCCCCTCGAACGGCAGGCGGAAGCGATGCTCGGCGCGGTCGACTTCGACCGCACGCTGATGCACGGCATGCTGAGCTATCTCCTCTTTGCCGGCGCCCTCCACGTCAACCTCTCGGACCTCTGGGCCCAGCGGTTCGTGATCGTCGTGCTCGCGACGATCGGCGTCGCGCTGTCGACGCTGCTCGTCGGCTTCGGCGCTTACGGCCTCTTCGAGGCGCTGGGCATCGGCCTGCCCCTGCTGGTCTGCCTGACCTTTGGCGCGCTGATCTCACCGACGGATCCCATTGCCGTCCTGGGCATCCTCAAGAAGGTGGGCGCCCCGAAACGCCTCGAGACGAAGATCACCGGCGACTCGCTCTTCAACGACGGCGTCGGCGTGGACATCTTCCTGGTGCTGAGCCAGATCGCCT
>JBCCZC010000482.1:0-4039 GCA_039188505.1 Pseudomonadota bacterium | reverse complement strand
TGATGAACGGCAGGGACGCAGGGACAACGATTCCCGGGAGGTGGCGCAAGAGGCTCTGGCGGCGAAGCTGGAGCGCCATCGAAACTTCCTGGAAGCCGACCTCGAGCGTCATCCTGCACGCACGCACGCCCGACTTCGGGCGACCGTCGAGGCCTGTAGATCGAACGGCTACGGCTCGGGAAAAGGTTGACGCGCAGTCCGCTCGAAGTCCGGGCCCGATCGCAGCTGTCGGAATGTGTCGGCAAGACGACCTCTCGGGCGCCCCATATTGACCGCGCTGGACATTCCCAGCCGGGGCGAATCTTCGGCGGGTGGGCGTCAAGGCCGTCACTCAAAAAGCCCACTGGACGGACGCAAAGGGCCACGCGAGCAGCTTCGAGACCGATCACCCGATCCGGCAATGAGTTCCAGTTCAGGCCGGGTTGATGAATCCCAGATCCGGGCCTTCGATCGAGACCAACGGCCCATCCATGAAGCCGAGGTTCGGAAAGATCGCGTCGCGATCCGACGGCGACAGCCCGAACCAGCTCGCCAGGGTTGCCGCGTACTGGTCGACCGAGAGCGACGGGATGATCTGGCCCCAGCCGGCGTCGTCCGGATTGAACTGCGGCGCCTCGAGGCTCGGCATGCGGCCGTAGATCTCGCCACCGTTGACGGCACCGCCGAAGACGAAGTGGTGGCCGCCCCAGCCGTGGTCGGTGCCGTCCCCATTGTTGGTCAGGGTGCGGCCGAACTCCGACACGGTGAAGGTCGTGACCGAGTCACCGAGCTGGTACTGGGGTGCGCCGAGGACGTCGTAGAAGGCGCTGATGGCCGCGTCCAGATCGGCCAGCAGGCCGGGGTGGTCCTGCGCCTGCGCCGCGTGGGTGTCGAAGCCGCCGATACGCGCGAAGAAGAGCTGCCGGCTCATGCTCAGATCGGTCCGCGCCCGGATAACGCGAGCGATCATCAGGAGCTGGCGCGAGAGCCAGGGCAGGGCGCCGTCGTCCTCCGGATCCCAGGGAACGCCGGCGCGGTCCCAGAACGGGCGGAAGACCGCGTCGGTCGCGGGGAAGAGTTCGATCGCCTCCTTCACCTGGGCGGAAGTCGCCATGGTGTTGCGGACGAGGCCCGCGTAGGCGCGCTCGAAGGGATGCTCGTGGGCGAGATCACGGATGGCGAGGAAGGACTCGCAGCGGCGCCGGTTCCAGCCCCGCTCGCCACCGCAGTTGGCGCCGCCGGTGTCGACCGGGTCGATCTCCTCGACCCCGAATGGCGACATGAAGTACGGCGAGACGAAATCGCCCGCCTGGAACACGTTCTCGCCGTCCAGCGACACGTTCATCGACAGGACGTTGTTGTCGTTGCTGGCGGCGAACAGGTCCGCGAGGCGACCGCCCCAGCCGCGCCGAGTCGTGATATCCGCGCGCGGGGTCTGCCAGAGAACGGACTGGTCCGAGTGCGAGTAGAGCTGCGGCGGCAGCGGCGTTCCGGGCTGCTCGTAGAGCGCCTTGTTCACCGGCCGCACGAGCGGTCCAACGTTGGCGACGATGGCCGCCTGCCCCCCGTTGAACATCGACTGGAGGCCGGGCAGCTGCGGGTGCAGTCCGTAATCCTGGCCGGCGAGCGAAAGAATCGAGCTGCGGGGCACCGTCAGGTTGCCGCGGGTGGCCGCGTAGGTCGCATGCACCCCCGCGTTCATCGGTACGACCGTGTTGAAGGAGTCGTTGCCGCCGGCGAGGTCGATGCAGACCAGCGCCCGGTAGTCTTGTGTCGAGCCCCGGAGGAATTTCGGTGCGCTGCCCATGGCGAGCTGCAGCTTGCCGAAGGCCGAGCCGAAAGCGGCGCTTCCGGCCGTGGCGCCGAGGAACTGCCGGAGAAAGCGGCGTCGCGTCGTCTTCGTCATGTCACTTCTCCACCACGTATTCCGGTGAGGTCAGCACCAGCCAGAGGGCGTCCTGGACGCGCTCCCGGCGCCAGCCCTCCCAGGATTCCGGCTCGATGTCCTCGATGTGATCGATGAGGATGGTGCGCATCCCGCGCGACATGTTGCCGGCGAGGAAGAGCAGATCGATGTGGTTCACGAGCCGCCGCGCGTTCCCCGCCATGGCAAACTCCCGATCGAGATTGACCGCGACCGGATCCCAATCCTCGATCCAGGGATTGCCCTGGTAGGCCCAGAACACCTTGCCGCCGATCTCGTTCGTGAGGCGGGTGATGAACGTGTCCGTCGTGATCTGGAATTCCGGCGACAGGAGCCCCGACTGGGCGATCTCGCCCGGCAGCTGGTAGTCCGGCAGGTAGAAATTGAACACGGTCGGCGAGCGCTGCACCGCCTGCGCGCCGTAGTACTCCGGCCAGCCCTCCTCGATCCGACCGCTCTGCGTGCCCCCGTCGAGCGCGCGCCAGAGCTGCGTGATGCGCAGCAGCGGCTCGCGCAGCTTGCCGAAATGCGCCGGCGCCTGCTCCGGGTCGCGGGCCTCGGGGTCGAGCAGGATGGCTCGCACGACCGCGCCGAGGTCGCCGCGCATGCCCTGGCCGTTGTCTTCGAAGGCGGCTGCAACGCGCGCGACATAGGCCGGCGACGGGTTGCTGGTGGTGAAGCGCTGGATCAACCGCTGGGCCAGGAACGGGCCGACGTTCGGGTGGTTGAAGACGTTGTCCAGCGCGGCTCGCAGGTTCGAGCGCGGCGTGCCGCCCGCCCGGAGTCTGCCGGCCGGCAGCGACACGCCCGGGTAGTCGAGGAGCTGCTTGCGGCCTTCCTGCGCGTGGTAGACCGCGCCGAGGCTGCTGCCTTCGCCCCAGGGTTCCATGGGCGTGCGCCAGCCGGGGTGCTGCAGCCAGTTCAACTCGTCGGGGCCGGACGGGCAGTACATCCACGCCCACCAGTTGAAGCCCTCCTCGTTGTCCATGGGCACGAGCTCCTCGCAGGTGGAGAAGTTCCAGCCGGTGAACACGTGGGCAAAGCCGCGGATCACATCCTGATCGTAGGTCGGCACCGTCTGGACGCCCGCCTGGCCTGGCGAGCCGTCAACGGGCGTGCCGTCCGGGTTCAGCTGCACGAGGCCGACGCTGAAGAGCTGCATGATCTCCCGCGCGTAGTTCTCGTCCGGCCGGATATTGAGCACCTCGTCCGGCTTGCGGTTCATGAACATCGACAGGTAGTGGCCCATCGCCGGGTGTAGCGTGACGTCCTCCAGGAGGTCGCGATAGTTGCCGAAGGCATGGCCCGCGAGGAGGTCGTAGAAGTGCGCGATCGTGGTCGGGTTGCCCTCGAGCGCGCCGCTCTGATCCGAGATCACGAGGATCTGGGACAGGGCGAAGGCCATGCGCTGACGGAGCTGGTCGGGCTCCTCGAGCGCGTTGCGCCACCAGATCTCCTGACGATGCTGCTGGTAGACGCGCGGCTCCTGGCCGGCGCTCAGCGCGTCGTCGATAAGACCGTCGAGGAAGGGCAACTGCTCGGAGGTCGGCAGACCGAGCTGCTCGTCGAGCCAGGCGTCGATGCCCATGCCCTGAAGCCGCTCGATCTCCTCGAGGGTTGGCCCGAAGGTGGCCTGGGTCAGGAACCGGGCTGCCTCGGCCTCGGTCAAGGGCGCGACCTGCCCCTCGTTTCTCTCGAAGCCGGACACGAAGATCTGAGCCTGCGCGGGCAGCGCCAGCCAGCACAGAATGATGAAGAGAGCCCGCGTGGCGGGCCGAAGACCGGTGCGATCCATCGCATGCTTCCCCAGTGCACGTGCCTCGAACCTAAGGCACGACGCCGCCTCGTCGCAATGAGAGAGCCGGAAAAGTGCGATCTACGTCACGTAAGGACCGACCGGCGGGGCCGAAATTCGCTTGTCCGGTGCCTGGCGCGCTGGCACCGTAAGGCCATGCGATTCGCGCCGCTACCGATTCTGCTGCTCGCCGCATCGCTCGTCTGCGACGAGGCGAGCGCCAATGCCAGAGGGTCGCCCGTTTGCGAAGTGGATCGGCTGCCGCTGGTGCCCATGAGCCCGGTTCTCGCCTCCCCGCCGCCGACTGGCTGGCGGCTGGAGCTGGATGAGCCGCGCTACTT
>JBCCZC010000481.1:0-4048 GCA_039188505.1 Pseudomonadota bacterium | reverse complement strand
GTCCGGGATGATTCGGTCCTGACCCACGACCAGCCCGATGAAGCCGGGTTGATCCGAATAGGCTGACATGGCGGATGCTACGACATCGGGTTTGCTCATTCGACTTCTCTCTCAGCAGGGGTTGCTCGGACCGCCGAGGCGGTCCGAATCGTTGGCTCGGTCACTACCCCCGCGACGGGTACAGGCCGACCAGCGCAATGATGAAATTCAGCGTCAGAAAGGGCTGCAGGTTGTTATGTGGCCCGCTGCCGCCGGTCTCGTCGAGCGAGTTTGCGGCCATGGCGACGCGGTTGGTGTCGTCGTGATAGGCCCGTACCGACGGGTTCGTGCCATAGCCCGCATCGGTCGGCACGTTCGAGTTCGCGGGGCCTGACCCCTGCAAACCGTGATTGTGGTTCGGCAACTGGGCCTCGGTGAGCGTGACCGTCTCCACACCGCCGCGCTGGCCGAGGCGGCGGGCCGTGAGGCCGGGGCCGCGGCCGGGGTGCATCGGTGCCCGTCCCTGCAGGTTGGGCAGCGCCGTCGTGGATCGACCGTCGCCGCCATAGGTGGTGCCAATCAGCGAGAACAGGGACGTGTTCTGCGAGATCGGCAGCAGCTGCCCATCGCAGAAGGCCCAGCCGCGCGGCGCGAAGTTTCCAGCGAAGATCCGGATCTCTGCAACAAACGGTTCGGACATGATGACCTCCTATTGGCGAGTCGGATAGATTCCGAACAGCGCGATGATGAAGTTGATGCAGAGAAACGGCATCAGATTGGTGTGCGATCGACTGCCACCGACGGAGGTCGTGGCATCGCTGGCCATGGGGAGGCTGAGGTCCGGCGGGTTGCGGTAGATGTTCTTGACCGGATGCCCCGTCACCATGCCCTGCGGATCGACGGACGGGTTCGTGTCGTCAGTCGCGCGCGCCTGATGCGAGTGGCTGGGCAGCTGGTTGACGGTCAAGGTCACGTTCTCGGCGCCTCCCTTCGCACCCAGCCGTCGGGGGGAGAGCCCGGGCCCCGAGCCCGCGTGGATCGGCAGGCGACCGCGAACATCGGGCAGCCCGAAAGTGGTCCTGCCGTCGCCGCCGTAGATCGTCCCGAGCAGGGAGAAAAGGGCGTCATTCTGCGATACGGCCAGCAGCTGCCCGTCGCAGAAGGCCCAGCCCCGGGGGGCAAAATTGCCGGCGAACATGCGGATTTCACCAACGAATGGTTCTGACATGGTGAGTCCTCCTAGTTCCGGGAAGGGAAGAGACCGCGCAGGGCGATCGCGAAGTTGAGGGCGATGTAGGGCTGCATGTTTTCATGCGCCTGTCCGCCGCCGGCGTTCGAGACCACGCCCGCGGCCATAGCGACCAGTGGCGATGGACTGACCCAGAACGGATCGGTGGCCGTGGAACGGGCGAGCAGTCTGCCGTTTGGAAACTGCTGGTTTGCCGTGTCGTTCGATGCCTCCTGCGTGTGCGTGTGCTGGGGTATCTCGGCGGTGGTAAGGGTATGGGTCTCCTCCCCGCTCTTCTGCCCGAGCTTGTGATCGGCACCGCCGTTGCTCTGCCCGACGTGGATGGGCGTGCGTCCCCTGAGGTCCGGGAGCGCGAAGGACGTGCGACCGTCGCCACCGTAGGTTGTGCCGAGGAGCGAGTAGAGCGACTGGTTCTGGTTGATGGGGAGTATCTGGCCGTCGCAGAACGCCCATCCCCTGGGCGCAAAGTTGAATCCGACGATGCGGATTTCGGCTAAGAACGGTTCTGACACGCTGTGTCCCCTCCTTGATGGTTGATCCGAAACTGCTGCGGCCGGCGCCTGGAGCGGCGTTGGCAAGGGCCGAGGTTCTGCTGGTCGAGGTGCTGATGACCGCTGATGGCTGCGGGATCAGCAGGGTGCGCAAGGGAGGTGAGCTCGAAGCGGTTGGTTTCCGCCTGTGGATTGAGGGGAAACGCTGTAGCGCACGGCCGGCCGCCACGGCGGTCGGACCGCTCGGATTCCGACCCCGGTGCCATGGTCTGCGCGCCTTGCATGTGGCGGAAGCCCATCATTTCCCCTTGCTGCGGCTGGAACCCAGACGCACCGTCATAGTGGCTGCAGGATCGAAGTCACGTTCGAAGCCTGCAGGGCCACGACCCCCCTGGTCGTTGGACAGCTAAACTTTACTTTCCATGAATGTCACTGTCCAGACGTTTTCCGGCGAGGCGGCCCGTCCGAGCCATTCGCCTGAATCGAGGGCTAGCGCGATGTCGGTGTTCGGGCCAACATCCGTCCCGATCGGTCCGGTCTGCCCATGGCGTGTCGAAGGGCGGACGTGGGTCCGGCGAGCATCGTCGGTTGGCGCGCTTGCCGCCGGCAACTTGCTGGGCTAGCTTCCACGTCGCCGTCGACCGGCGGGAACGATAGGAATTCGCGCGGATGCTCCGGAACAGCTTCGAGTGACGACATGTCGGGAGGATGGGTTGGCGCGCCCGGCAGCCGCCGCCAGGCTGATGATCGTGTTGGCGTTCCTCGCCGTGCCCGCGCTGGCGCAGGAACCACCGCCCGGTCTCCCCTGGATCGAGAGCTACGGCGTCGCCGACTACCAGGGCCACAAGCAGAATTGGGATGTAGCGCAGGGGCCCGACGGCCTGCTCTACGTGGCCGGCGGATCCAGCCTGCTGGTCTTCGACGGCGTGGACTGGCGGCGCTACGGCACACCCAACAATGGCCGGATCCGCTCCTTTCAGGTTGCCGACGACGGCCGGATCTGGGTGGGATCGGAGGACGACTTCGGCTGGTTCGAACGGGATGCCGCGGGGGGGCTTGCCTTCCACTCGCTCGCTGATCGGATCCCCGCGTCCCAGCGGCCCTTCGGCGACGTCCGCCAGGTCGTCATCCTCGATGAGCAGGTGATCTTCCAGACCACTGGCCGACTCTTCCACTGGGCCGATGGCAAGCTGTCGAGTCGTTCCCCGTGGGGCAACCGATTTCGGATCGTGTTCGTGCACAACGGCCGCTTATTCGTGCTCGTGGACGATGCCATCTATCCCCTCGATGGTTTCGATGACGAGGCACCGGGCCCCGCGCCGGACCCGCGCTGGCCGCTGGCGCCGGGGACCCAGGCGACGTTCCTCCTGCCCTGGGACGGCGACACGCTGCTTCTCGGTACCTACGCCGACGGCCTTTTCCTCATCGATTCCGAGGGGCCTCGCCCTTTCAATGATGATGCGGCGCTCGCGACGGCCTGGCCCTACACGGCCGAGCGGATGGCCGACGGCAGCCTGGCCGTCGGCACGATCCACGGCGGCCTGTTTCAGCTCGACGCCACGGGTCGGGTGCTGGTGCATCTGGATTCGGACAACGGGCTACCCGTCGACACCACGCTGGGCCTTGGCCTCGACCATCAGGGAGGGCTGTGGCTCAGCCAGGAGAACGCAATCACGCGGATCGCGCTCGCGTCGCCCCTGCGCCGCTACGGTGAGAGTTTCGGACTCACGGACGTCGAGGGGATTGCCCGCGTCGACGGACACTGGATGTTCGCGGGCAGCGGCGGGCTCGCGGTGCATGATCCCGGCGCCGGCGAGCTCCGATTCCTGGACGTCCCCCAGAATGAACTCTTCGGCCTCCTCGCCACAGCGTCCGGCGTGCTGCTTGCGGGATCCAATGGCGTCTATCAGGTCGATATCGACTTCGAAGCGCCTGCCGTCCTCGCCGTCGAGCCGGTCTTCGAGGACACCTTCAGCTACGACGTCGTCGCCTCGCGTCACCGACCGGTGGTGTACGTGGGGACCGAGAGTGGGCTCGGTCTGATCGAACGGGTCGACGGCCGCTGGGTGAATCGAGGCCTCGTGCCGGGGGTGACCCAGCGGGCCGACACGATCGCCGAAGATGGCGACGGGCGCGTGTGGGTCGGCACCGGCACCGGCGTGGTCCAGGCGCTGGAGTGGGGGGCTGCCCAGGTGCCAGAGGTGACGCTCACGCTGGATGCTGCCGATGGCGTACCCGCCGGCAACGCTTGGGTCTTTTCGTTCGGTGACGACGTCATCTTCGCCACGACCGAGGGTGGCTATCGGCTCAGCGCCGACACGCCGCCGCG